>CALXVR010000009.1 GCA_944392155.1 uncultured Alphaproteobacteria bacterium | reverse complement strand
AATGGATTTTATAAAGTGCTTTGCAAAGTGAGGAAAATTTTAGTGTACACATAGTACATGAATTTTCCGAACCTGCAACCAAAGTGCTTTAGAAAACCATCTTCCGCATCTCCTTAGAAAAATTGGAGAATGGATTTTATAAAGTGCTTTGCAAAGTGAGGAAAATTTTAGTGTACACATAGTACATGAATTTTCCGAACCTGCAGCCAAAGTGCTTTAGAAAACCATTATACAATTTTTCTGCAAGTTGCCGCTTCCACCAACCCAGCACATAACTGCTCATAACTTGTTCCGATATATCTGGCCTGCTCAGGGACAAGGGAGAGATTTGTCATCCCCGGAGCGGTGTTGATTTCAAGCAAGACAACGCCGTCTTTGGGGTTATAACGAAAATCACAACGCGAAACACCTGAACAATCCAAAATACGATGTAATTTTTCAGCATAGTTTTTACAACAATCAGCCACTTCGGCAGGAATTTCTGCCGGTAAAATATGCTCAGTAACCCCATCGGTATATTTGGCGCGATAATTATAAAACTCATCAGATGCACGAAGCTCGGTTACGACGTAAGCCTTGCCGTTCAAAACCATACAAGTAAGTTCTTGCCCATCAATAAACTTTTCTACCAAAATATCTCGGTCATCTTCATAAGAAACTTGTGCCAAATCCTGCGCTTTACGAATAATATAGACCCCGACAGAGGAGCCATCGCTCACCGGTTTAAGCACATAAGGCATCGGCACTTGTGTTCCATAAAGCTTAAATTCGGCAAAAGTCTTTTTTTCGCCTTGCGGAACCTTAATATTATTAAGCTGTGCCAATTCTTTGGTCAAAAATTTATCCATTCCTAATACCGAAGCGCGTAACCCCGAATGTGTATAAGGAATTTGCAAAACATCCAAAAAGCCCTGAATTTCACCATCTTCACCCCAGTTACCATGCAAAGCGTTAAAGACAACATCGGGTTTTTCTTTTTTCAAAACCTCAACCAGTTCAAAACCGTTCTGCCAGTCATGAAAGAAAACTTCATAACCGGCTTTCTTCAAGGCCTCGCAAACACATTTTCCCGTAACCAACGAAACCTCTCGCTCAGCCGAAAAACCTCCCGCCAAGACCAAAACTTTTTTTGCCATTTTAATTTTGTCCTTTATTAAAACAATTTTTGTGGTAATAATAAGCAAAATTATTTAAGAAAGACTAAAATAAATGAAGAAAATCCACCTGTTTTTATCCGCCGTAATTCTGCTCAAAACAGCAACGGCTCAGGCATTCACTGTAAGCCATGATTTTAGCGTACAAATCGGTCCGTTTGATGCCAGCCGTACCAATTTTGAATATGCCCTCACCCCGACCGAATATCGG
Organism: uncultured Alphaproteobacteria bacterium; assembly: GCA_944392155.1. GTDB lineage: Bacteria > Pseudomonadota > Alphaproteobacteria > RF32 > CAG-239 > Scatacola_A. The sequence continues at coordinate 49,753 of CALXVR010000009.1, read as the reverse complement.
GTTGAATCCGTTGTCAAAACCAATGGCTTGTTTGACACTCTATATCCTTTCCGTGCCGACTATGCCACCACCGGACGCATCAACGGCGACGAGCTTGAAACCATGAGTTACAAATATAAATCAAAGTCTCGTTTTTCAAGCCGCAGCCGAGAATTGGTTTATGATAAAAACGGCACACCTTTATACCGTTTAAGCTCCAAAAACGGCAAAGAAAAAAAGGTGGATATCTTGCCTGATGCCAAGAACAAAGACACAACCGACCTGCAAACCGTTTTTGCTGAGCTGGCTCGCCAATACAACAAATTAAAATTCTGCGATTCTCGTATGGAAGTTTTTGACGGCAAACGCCGATATGATGTCATTTTTAAAGACGAAGGCAAAGAACACCTCGCTGACGAGCAACTTCCGTTCAAAGGGGAAGCCGTAAAATGCTCTATGTATATTGACAGCCTTGGCTCTTCGGGAGATGACTTGCTTTGGGACATTACGCAAGATGAACCTATTTATTTTTGGATAATGGAAGAGAAAAATAAAAAACTCCCCTTCATTGCCAAAGTTGAAATAGAATCAACCCCGCTCGGACGCCTCCAGGTCTTAACGCAAAACGTTACCGTAAAGGATTAAAAATATGACAAAATCAGAGCTCTTATTGCCAGCGGGTTCGCTGGTCAAACTCAAAACCGCCATTTTATACGGAGCAGACGCCGTCTATGCCGGCACTCCCGATATGTGCCTCCGCGCACAATCCAAATTTTCAATGGAAGAATTACAAGAAGGCATTGAATTTGTACGTCAACACGGCAAAAAAATCTACCTGACGCTGAATTTATTCATGCACAACCGCGATGTCGAAAAACTTCCGCAATTTGTTGAAACCTTACGTCACCTTCAACCCGACGGGGTGCTTATTGCCGACCCCGGCGTTTTTATGTATGTTAAGGAACACGCGCCGGAGTTAAACTTGTTTGTTTCTACGCAAGCCAACATCTGCTCGGCTCAAGCCGTTAAGTTCTGGCAAGCACAAGGAGCCAAACTTTGCGTTTTAGGCAGAGAAGTCACCTTTGCCGAGATGAAAGAAATTCGCGAACAATGCCCCGACATTTTGCTGGAATGTTTTATGCACGGTGCAATGTGTATGTCTTATTCCGGACGCTGCCTCATCTCCAATTATCTGGCGGACCGCAGTGCCAACCAAGGCAAATGCGCCCATTGTTGCCGCTGGCATTATAAATTACACTTGCGGCTTAAAGACGGCAATATCAAAGAAGTTGAAATTACACCCGAGAACAAAAACGCCTTTGAGTTTTTACTGGAGGAGGATTTTCGCCCCGGAGAATATTATGAGGTCGTTGAAGATGAGCATGGCGGCTACATGCTCAACTCTAAAGATATGTGCCTGATGCCGCGCCTGCCGGATTTGCTTGGCATCGGCATGAACTCTCTCAAGGTTGAAGGCCGCAACAAAACCGAATATTATGCAGCTGTTGTCGCTCGCGCCTATCGCCAAGCCATTGATGACTGGTATAAAGATTCTGAAAATTGGAATTACGAAAAATATATGCCGGACTTAAACACTTTGCAAAATCGCGGCTATTGTTTGGGTTTCCATGACGGAGCCTTAACCAACATCTCGCAAAATTACGAATATACACGCACGCTCGGCGATTGGCTTTTTGCCGGCTCTATTGTTGAGTGGCAGGGTGATGATGCTATTTTTGAAGTTCGCAATTATATCAACTCCGGCGAATTCATAGAATTTTTGCTTCCCGGAAGTTTAGACAATCTGCGCCTGACTTTGACCGAGTTTGAAGATGCTGACTCAGGCGAAATCACGCCACGCGTTTCAGCCGGACAAGGCAAAAAAATCCGCATCAAAGCTCAAGCTTTCGGCTTACCCGTTGCTGAAGTCAAAAAACTCCTGCCGCAATATGTCATTGCGCGCAAGCCTGCGGTTTTGAACGCTGATGATGAGCAAAAGCTCAAACACAAAAAAGACGAATATAATCAGCTCATCAACAACAAATAAACCAAGAGGGGATTGTTATTATAAAACAATCCCCTCTTTTTCATTCTGCAGATTTGGGCATAAACCGCGTCGGATTTTCCTTGCTGATTTTTTCCATCGCCTTCTCAGTAATCTGTTTTTCTTTCATACGCTTTTCCAGCTTATAAAGCCTGCCTTTTTCAGCTTCTTCACCCATAATAATCTTCTTCTGCCTAAAGTAAGATATTGGCAGAACAAAGGCAAACAAGATACCGGCAAACAAAAGAATTCCGCTTCCGGTCAGAAACGTCAAAGCCAAAACCGCCAAAAGCGCACAAATCCCAGACATCATCACAAACCAATACATGGTTGTTCTTTGACTGCTTAACAATGCTCCGACAACCGTCAAAAGCATCAAAAACAAAAAATAATCCAACATCAGGAGCAAAACATCTCTCCACATTGGAGTTTCAACGTAAATAATTTCTAACATAGCTAAAGAATTTATAATTGATTTTTGAGCTTACAACATAAGCCTCTTTTAGACAAAAATCAACTTTTTTCTTCAAATACGAAAGAATGCCCCATCTGTTACTTCCGGCAAAAAATAGCTTGGCGGTTTAGGCAAAAATTTTACCTCGTCAACCCGTGCCAACATCGGTCCTTGATAAGCACGCTTAATCATCTCATCAATCTGGTCTTCTTCACCTTTCATTCGAATTTCAACAGTACCGTCGTCAACGTTTCTGACCCAACCGGAAACATTAAGCTCTTTGGCCGTACGCACAGCCCAAGCCCGAAAACCGATACCCTGCACTCTGCCATCAATCTTTAGATAAACTTCTTTTTGCATTTATTTTTTATCCGGCTCATGAAGAAAACGCTCAATTTCCTCAATTTCTGATTTTATCGTTTGGCGGCGCTTTTCGGCTTCTTCATCAGAGCCCCAATTCTCAGCTTGCCAAAGTTCATCTAAGAATGCTGCCTGAAAAGCCTCTTCGGCATTGATTTTTCCTCTGACCAAAGCAGCAGCAAGCAAAACGGAACGCATTTGCAAAGCCGCCGCATAAAAAGCCGTCAGCTCCTTGTCCGAAAGGCTTTCTAAAAACACTTTTAGACGATATCCTGAAGTCTGATTTTCCTGCGGCACATCCAAGCCCTGAGTTGTAACAAATTTAGCCTTCATCTTTTCTTCTGCCCAAGCCAAAATCGGACCCCAGATTTTGGTTTGACGTTCCATCAGGTCTTTTTCTTGTCCCCAAAAAAGCAACAAATCCGTCATGGAAAATTGCACCAACCGCTCAATAACCTCCGCACGGTTTTTAGCAATCTCCTCACGCGCTTTTTCTAAATCGCCCAACATTTTTAAGTCCTTATTGTTTAAACATATTCAAGATATCTTTAGCGGTATTTTCCAGCTGTTTTGCCGTATTTTTAAGATCCTTAGTCGTATCTTTAACCGTTTGTTTAACAGCTTTCACACTATCATCCACAGCCGCATTTGTATCATTATAGACATCACTTACAGCTTGTTCCGTAGCTGACGGAGCCGGAAACTTATTCTGATATGCCGTTCCTTTTAAAGCCGTATAACAGGGAGCCGGATCAACATCTACCAACTTAGTTCCTAAATAAGCAGGTCCACTTAAAGCCACACCGACCGCCGACTTTAACGCTGCTTTGTCATCAATAGAAATCTTCGGGCTCTCCAATGTTCCCTTAATTTTAACAAATGAAGACAACGCTTGCAAAGCATTCGTATTAATCAACTTTCCGGAAGAAGGACGCACATCAAAGTCAATTTTATCATTAATTAGATTAATACTGCCGCTGCTTCCCAAATTAAGCAAATCCGACTGCATTGCAATACCCTTCGGGAAAACAGCCTGTCCGGCGCCCAAATCTGCTCGAACAACCGCGCATTCCAAGTTCAATTTTTGTTGCGCCTTTTTTTCAATAGGCAAAACACTCAGCAACTGGGATACAAAATTTCCCGTAAAGAAAGAAATATTTCCGGTTTGTACTTCAGATTTATTAACAATGGCAATAACCTGCCCGTTAAGCGATTGTACCAACTGCCGATAAGTCTTTCCGGCAGCGGTTAGGGTCATTTTAATATCTGTATTTCCGCCGGAAACAATACCAAAATCATTTGCACCCAAAACCTGAAATTCCTTATGCAAATTCTGCAACAAAACATTGGAGCTCAACATCTCCAGCTGAATTGTTTTTGTATTCGCATTAACCTCCAACTGTCCGTCAATCTCGCCGCCTCCGAAATTAAGCTTTAAGGGATTAACTTTTAGCAAGCCGTTTTGTAAGTCAGCCTTGAGTTCCACATTTTGTGCGCTCATACCAGAGTTAATGATAAGTTGTCCAACCTGCAAATCAAGCTTTGCATTAACTTCTTTCAACACATCATAAGGCACAGCCGTATCCGGCACCAACGGACTAGCTTCCGCCGTTGCAATCAAAGACGGCATTTCAAAAGCCAAGTTACTCTGCGGATTAAAGCTTTCCAAATTAATCTTATCGCTCTGAAGACTTGCCTCAACAACCGGAACCTGCCCCGCGATATTGGCACGGACATTACCTTTAATCAAATTATTGACAATATTCAGAGCCGCAATCTGCGCCTTAACCTCTTGTGTTGTTCCCTCAACCTGAGCCTTCAGCGTTGTTTCGGGAAGTTGCATATTTCCGGCCGGATTATATACATTAATATTGGCGGCATAGGAAACATCGGCAAACAAATCTCTTGCCGAACCGATAGCTGTTAAATCAATACCATAAGCATTAACGTCCACATCAAACGGATAAACATCTTTGCCGCTCAAAAGCGCATTAACCGAGCCCAACACAGCCGAACCTTTAACAGCTTGTCCGTCAATATCAACATCAAAATTAGTTGTAATATTATCATCCATACTTTCAGCCGAAAGATTAAAACTATTGATAATAACATTCATAACCTTTCCGGTCTTAGCATTGGCATATTGCACCAAACCGCTTGATACGGAAACATTTTTCGCGGCAATTCCCTCCAAAAACGGCAAAACCGGATTAGCATTTGTTGCAGCCTTATCATCAACCTCCAAAGCTTGAGCTTCGCTGATTAAACTAAATGTAGAAACAGATCTGACCGGAACGGATTTAACCGGCTTTGTCGCAAAATCCCAGTTATTTTTGCCCTCTGCCGATGTCTCCAAATAAACTTCCGGCTTAACAACTTCCACATTGTCAATAACCAACTGCTTATGCAACAAAGGCATCAACGAAAGCTTGATTTCCAAACGCTCAATTTTAGCCATCTGCGGCTGAGCAGCCCAAGCCGCATTAGCCAGCTCTACATCTTCAACAATCAAAGTCGGAATAAGTGAAAGCCCCAAATAAGCATTACCCTTAATCGCCAACTTACGTCCCAGCTGTTTGTCTGCAATCTCTTCCACATAAGACTTATAATGATTCAAGTCAAAATTACGCACAAACAAATACCCGCCGATGGCAATAATGATAATCAGGCTGAAAATTATTGTTCCCAGAACTTTAACCAGTCTTTTCATTGAAGCTTACTCCTTAAAACAAATTCCCAAAGCGTCCAAATCTGCCTTAAAATAGGCTGGCATTGGCGCTTTTAATACCATTTTTTTATTATATATAACCGAGAGGTCAATTTTATAAGCATGCAGATGCAGTTTATCGGCAATTTCGCCAAACTTCTTACGATTCTCTCCGCCAAAATACTTGTCATCACCCACAATCGGCACACCCAAATACTCCAAATGCGCTCTGATTTGGTGCGTTCTGCCGGTCAAAGGTTTGGCCTCAACCAGAGCAAATTTATCTCCGGCATTATCCAAAACCCTATACTCGGTAACAGCAGGCTTGCCGTCATCTAAAACCATACTCTTTTCGCCGACTTTTTCCAAAGCCGCTTTAATCACGCCTTCCTCATTTTTGGGACAACCGACAACCAAAGCCAAATAAGTCTTTGGCAGCTTATGTTCACGAAAAGCCTTGGTCAGCAAATCGGCATATTTTCGGTTTCTGGCCAACACCAACAAACCACTCGTATCTTTATCAATTCTGTGCACCAATTTGGGTTTTTCTTCCAAACCAAACTTTAGAGCATCCAGCATTCCGTCAATATGTCTGGTCGTATTGCTGCCGCCTTGCACCGCCAAACCGGATGGTTTATTTAAGACAATAATATTGTCATCTTTATAAATAACCATCGCTTGCACAAAAGCCGCATCTTTGGCGGAAACTTTGTTTTCATAATTTGGCACGGCTTTTTCTTCGTCAAGCGGCGGGATTCTAATTTCCTGTCCGGCAACAAGTTTCAGATTCGCTTCGGCTTTTTTGCCATCAACCTTAATCTGTTTGGTACGCAAAAGTTTCTGAAATCTCCCCAATGACAATCCCGGATAATACTTCAAAAACCAACGATTTAAGCGCATTCCGTCATCTGCTTGTTTTACTTTAACAATACTTACACCGGCCATTCCCGTTTCCTCTCAAAAATTTGGCTCAGTATAAATCAAAACTTCTTAATTTAGAATAAAAAAACTGTTGGGATTTTTATATCCGCAACAGTTTTCTTCAATCAGAGAATCATCTTCCGGGTTTTTTACAAACCTTTCCGATTTTTTTTGGAACATAGGGTCGCTCTTTCTTCCGCGTTTTAAACACCGCGTTTTGCAAACTGACATCAGGCAGTTTGGGCTTAGCCTCAAGAACAATCGGATTAGCTTCCAAGCCGTATTCTTCTTTCATAATTCGTGCCAAATCCTGAATTTCCACTTCTGTCATTTCCACCAATGCCTGAGCAAATTCTTTCAATGAAACATTGTGTTGTTTTTCAGAGGAGAGACCACAGTACGCTAACAAAACATCTCTTTTTTTCATAGTCAAAAACTTTTAATAATAAGACATAATTTAATAAAAAATTTTTTTGTTAAAAACAGATTTTGGCAAGCTTAATTCCACAAGCCAAAAACAAAATTCCCACAATGATTGAGCCCAAAAGATAAGCCAACCCTTCATAAACTCGCTGCGAACTGACCAACAAATTAAAATCCAACATATAAGTTGAAAAGGTCGTAAAACCACCCAGCAATCCGGTAATGATAAAAGCTCTGACCTCGGGACGCAAATTAGCTCTTTCGGCAAAATAAGCATAAGCCATACCGATAAGCATTGCCCCCAAAATATTAATCAACATAATCCCCCAATGACTGCCGATTTTAGAAGATAACAAATGTCTTAAAACAGACCCCATTCCACCACCGACAAATATTGCCGCAATCACATTCATTTTTCTTCCTCTTTTTGTTTAGCCATCTGTTTGGCTTTTTGTTTTTCGCGGCGCAGATTATCAAAATAATCCACCCGTTTTTTAATCTCGCGTTCAAAACCCCTATCCACCGGAAAATAGAGCTTAACACGGCTCATTCCGTCCGGAAAATAATTCGCTCCCGAAAAACCGTCTTCACAATCAGGGTCATATTCATATCCGTCGCTATACCCCAGTTGTTTCATCAACTTGGTCGGCGCATTCAAAATATTTTTCGGCGGCATTAAGGAACCCGTCTTTCGCGCCAACTCCCGCGCCTTATGCATAGCTTTATATACACCGACAGATTTCGGAGCCGTTGCCAAATAAGCCACCAATTGCATAATTGCCAAATCTCCTTCCGGAGAACCCAAACGCTCATAAGTATCCCAACAAGCAATTGCCTGTACAACCGCATTTGGCTCTGCCAAAGAGACATCTTCCACGGCAAAACGTGTCAATCGCCTAAGCAAATATTTTGGATCTTCTCCGGCCTCAATCATTCTGGCCGCCCAATAAAGCGCCGCATCCACATCAGACCCGCGCAAAGACTTATGCACAGCCGAAATCAGATTATAATGCCCATCGCGCCCTTTATCATAAATCGGCGCACGAGAGCGCACGATTTTTAAGATGCTGTCCTTATCAAAAACCTCGCCCTCTTTGGCATAAGCAAACACACTTTCGCACAAGTTTAAGATATAACGTCCGTCACCGTCGGCAATCTCTTTCATAAAACTTCTGGCTTCTTCATCAACCGGCAACTTGCGTCCGACTTCTTTTTCCGCCCGTTGCAAAAGCACTTCAAACGCATCTTCATCAAGCCGGTTTAATACAAAAACCTGACATCTGGAAAGCAAAGCGGCATTAAGCTCAAAGGACGGATTTTCTGTTGTCGCACCGACCAAAATAATCGTGCCGTCCTCCACATAAGGCAAAAAACCATCTTGTTGCGATTTGTTAAAACGATGAATTTCATCGACAAACAATAAGGTACCTTTTCCTTGTGTCGCCCGTCTATCCTGCGCATACTGAAACACGCGTTTCAAATCCGCCACACCGGAGAACACCGCCGAAATCTGCTCAAAATACAAATTTGTGTTTTCGGCAATCAAACGTGCAATGGTCGTTTTGCCGCATCCCGGAGGTCCCCAAAGAATAAATGATGTAATCTTCCCCGTTTTCACCATCCGCCCCAAAGGCGCATCATCACCCACGACATGGTTTTGCCCCACAACTTCTGCCAAAGTCTGCGGGCGCAACCGATCTGCCAAAGGTCTTTTAACCTGTGTTGAAAAAAGGGTATCTTCCATATTTCTTCGATTCGCTAAATAAAAAATTCAGGATAGTTATAGCAGATTTTTTAACAAACTCAAGTATACAAAGAATAAAAAAAATTAATGTTTTTCAAACGGATTTTGACTGATATCTTGGCTCAAAGAAAAAGAATCTTCATCCATCCACCAATCATTTGTTTCCGTTTTCCCCTCTTTATTCTCTTTCAGGTCATCAAAACTGCCTTCCTTACTCCAACGCTCCGAAATATCTTCAGCTAAAGCTGTTTGTTTATCTTGCGGAGCCTTCATAATCCCCTCAGCCACAACATCTATCTGGTCATTCAAATAAGCGTCAACATCCTCCTCGCGCTCAACATTAATTCCGGCTCCTTTTAAAACCGCAAACAATGAAGGCACTTCTGAATCTTGAATATTTCTCTCAGAAACAACCTCTTGCGGCAAAAAGAATGAAGCCTCAGCCAACGCTTTTTCTTTAAGTTTTTCATCACGCAAAAAATACCAAGAATTAATCTTAACCGGCAGATGATAATATCCTTGCGCCAATAACAAATGTTGCCCTTTACGCACCATATTAGCCTTACTTTTTTTCAACAAATCATTAGCAATCCGGTGATAGTATCCGGCATCGGAGAACCCTTGCTTAACAGTCGGGAAAGCACCTGTTTCCACCGCCGGAATCTGCACGGACTTTGTCCCGTAAATTGCCAAGCGATTAAAGTGGTTGCTAAGACTTTTGTTATTCTCGGCAAATAAGAGTTTATAAGCCGTATTGGCAATAATATCTTCCAAACCTTCTCTACCGTAATTATCATGGATATTTTTAAGACTATCTGTTAACAACATAAAAGATAACCCTGCTGTCTCTCCTTGCCGTAAGCCCTCATGCAATAAAGTAAACTTAGGCAATATCTCAAAATCATCCAAAACAAACATCAATGGATTCTGCTTTTCTGTTTCTGCCTTATTCAAAGATTCTTTAATAACCATATCCACCAAAAAACGTGTCATAAACGCCGCTGGTTTATTATCCGCAATGGTATATATGGTCTTTATGTCCGCATTATCTTTGAGCTCACTTAAAAAGACATCACTTGCCGAAGTCCTTTCTCTGATAGAATTCTTTCGAAAAATCATCAGAGGCTCAAGCATCATTGCAAAAATCTTTTTACGTTGCTTTTTGGTCAAATAATACAAATGCTGCATAACCTGATTCGCTCTCGGATGATAACCGAAAAATTCTGCCTCCTTAATAAAGTTATTCAGCATAACTTTCCATCGTCCGTAGGTTTTTCCGGCAGCCTCTTGCCTAATTGTATAATATCGCTCAATCAGACAATCTGTCATCATGGCAAAACAAAACTCTTTCCCTTGCCAAAGAGGCGGAATATTCTCCCAACTGCCGATTGGCAAATAATTATCCACGGTTAAGGTATTATTTTGCAAATTCTGAATAGCCTCTTCGGCATATGCTTTAGGCATAAGAGCATAGTAACTGAGCAAAATATCTTTATCCTCGCTCTTAAGCCGACCATGTTCCAAAAGCTCGCTTAAAAAATAATCATTAGCAGACGCTTGCTCAATTTTAGAAACATAAAATTGCAACAACCCTTCCAAAGCAATCCCTGCCAGTTTGACCCAATAATTATCGTCTTTTTCGCCCACCATATATCGGGCAATCCAGAGCAAATAATGGTCTCTTTCCAAGCCCTTAGGTGGCAAATTTCCGTCCGAAAAAGGATTCCACCTGGGCCAAAATTCTCCTTTTTCCGGATTATCACACATATTCCAGTTAAAACAAAACACTTTGCCAAGCTTTGCTCGATAACCGCTGGTATATTTTGCTAAAGATCCTTTGCAGTCTGCAGCCACAATACTTATGTTATCGCTTTCTAAAATACTGGGAATTGCCACTGTTGATGTCTTTCCCAACCCCGGAGATCCCCAACCAAACACAGATAAAAACTTCTTAGGATGCAAAACCCTACCGCCAAAACGTCCGAACACACCATAACCTTCGTCAAAAAGTCCCATCGCGGCAATATCTTCTTCCTTGGCAAAACGGTTGTAAAGTTTGTACCATAAACTGAAAGAATACGGACTTTTTACAAAAACACCGACAGTTAAGACCAAAAACAAAATCGGCGCAAACAGCGGCACAAAAGAAGCAAAATTCAACTGTCCATGCTTAAAAGCCAAGACAAAAACATTCCACCACTGCCCGTAAGCATCAAATAAAAATGTTGGCTCATTACGCAAACGATGCAAAAAACCACTGATATCTCCAAGAGTTTTATCATTAATTCCATATTGCACAAAATATGCGGCCGACAAACAAGCCGTACCGCACACCAACAAAAACACACAAGCCATCAGGAACCACAAAAAACCCCGACCCCAAACGCGAAGTGTTATGTCTGCACCGACATTTTGCTGACTATCGCTCATTTCCGCCTCGGGACATAATTCTGACATCTATCTGCTTTTTATCTTCACGTTTTTCTTCCTTAACAGAAGTCTCGCGTTTAACTTCTTGCGAAACTTCTTGTTTTTTATTGCGTCTGTTCTCCAATTCCTGACGCTTATGCTCTTCAATCTGTCTTCTTAGGGCTGCTTTATTCTCATCTGCTGCTTTTTGTTGAGCTGACTTTACCTCTTCTAAAATTTTACTGTCTTTTACCTGCGGTCTTTTAGCATCTCGTCTGAAAATCTTTTTTCCCACATCCAAAATTTGCTTAATTGTAATACCTTCTTGGTGTAAAGCATCCCAAGTACCAAATTCTCTTCCATCGTCCCTAAGCAAAGACATCATATCAATACCGACTTTTCCCTTGTCTCCTTTTTTCTTTTTAGGAGCCAAAAGCATCTTCATTTCTTCGGGGGTGGGAACACGCCCCAATGCTTGAGCAATCTGTTGCGGCGTAATAATACACTCACTCAGGTCAAGTTCCATAATATTAATACCGGTAAAATCTACGCCGGTAAAATCTACACCGCGTAAATCCAAATTTTTCAAATCAATTTTGGTCAAATCCAACAACATCAAATTCAACTTACTCAAGTTGAGTTTGTGAGGATAATATTTTGCTAAATATTCAACAAGTTCTTGCAACTCCTGCAAAGACAGCTCATCAATTTCAATATCAAGCAAAATGGCATTTTCAATATCAACATCCGTCAGCTTAACCTTATTAAGTTTGGCGCCGGTTAAATCCGCGCCGACAAGCTGTGCACCGGAAAGAATTGCTCCGGTTAAGTCAGCGCCACGCAAATTAGCGCCGCTCAAATCAGCGCCGGAAAAATCCACCCCGCAAAGATTAGCGCCGGAAAAATCCACGCCTTTCAGATTTGCAACCGAAAAATTCGCATTTTCCAAGTTTTCATTGGAAAACCGACCACCTTCCAGATTTTTTCCGACAAAATCAATTTTAAAAGAAAGAAAATTATCCAACCCGTCCACTTTTGCCGTTTCTGCATCAAGCTTGGAAACAGCGCTCCAAGAACAACTCTCTTGTTTACTTCCCGACAAAGAACTCTCATGAGCTCTTTGTTCTTTATAAGCTCTGGCTTTATCTTTCAACAAATCTATTTCAAATTTTTTCTTATCGTTATCAGCCATTAGCAACTCAACAAATCTTGTACACTTCTTGTGATGATAACTTAACTTTCACAATTTGACAAACATTTTATCGCAACAAACACTGAACTCTATCCGCCCTCAGCCTATTACAAATCGCCATAAATCCGCCGTTTTCCGAACGCAAGACCAACCGATAAAAAATCTGTCCGTTAACTCTTGTCCGAACAACATCTGGAGTTTTTTGTTTAAATTCAGGATAAAGTTCCTGCAGCATTTTCCATTCCAAATCTGCATTCTTACGTTCCACATAAGACCCAAGTTGCATAACCTTCTTTTTATCATAAAGAGGATTCGTATAAGGTGCAAAAATATCTTCATCCGCCACGTCATAATCGGCCCTCGGCTTAACCACTGTCTGAACCTGAGGTGCAGGCTTGTTTTCCATCAACTCTTCCAGCCAATTCTCTTTTTTAGCCCACTCATTACTGATTTTTGCCTCATAGGCCTCCTCTGCCGGAATATTAGCCAGCATTTCGACCATATCCTTATTAAAAGCAGCCCGCAAATCTACGACAATATCTTTATCACTGTTTTTAAGCATTGTTTTCGTAAAAGGCGAAAATCCGGCATAAAAATACAAAGCCCTCAAAGAAAGAGCTTTCTCAGCCAAAATCTGGCTCTGTTCATTTTCCAAATTCAAAAGTTTAATTTTGTCATTAAGCAGACTTATAGCATCATCAGATGCCAAACGACGATATTCCCGATGCTTAATATCTTTCTTCAAATCATTTACTTGTTTAGTGATAACACCATAATCAATTTCGCTCAAACGCACCAAATTATACGCCACCTCAATCTGCGTGAAAACGGCGATTCCCATTTCATCAAACGCCCGCACGCGCAAGCTGTTTTTATCGGCTTCTTTTGCAACCTTATAAGCTTCGGTTGTTTCAACAAGTTTTAAAGCTTGAGTATAAGCTCTCTTTTCTAGATTTTCGGCATAGACCTCATCTTCCACGTCATAACCATTGATATTTAAGCGTTCGACCTCCGGATACCTTCTGACAAGATTATACTCGACTTCACGAAAACGATAAGACCGCCCCAATTCTTTAGCTATACCAAACTCCGCACGATTATGGAAAGCTGAGCGTTGAAACATTTGAACAGTCAACTTTTTATCCAAATCTTCCAACTCATAAAAAGTGCGCCCCTCAAGTTTCAAGTCTTTTTCATCGGCTTTAATCAAATGAGCATATTCAGCCATTGCAAAAACTTGAGCCTCATACATTTCTTTAAGCTTCAAAAGCGCAACTTCCAACCCTTTTTTATAAGAAAGCTCAGCATCGGTAAGTCGACCTGTTCTCTCCTCTTTAGCCTTAATATCATTAAGTTTCTTTTGCTCTTTATCTATAAGACGCTTAATTTCTTTAAGCTGTTTCTCGCCAAAGAGCGCGTTTTTATGAGCTTTAATGGAAGCCAACGCCAGATTTTGTGAGGTTTTAGTAAAGATATTTGCATCAATGAAACCTTTGTTGCCGCTCAAATTTGTCAAAGCATAAAACACGGCATAATCCAAAGCACGCAAACTATCATATAAGGGATTATTTCGTCCGCTTTTCACATTCATCATATTTTGTATAATATTTTGAGGCGACATTCCTTGCTTGGATTCGAACAATTTCTTATTCGTTTCCTTAACCGCGACATCAACATTATACTTTACACCGCGCGCCATAGAGCCATATACATCCAGCTTTCCGCGTATTGGTTCCGGATCTCTGGCAAAAACAAGTTCTTCGACTTCAATTTTCTTGTTTGCCGCCTTATTTTCCGAACTGGCACAAGCAGCAAGCAAAGCCAAAACAGACAACACACAAGTAATATTTACAAACTTCTTCATAAACAAACCCCGCGGAATTCAAAGATTTTCAGACCAATAATATTCTGTAACAAAATGTAACAACTTGTTAAAAGCTTTTTATCAAGAATTTTGCTATAAGTAAACTAAATTTAAGCATCATTCCAATTTTAGAGGTAAAAAACTATGACTAAAAACATCAAAGTAGCCGTCATCGGTGCCGGCATGATGGGTAAAAACCATATGAAAACCTACAAAGGTTTGAACGGCGTTGAGCTGGTCGGCGTTTACGATATTTTCCCGGAAGCAGCCAAAGCCGCTGCCGAAACCTTTGGCATTAAAGCTTTTTCATCTATGGAAGAAGTTGCCCAAAATGTTGATGCCGTAAGCGTTGTTACCACATCCGTAACCCATGCCGATGTTGGTGAATTTTTCTTAAACAAAGGCATCCATTGTATGATGGAAAAGCCGCTTGCCTGCACGGAAGAAGAATGCCAACGTCTGATTAATGCCGCAGAAAGAAATAATGTTGTTTTGTTAGTCGGTCATATTGAACGCTTTAACCCTGCTGTTGAACAAATGGGCAAACTCTTGTCAGATACCTCTAAGATTCGTTCTTTAACGGCACAAAGAATGTCTGCAGCCAGCGGTCGTATTACCGATGTTGATGTTTCTATGGATTTGATGATTCACGACGTTGAGGTCATTCAATCTTTGGTAAAATCTCCGGTTGTTAACATTCAAGCTGCATCCGTTAAAACCAAAGAAAGCCCGATGGGTAAAGATTATATCACGGCTTTGTTGGAATTTGAAAACGGCGCAACAGCAAATATCACCGCTAGCCGTATCACCCAAGCCCGTGTTCGTACCTTAACAGTTACAACCGACACAAACTATATTGATATGGACTTCATCAACCAAAGCATTAACGTACACTCTCAAGGTCGTATGCCCTACGTTAACCCCGAGAGCATCCCTGAATGGATGAACTATGGCTTGAAAGGCAGTGTTGAACAGTTGTTTATTCCGACCAACCAACCGCTTTCTGCCGAGCTCAGCCACTTTTTGAGCTGTGTCAGAGGCGAAGCCAAACCTCGCATTACGGGACAAAATGCTTTGGATGCGCTCCGTGTTATCTGGAAGATTCAGGAAAAACTCGGTTTTTTTAACGCTTCTGCCACAAACACGGCAGCCGCAGCATAATCTTGCAAAATAAAACAAAATAGATTAGTTTAAGGGGCAAATAAGCCCCTTAAATTTTTTAAACAGGACAAAATGCGCTATAAAATTACCATAGAATATGACGGAACAAACCTGCTTGGCTGGCAAGAGCAACTTGACGGCCCTTCAGTACAGGACTACCTGCAAAGAGCCTTGGAATGTTTTACACCCGTTTTGGAAGAAGAAAACATCAGTGAGGAGGCGAGCACCCAAGATTCCCTCCAGAAGTCCAATGCGATTTTATCAGACAACGATTTTAGTGAGGCTTATGGTGGTGCTTCCACGGAGCGCAGACCCGCAGCGTACATAGACGTACGTGAGGAGGCGAACACCCAAGATTCCCTCCAGAAGTCCAATAAAATCGTTGTCTATGGAGCAGGAAGAACTGATGCCGGCGTCCATGCTACAGCTCAGGTCGCGCATTTTGACATAAAAGAGGATATGGAAGATTGGAAATTGCGTGAGGCGATGAATGCCCGCCTAAGAGATATGGAAGCGCCTGTTTGCGTGATTAATGTTGAAAAAGTGGACCAAGATTTCCATGCAAGGTTCAGCGCCAAAGGTCGGGGTTATTTATATCGGATTCTCAACCGCCGCGCACCGGCCATAATTGAAAAAAATCGGGTTTGGTGGGTTCCTGTTCCCTTAGATGTTGAAAAAATGCGCCAAGGAGCCAAATATCTGCTCGGTCATCATGATTTTAGTTCTTTCCGAGCTGCCGCTTGCCAAGCAAAATCGCCCATAAAGACTTTGGATAAGTTGGATATTGAAGTTTGCGGCGAAGAGATTCGTTTTATTGTTGAGGCACGTTCTTTTCTGCACCATCAGGTTCGCAATATGGTCGGAACTTTAAAGATGGTCGGCGACGGACATCTAGAGCCGGAAGATGTTAAGAAGATTCTGGAGGCAAAGAAAAGAAGCGCCGCCGGCGTAAACGCCCCCGCCTGCGGATTATACCTAAATAAGGTTATGTATTAAAAAAAACATCCCGATGAAATATCATCAGGATGTTTTAATAAAATACGCGACTATGCCAAGAGCCGATTTCTGCATTTAACATAAAGCTTATAATAACTCCGAACAGAATCTAAGAGCCACCGACTATCCTCATTCTGCCTCAAAAAGCCGTAAGGAAAATGTAAATACATATCATCTCCCAAAGCAACAAAACTATTATTGAAGGAATGAAGCTTTAGCGCACACAAGGTAGAAGAAAACAGCGTTGCCTTACGGAGCAATGTTTTGGCAAGATGAACATCCATCTCCGCGTAGCCTTCGGGACAATAGCTTTCATTCCGCTCGCCAACTAAAAATTCAATATTAACGGCGAGAGACCGATTAAGCCAAATTGCAATAGGCTTAGCTTCTTCACGAATTTTTCTGGAAACGACACCATCAGCATATTCAACATACAAAGGAACATCGTATTTCTGCAAAAGAAAATATCGCCACCAACTGATTTTAGCCGCAAATACTACATGTTCACGAAGCCCCCGCAAATTATATTCACATAACTTGCAAGGAATATCCCTTGTAATAAATTTTGCCGAATTTTTGTTCCACTTAAGCTGGCACATAAGCATCAATGCCCAAAAGCACCGCCCAATTTTGGTTCGCAAAATTTCCCTAACAATCAGGAAGCGGCGAATAAAAAAAGAAGATGACAAATAATACCTTCCGCCGACTTGAGCATATTGCGGAGAAAATTCTTTAGAACTCCGTTCAAGATTACCTCGCACAATTGCATCATATACATAATCCAAATCAGCAATGATAAAACCCCATATTCCGGCAGAAATAACCCTACCGCAAATTTCACCTCTTTTTTCGATATGTTCTTCTAACATTCCTCGGCCTCTGACAAAAAACTTGCCATAAAAGCGAAAGAAAATTAGCACTTTCAGCACAATTACCACTAATGCCAATATTCCCAGAGACTTCCACCAAATCGGATCTATCTGATAAATCCAATTTTTAATTTGTATTAAATTTTCCATAATAGATAAGAATAAAAATAAATAAAAAACTTTCAGTCAGAACCGAGTTATCTTCCTTGTTCTAAATTAAACTTCATAAAAAACTTTTCCGGCTTTTGATATACTAAATTAGGATATTTTGCCCGCTCCAAATCCTGATTATAATATTCATTCAAGATTTGCAAAAATCTTGGGCTTTCCATACCGTTAAACTTCTGCGGACGCGGACGAATAACATTCAAATCCAGCAAACCTCTGTTAATACCGCCGAGATTTTGTGTGTTTTTCAAAATCATTTTAGTCATTAAATGTTGTCCGTTCATCCAATGTCCGGCATTGGCAACGGCATCAACATAATTATTCATCGCCTGTTCGCTAAATCTCTTACGCCGCGTAAAGCTTGTCATAAAAGAAAACTTCATCAGCTCTTTTCCGGCATCGCTTTTATAAAAACCATACTGTTGCGCATAATCAATTTGTTCAAAATATTGCGGAGCCTTATCAATCAGCATTGCCACAGCATCAAAATCCCCTTTATGAAGCTGTTCTTCACCTTTCAGAGCCTTTGTCAATCGTTGATTAAGCATTGTGACGGCTTTAACAAACTTCGGAGCAGATAGTTTGTCTTCAGCATAAATCTCGGCACAAATCTTATCTAAAGATGATTCACCCGTACGCGGACAATCGTAAACTGCTGTTTTTTGCTTCTCAAGAGTTTGGCGCAAAACATCAATAATCGTCGCATTAACATACTTCTTTTGCGGAAAAGGTGCTGCATATTCGTCTTTTATTTCTATAGTATGCGGTTTGTCATAAAGTGCCAAATTCAACCAATTACTTTCTCTGTATGTTTCATCAAACAACGTATAAGGCAACTTATTTTCATAAATTTCTATCGGACTGCTTTCATCAACGATATAATGCCCGTCTCTGTTATAATAAAAGAAATTTCCGTAATATTTGGCAAATATACCGGCTTCTTCATACAACCTTTCATCCGCCCAAAACTTATCCTGTTCTTTTTCGGAAAACTCCGCCAACCACCTCATTCGTTCAAGTTCGGCTTTGGTCGGTTTTGATGTATCACGATTTAAATCTTCCTGTCTCTTCTTTGTAAAACAAACATAGGGATAATCATAAGCAATATTATCTACGCACTCAATCAACTCTTCTTTATCATGTGTTTCATAATAGCGGACAAGAGCTTGCATAATCTCTTCTGCAGCGCCAAAATCTCCATGTATCATATTGCGCATGGTCTCACCATCACGCATAACTTTACTCATAAATAAAGCATTCAAGCGTTTGGGAGTCCAAAAACGCTTTCCGATTTCATCCGCAATATCTTGTATCAAAATTTCAGGCATAAAAAACTCTGCAAAAATCAACAAAACTGCGCTGATTTTACGCTTTTGGACAAAATTTGTCAATAACGATTAAAAAGATTCTTCTTCCAAAATTTTTTGTGCCACATCATATGAAAAACCGGCACGCACAATTGTTCCCAAATCCTTTTGGCGATTTTCTTTCCGACTATCTTCATCAGGGCGAAAAGGTCCGATTCTCTTTTTCTTTGCCAAGCGCAAAGCTGAGGCATATTCATCGTATTCTTGCTCCTCAAGTAAAGAATCAATAGTCGTTTCATCAACACCTTTGAGCTGCAATTTTCCTTTAATATAGCGCACGGACTTTCCGGCCGCCAAATAATCTTTAATTTTCATTTCGGCAAAGCGCGCATCATCCACATAGCCATACCCCTCAAACTGTGTAACGATTTCCTCAATCCAGTCAACCGCTTCCTGTTTGTTCCACTCAGGATTCTGATAGGCATAATCATTCACGCGCCGCATCAAAACAGACTTTAGATTCTCTGAGGAGGTCTCAAAGCGCTGCAAATAATACAAAGCAATATTTTTAAGCCGCTGTTTGGTAATTTTCTTTGCGGCACGCTGCCTTTTTGGTTTATCGTCTTCTTCCGCCACTTGCAAATTTCCTCAAAAAACATTACATAAAACAAAGACACAAACATTATACAAAGGAAAAATCATTGGTTAATAAAAATTTTGATAATTGTGCATCCTTTCATATTGAGGATGGCGCCTTTATGGGGCGCTTGGTTCGCTTGGACGACGTTGTTAACACCATCGTTGCCAAACACAACTACCCGCAAAATGTTTCCGCCGTCGTTGCCGAAAGCACGGCTCTTGCCGCCTTACTTGCCAGCGCTTTGAAATATGATGGCCTCTTTACGCTCCAAACCAAAAGCAACGGACCTGTTTCTATGGTTGTCGTTGACGTAACTTCAGACGGAGCCATCCGAGCTTGCGCCACTTTTGATGAAGCCCGCATCAAAAAAGCCCAAGAGCTACGCAAAACTGAGGGCGAGATAGAAGCTACGCCGCATTGGCTGGGCGAAGGATACTTAGCCTTCACCGTAGACCAAGGCAAAGATACAGACCTTTATCAAGGTGTGGTGGATCTTCAGGGCAAAGACTTAACCGAATGCGCTTTGCGCTATTTCAAACAATCCGAACAGATTGAGACGGCTTTGCAGCTTTTCCTGCATGTTCCGACCGATGAAAAAGACCGCTGGAAGGCTGCCGGAATCTTATTGCAAAAACTTCCGGAAACCGGCGGTAAGATTAATGCGGATATTGATATGTCTGAGGCATGGAATGAAGCTGTAACATTCATGCAAAGCTTGACGGCTGATGAAGTTTTTGATGAAAACCTAAGCTCCGCCGAACTCTTGCATCGCCTATATCATTCAAGCAAATTATCCATCTCCAAAAACAAAGACTATCGCTTTGGTTGCCGTTGCAGCAGAGAAAAATTGCTTAACACCCTGTCTTCTTTCAGCGAAGAAGAGATAAACAACTTGGCAGACAAACAAAACCAAATTGCTGCCACATGCAACTTCTGCTCGGAAAAATATGTTTTTGACAAAGGAGAGCTGATAAAGCATTAAACTTATATTAATTAATATCTCATATTCTATGAAGGCTCTTAAATCATTTTAGGAGCCTTTATTCGTACAATAAGAACAGGTTTTAGAAAGATGATTAAATTTAGAAAAATTTCCGCTTTTCTGGTTGCTTTAATACTGATGGCGGGCTGCGCAAACAACTATGAGGCCGAACCGCGCCGTTATCAAGAACCACGTTTTACGGAAGAAACTCCGATTGATCTGAAGGTAAATCACGTTGAAGTTATTTCCGAATTTACACCAACGTTCACACGTCCGAATGTTGAACATCTTTTTCCTATCTCCATCGAAAAAACAGCTCGTCTTTGGGCTAAAGATCGCCTAAAAGCAACAGATTTTTCTTCCGACAAAATTGCTGAGTTCATCATCAAAGATGCTAGCGTAACCGAAGAAATAGAAAAATCAGAAAAAGTCTTCTACAAAGACCGTATCAAATATCGTGCAACCTTATATGTTGTCATCAAAGTAACTGACCCCAAAAGCTTATCCAGCGCCGAAACATCTATTGAAGCATGGCGCGAGCTTGCCATTCCTGCAGATACTGATATTGAAGAAAAAGAAAGATATTGGAACGGCATGGTTTACAAACTCTTTGACGAGTTCAACAAACGCATGGAACAAAACATTTATCAATACTTGAACATGTACGTAGAAAACAGCAACGTCATTCAAGAATACAACTAATTTAAGGTCATATAACCTTTTCCGGCAGAAAGCGAGAATGTAGGAATCTTAATTTCCTTCACCGTTTTCTGCCCATCTTCTTTAATTCTGCAACTTCCGTAAAACACGGCATCAGAAGCATTCAACGGCATTGTGGAACTAAATTCAAAATATTCACCCGGCTCAAGCTCCGGCAACTCCCCCTTAAAACCGGCAGAATCATCGCAAAACCGATTTCCAGAACTGTCCGTAACATTCCAATTCTTACCCAAAAGCTGAATTTTCTTAGCCGAATTATTTTCAATCCGAAGATAATACCCCCACAAAAACTCTTGTGCCAGGCGATTCTCCTCCACCAAAACCGGACAAGCCGAAACCACAATATCATCGGTTTGGGAGGTAACATATTCCGGCTCTTCAAACATCTTCTTGTCCTTAAAAAATTAACTTATAATTAACTTTTAAAGAACCAAGTTTTGATTCTCAACCGCGCTTTTTACTTGTTCACAGCATTATACACAACAAAATAAAATCCGCATTTTCCGCTTGCCAACATCTTTTAACCAAGGCATTTCGGAGTCCACAAAACAAAGCTTTGGAGTCGCCAAAAAAAAGGCCTCCGAATAAGGAAGCCTTTTTAATAAAAACAAATTTCGTTGCTTATTTCGCTAAAATATCCAGCAATTTTTTGGTTGCATCTGCGGAAGAAATATTTTCGCAAACAGCGACCTCGTTTGCCAAGCGGTCCAAAGCCTGCTCATAAATTTGTCTTTCGCTGTAAGACTGCTCAGCCAGATTTTCGCTGCGATACAAATCGCGCACAACCTCGGCAATAGCAACCGGATTACCGGAGTTAATTTTGTTTTCATATTCCTGAGCACGACGCGACCACATAATCTTTTTGACCTTTGCTTTGCCTTTCAAAACGCTCAAAGCATCGTTCATCGTATCAGCCGAAGAGATTTTGCGCAGCCCGATATTTTCAGCCTTTGCCATCGGAATCCGCAAAGTCATCTTGTCTTTGTCAAAATTAACAACAATCAGCTCCAATTCCGAACCGGCAATTTTCTGCTTAGCAATATCAGCAATTTTACCCACACCATGAGCCGGATAAACAACAAACTCACCGGAATTGAACGCAAGAGATGAAGAACCTTTTTTAATCATAAATTTGTTCCTATTCATTTTTATTGATTGGTAAGACAGCCCCTCAAGGGCCTCAAGACGCACATACCATACCACATTTTTTGACTCAATTCCACCCCTAAAATAAAAATTTTGTCAAAAAAATTTTAAAAGCTTGAAAAAGCCATGAAAATTTTAGACAAGATTAGCCTTCAACCTTCGGGAAAGCATCAGTTTGGCGCAAACATTCGCCCACAACCATCACCGCCGAAACTGCCACATTAATGGATCGTGCATTCTTATTCATCGGAATCAACAATCTGGCATCTGCCGTCTGGTGCACTTCATCAGGAACTCCGGCCGATTCTCTACCCATCAGGATAATATCGTTTTTTTGAAACTCAAATTCTGTATAAGGTTTGCTTGCATGCGTTGTCAGCAAAACAATACGCCCATATTCTTCGGGATGCTCTTGCCGATATTGCAAAAAATCAGCCCACGAATTATGCCGCCGATAAGATACCATCTCCAAATAATCCATACCGGCACGCCGCATAGCTTTTTCATTAAAAATAAAGCCGCAAGGCTCAATAATATCCAAAGGCACATCTAAACAAGCCCCGAGTCTGAGCAAAGTCCCCGTATTTTGCGGAATATCCGGCTGAAACAACGCCAAACGCATCTTCTTTTCTCCTAATTTTTTCTTTTTTTGATACTCTGAATCAAACGCTTATGCAAGCCTTTTAAAACACTTAGAGGGATGTCTAAAGACACCCCTCTTTGATAAAAGAATTTTTCAGAACCTGCCTCTGCGATAGTAGAGGTCAATAATTCCATTTAAGGTACGGCTCTTTTCAAGCAAAGAAACCGGTGGATTATAAGGAGAATGACGCCCCTTCAATCCCTGTGCCAGGGCATAATATACTTTATTCGCCTTCATAAAATAACGCGTTTGGGCGGAAAGATATTCATTTCCTTCTCCGGTCGGACGCAATTCAGCATAGAGGTCGTCCTCCAAGGTCAAGGTTTCATCACCGGTAATCTTTTTAATAATTTGCAAACCTATGGCAAAAAAAGTTTTCTTTTTCTCCTCCTCTTTCTCCACATAGTTTGCAAAATCAGCCACTGTTACCAACCCCTGAGAAGAACGAATACGCAAATCCGGCAGCACAGACCTCAAAAGCTGCTTAAAATCTTCTCGCTTTTGCGGAAAAACTGAATAGTGCATTACGCTGCTTTCTGTACTCTTGATTCCTGTTAATTTTTCAAATTCACTGGCAACAATTTTTTCTATTCTTTCACACATAATAAAAAATTTTTAAATTCCACAATAGATATTTATTTTGCCCTTGAAATACCACAATATTTTAATCACGTCAACTTTTTTGTCAAAAAAAAGAGGCCGCAGCCCCTTTTTTCAAACTGAATATCTGTTTTTCTTTTATACATTAAACAAGAACAACATAACATCGCCGTCTTGTACAACATATTCTTTGCCTTCTGAGCGAACCTTCCCGGCTTCTTTGCAGGCTTGCTCGCCGCCAAGCGTGATATAATCATTATAAGAGATTGTCTCGGCACGAATAAATCCACGCTCAAAATCCGAGTGAATAATACCGGCGCATTGCGGTGCTTTAGAACCTTTCAGGAAAGTCCAAGCACGAACCTCTTTCGGTCCGCAAGTAAAATATGTCTGCAAGCCGAGCAACTCGTATCCGGCTTTAATAATTTTGGACAATCCGGTTTCATTCAAACCAAGAGCTGACAAAAACTCTTTCTTTTCTTCTTCGCTGTCCAACTGCGCAACTTCCGATTCTATGGCAGCCGAGATAATAACCGCCTTTGCGCCTTCAGCTTCAGCTTTGGCAAAAACTTTTTTAGAAAAATCGTTGCCGCTTGCAGCAGAATCTTCATCCACATTGCAAACATACAACACCGGTTTAGAAGTTAGCAACTGCAACATTTTATATTCTTTATAGGCATCCTTATTTTCTTTGGAAGGAGCAGCCGAACGTGCCGGTTTCCCTTCGCGCAAAGCCTTAATAATCGGCTCCATCACCTCAACCTTAAGCTTGGCATCTTTGTCCCCGCCGGTTTTGGCTTTCTTGGCCAGCTGGTCAAAACGTTTTTCCAAAGAATCCAAATCAGCAATCATCAACTCTGTTTCAACAATCTCCGCATCCCGAATAGGGTCGACCGAACCTTCCACATGCGTAATATTATCATCTTCAAAACAGCGCAACACATGGATAATTGCATCCACTTCGCGAATATTTGCCAAGAACTGGTTACCTAAACCCTCACCCTTGGAAGCACCTTTCACCAAGCCGGCAATATCTACAAACTCAAGCTGTGTCGGCGTAACGGTTTTAGGCTTAACCAAATCGGCAAGCTTATCCAAACGCTCATCTGGCACGGCAACACGTCCCGTATTCGGCTCAATCGTACAAAACGGAAAATTCGCAGCCTGAGCGGCAATCGTCTGCGTCAAAGCATTAAACAAAGTAGATTTTCCCACATTCGGCAAACCCACAATACCGCAATTAAATCCCATAATTCAAAAACTCCCAAATTCTTAAAATTGTTCTTCTTATACTCAAAAGCTTCTTCAGTTGCAAGGCATAAAGACCTATTTTTTGGGCTTATTTAGCAAATATATGCCAAAAATCCGTATCACACCTTTCTTGAGGTCAAAAGTAAACAACCAATGCCTGATTTTACGATTCCTTTGCTTGCGCAAAACATCTTTAAGCCCGAATTTTTTAATATAATAACGCATTTTTTTGATAAACTCTTTGCGAGAGATGATAATGTCATTTGCACTGCAAAAAAAGTTCATATTTCTATCCAAGATTCTTTTAGGACTCAATCCGTCAGCCGCACATTTTTCTGCAGCACTTTCAATAGTCTTAAAGACATCAAAATACATATCCGTATTCTTACTGCTTGAGCCTGTAATTGAGTTTGCAAAAAGCCTATGATGATACAACACTTCATTCACAAAAGAAATTCTTGTCGCATATTCGTTCAAAAAGATATGAAACAACACATCATCAAACCTGTTTCCGTCCTCAGCAAACATCAGATTATGTTTTTTAATAACGTCCATCCTTACCAGCTTTGCCCAAGGTGCAAAAAATACATTTGCCATCTTGTTGCGCATAGCATCATCCATATCAAAAGCTTCTGCCTCAAACTGCGGAGCCGGCAACTCATGAAAAGCGCCTTCCTCTTCAACATATTCATCAGCATAACAAAAAGCAGCATCAGACTCGTTTTTAACAATAGATTGATGAAGTTTTTTCAGCCAGTCTTTTTCAACCCAATCATCATGGTCCATAAAGATTACGAACTCGCCCTGAGCCTGTGTCAAACCAAAGTTGCGAGACTTTCCGGGACCTTGGTTAAAATTATGAAAAACCGTAACCCGCTTATCCTTTGCCGCCAAATCATCACAAACGTCAGCCGTTTCTTTTTTTGAGCCGTCATCAACAATCAACAGTTCAAAATCCGCAAAACTCTGTGCCAAAACACTTTCAACGGCTTTGGTCAAATATTCTTTTTTAATATTATAAACCGGAAGAATAACCGAAATCTGTGGCATAAGCAAAACTCCTCATCAAATATGCTCTAGCATACAAGGCTCAAACATTTATTACAAGCAAACAAAATTTTAATCAGCCGCCTTTTTTCATCAACATTCCGATTTTGTTTGTAAAAGCAGCCATCCCGCCCTCTAACAAAATACCGATATTTGCGCTGACCAAGTCCAAATCTTTCAATAAAAGTTCTTTATCTGCCTTTGAAAAACGAGACAACACATGGTTAACAACCTCTTCGCCGCGACCGTTGGGATGTCCCACGCCGATACGAATACGATTATAATTCGGACCAATATGTGCATCAATGCTTTTTAGACCATTATGTCCGCCGGCACCACCGCCGCATTTAGCTTTAATCTGCCCCGGTTGCAGGTCCATATCATCATGAATAACAATCACATTTTGCGGCAATATTTTATAAAAAGAGGTTGCTTTAACCACCGCGTTTCCGGAAAGATTCATAAAAGTTTGCGGTTTCAGGAGCAAAACTTTTTCCCCGTCAATCACACCTTCGGCAACCAAGCCGTCAAACTTTGCCTTAAAAGGAGAGAAATTATACTTTTCCGCCAAACAATCCGCCGCCATAAAACCGACATTATGCCTTGTTTCGGCATATTCATTCCCCGGATTACCCAAACCCACAATCAAAAACATCAAAACCTCAACCTAACATAAAATTAAAGGGAGAAAGCATCCTTAAAAACAATCGGATAATTTCTCCCTCAACTGTTTCAAAAAACAGATAAGACTTATTTTCTCAAGAAGTCAACATGCAGCGGCGCATCAGAAACGGGATGGAACTGCACATCCTGACAGATAACCTTGTGAGACTTGCCGTCAACAACAACTTCGATATCGGCATCATAGAAACCGAAAGTATCCAAAGCCTTTGTAACTTCAACAGGGTTCAAACTGATGAGTTCCGGCTCTTTATTTCCACCATAAATAACGGCAGGGATACGACCCTCACGACGACATGCACGAGCTGCCCCCTTACCTGCTTTCTCACGCTTAACAGCATTAAAAGTAATATTTGTCATATTAAAAATCCTTACTGAAAATTAATCACATTGCCGCGAGCCTCCAGGGGTGCCCGCCGACAAAAAGACTCATACAACTTTCTTTTCCATATTTCAAGGACTTTTTAAAACAAAAAGGGGTTCGGATTACTCCGAACCTCTCTGTTTTTTAATTCTTTCAACCTCATCCTTAACATCATCTTCCGTCAAGAACTCAATCACAAACGGATTTTCTTCTTTTAAGACGACATCTCGGATTTTTACCAAATAACAATTTTCTTCTGCCGAATTAAACAGCTTCAGCAAAGGAATTTCTTTGGTTGTTTCTTGCCAAAAGATACTTCCGTCAAGAGTCTGAAGGATATAAGTTGCTTCTTTGTCGCTTTTAGCCACAACAACCAAATCTACCAATTCCCCTTTAACCCTCAGATAAGACCATTTTGCTACGTTTCCAATGGCATTCATCAAGAGCATAACAAACATCATGTTCACGGCAATAGCAAGCATATCGCTATTGCCCCATTCTGTTAACTGGAAAAAACCCAACACAGACATCACCGGCAACAAAATATAATATGTAAAATCATATAAAATATTAAGTCGCCGCACCCCTTCAACGGAGATAACCGAAGTTCGAAGCCTTTGCCACAACCAAATAGCGAGATAAAGAAATAAAACTTTGTTTGTAAAAACAAACAACCATTTCTCAATTAAATTAATTGTATCCATGACCAGAAAATTTTAATTTTAAACAAACATCTCCATCAACAACACTGGCCTCTACACGAGTCCAAAGTACATCTCCGGATTTCAAATCATAACCTTCCCAACAATAACGTGGAGAATTAACATGTTCCATATCTTTGCCCTTATAGACAATCCGATACAAAACATCCTTTTCATCAGCAAAATCAATTTCTATAGCAACTCTTTGCCCATCCAAGCTTAACAAGGCTCTATCCACGACATACCGAAGGATAAAAAAACCAGCCAAAGCAAAGAAAACGGTAATTAAAGCTGCAATTTTTTCAAAATTGCCAAACGATGACCATGGAGTAAAGGCATAAACAGTAAACAAACAGAGCAACGGAGCACTAAAAAACTTATGCCATCGCCTGATTTTACGAAAACGCCTCATTCCCACATACCCCGGTACAATTTGTTTAGAATAAATAAAAAAAGCACCGCACAGATACAAAAAACCTAACAAACCACAACTAAAAAGAAGGGCATCATCAATAAATATATTCATAATAAGAAAATTTAGAAAATTCATAATATTGCAAAACGCATCAACTATAGACAAAATAGATTTTTGTGTCAACAAACAAAAAAGAGGCTACTCTCACGAGCAACCTCTTTCAAACTGATTATTAATCGCTAAACCTCAACAACAATAAACTTGTTGTCGGGATGAGCCGAACAGATAACCGCTGTTAACTGTTGGTTTTCTTTATAGTTTACAAAGGTATCCGGCGCGATTATCGCTTCAGCCGGCAACCAGTTATTGTTACCAACAACAACATAACCTTCAAGCCTTTGCTCAAAGACCGTTGCGACAATAAACTGGCATTTGTCGCCTATGTTAACACCGCTCAGATAATTCTTAAGCAATGTCTCTCTGCACATCAGTGCAAAGAAGAACGACAACATCACCGTTATGAGGACAATTAAAAGAACCTCATTCGGATTAAATTCCGGTACAATACCTCTGACATCCATAACGACGCCGTTTATCAGCATTGCAGAGATCAGAACAACAGCCTGTACCCACCCGAAAGTAAGCACATTCCGACGTACATGCGCCGGTTTAATTCTTTTACACAGCGCCCATCTGCCATAGTAAAACATTAATACCAAACAGACGATAAAAGAAACGGCCACTAAACCATAAGTAATTGCTTCCATATTGTTATTTTTTTAAGGTTAATACTCTTCTTTTTTTACCGGTGAAAAAAGCTCTAACACTTCTTTCCCCTCAAGCATAACTTCCACTTCTTCACCAGCATAATGTCCTTCTTCGGGAAGATAAACAAATCCTCGTCCAACATCTGTACCTGTTTCAAAGTGGCAGAGCCACGCATCTTTGTCAAAATACAAGAGGCGAACCTTGAAGACATCGCGCTGTATTTTAATCGGTTTTCTAAAAAAAGCTTTCCCGATAAGCCAGGAAGCAATAATTATTGTTGCTATGGCAATCAAAATAAAATAATTTTTTTCCATAATTAAAAATTAATTAAATAGTTTTTAAATATGTTGTTTAACTCAGATTCTTATTCTAAATAATACCAAAACTTCCTTTACAATAGACAAAAAACACTCTTCTGTCAAACATATTTTAAACAAAAAAGAGCCGATTTTTAAAACCAGCTCTTTTTTATGCATAATCAGCAAAATCTGTATTAATCACCAATTCCACTTTAAAGAAAAGCACGAAGAATTAGGGGAGTAATAAGATTTCAGGGGGCTGACACCGGAACGTACATAGAAGTACGTGAGGATGTCAGCAGCCCGCAAAATCTGTATTAATCACCAATTATTCGTGCTTTTCCAAGTCTTCACCTGTTTCCTGATTAACCCTTTTTGCTGAAAGTTTAACCTTACCGCGGTTATCCGTACCCAAGCACTTAACCCAGATAGCATCACCTTCTTTATAGAAGTCAGAAACAGAAGCAATACGCTCGTTCTTAACTTCTGAAATATGAACCAGACCTTCGGTTGTTCCGAGGAAGCGAACAAAGGCACCAAAGTCCATAATCTTGGTAATCACGCCATGGTAAATCTTACCTTCTTCCGGCTCGGCAACAATACCCATAATCCAATCCAAAGCAGCCTCGCCGTCTTCTTTCTTAACAGAGGCAATCTTGATAACACCATCATCGGCAATATCAATTTTGGTATTGGTCTTTTCGGTAATTTCACGAATAACCTTACCGCCGGAACCGATAACCTCGCGGATTTTATCAACCGGAATCTTAATGGCAATAATGCGCGGCGCACGGTCAGAAACATGCGGACGAGGCTCAGCAATAGCTTTTGCCATTTCGCCCAAAATATGAATACGACCCTCATGAGCCTGAGCCAAAGCTGTTTGCATAATCTCTTTGGTAATAGATGTAATTTTAATATCCATCTGCAAAGCAGTTACACCGTCTTTTGTACCGGCAACCTTAAAGTCCATATCGCCCAAGTGGTCTTCATCACCCAAGATATCGGTCAAGACAGCCACACGACCATCATCTTCCTTAATCAAGCCCATTGCAATACCGGCAACAGGCTTTTCCATCGGCACACCGGCGGCCATCAAAGACATTGTCGTACCGCAAACCGTTGCCATAGAAGAAGAACCATTGGATTCCATAATCTCTGAAACAACACGAACAGTATAAGGGAAAGTATCCTTGTTTTTCGGCATCATCGGATGAATAGCACGCCAAGCGAGCTTACCATGTCCGATTTCGCGACGACCAGGGCTTCCGATTCTACCACATTCGCCAACCGAGAACGGCGGGAAGTTGTAGTTCAACATAAAGTCTTCTTTATATTCGTTCATCAAACCGTCAACAACCTGAGCATCATCACCTGTACCCAAAGTTGTAACAACCATTGCCTGAGTTTCGCCGCGCGTAAACAAAGCAGAACCATGCGCGCAAGGCAAAACATCAACTTCGCACTGAATCGGTCTGACTGTTTTGGTATCACGACCATCAATGCGGTGTCCCGTAGTCAAAACTTTCTCACGAACAACTTTATGCATCAATTTTTCAATAGCATCGCCGACATAACGCATTTCAAGCTCATTTTCGGGGTCAATCGTTGCTTTAACTTCTTCCGAAGCTTGTCCGACCAGCTCGCCTCTCTTGAGCTTATCCGTAACCTTAAATGCCTCTTCATACTTACCGATAAATTCTTTTTCAATGCGGGCATACAAAGCATCAAACTCCGGCGGAAAAGCAGGAGCTTCCCAATCGGGTTTTCCGGCTTCAGCCTTGAGTTCCTTAATCATCTTAATAACCGGCTGGAAGCTCTCAAAACCAAACATAACCGCGTTAAGCATTGTCTCTTCTGAAAGCTCGTTAGCCTCAGATTCAACCATCAAAACACCTTCAGATGTACCGGCAACAGAGAGCTCCAAGTTTGTGTTCGGCATCTGCTCAATTGTCGGGTTCAAAACAAACTGTCCGTCAATATAACCAACCTTAGCCGCACCAATCGGGCCCAAGAACGGAATACCCGAAATTGTCAACGCAGCCGAAGCGGCAATCATTGCCGGAATATCGGAATCTGTTTGTTGGTCATGAGACAAAACCGTACAAATAACCTGAACTTCATTTTTGAAAGCATCCGGGAACAGCGGGCGTATCGGACGGTCAATCAAACGAGAGATTAAAACTTCGCGCTCAGAGGGCTTACCTTCTCTCTTCATAAAGCCGCCGGGAACCTTACCCGTTGCATAATATTTTTCCTGATAATTAACGGTCAAAGGGAAGAAATCCTGATCTGCCTTAACCTCTTTTGCGGCGCAAACTGTTGCCAAAACCTCTGTTTCACCATAAGTAACCAAAACAGCTCCTTCGGCTTGTCTGGCAACTTTTCCCGTTTCCAAAACTAACTTGCGTCCGCCCCATTCCATTTCTTTGCGGCACACTTTAAAATCGATCATAAATTCTTCCTTTCATCTATTCTCTTACAATCCTCACTCAATTCCCCATGAATTGAGATTTCCTACCATTTGCCGGTTTTCCCGACATAAAAGGAATGCGGAGCCCCATTGCCCCGCATACCCCAAAATTTTACGACACAGCACAAAGCGTAACACCCAAGCGCCCAAAAGAAAAACTAACCGCAGCATTACTGCATGGTTTCTGGCTCTTTTGTATTTTCCGCTTCCGATACTGCATAAACCAATCTTACTTACGCAGATTCAGTTTTTCAATAATGTTCTGATATCTTTCTTCGCTCTTAGATTTCAAGTGGTCCAAGAGGTGGCGGCGTTTACCAACCATTTTCATCAAACCCAGACGAGAATGCAAATCTTTCTGGTGTGTATTGAAGTGTTCAATCAAATTGTTAATTCTGGTTGTCCAGATAGCAATTTGAACTTCGGCAGAACCTGTATCGCCCGGCTTTGTACCAAAATTTTTAATAATTTCTTGTTTCTGTTCATTTGTAATCGACATCACATTTTCCTTTTATTTTAAAGATTAAACACACGAACCGGAGCAATTTTTCTATTGTCGATTCGCACAACCGCAACCATTTTACCGTCATGGGTAGCAACGGCCTCATACTCAACCGAGCCGTCCAAGCCATAAGCCTTGGGCGAAAGCCCTTGTCCCAACTTCAGTTTGGCTGCATCAGCTTCCGAAACAGCAATAACCGCGATGTCGCGCAGATATGTTTCTATCGGAAGCAAAACTTCATTTGGAGTGCTACTATGCACCATATTTTTCAATTTTTCAAGCGTTATTGCATCATCGAGCCCGAAATTCCCGCATTTTGTCCGCCGAAGCTCTTTCAAATGCCCGACTGTTCCGAGTTTTAAGGCAATATCTTGCCCAAGTGTTCTGATATATGTTCCTTTAGAGCATTCTACCCGAAACCGCGCCTGATTCTCCGGAAGTTCTTCTAACAATGCTAAATTATAAATTCTTATCTTTCGCGAAGGCATAACCACATCTTCGCCTTTACGCGCCAAATCATAGGCTCGTTTTCCATTGATTTTTATAGCTGAATACACCGGCGGAACTTGCTCAATTTCGCCTAAAAATTCAGGCAAAACGCCCAAAATTTCTTCTTTTGTCGGCACTTTGTCAGAAACGGATATGACCTCTCCTTCCGTATCTGAGGTTGATGTGGCTTCACCCCACTTAACCACAAACTCATATTCTTTGCGCGCTTCCGTAACATAAGGAATAAGCTTGGTTGCCTCCCCGAAAGCAATCGGTAAAACTCCGGTTGCAAACGGGTCTAATGTTCCGCAATGCCCGTTTTTTTTGGCATTAAAAAAACGTCTGGTAAAATTCACCACATCTGTAGAGCCCATATCTCTGGGTTTATCAATCACCAACCAACCGTTAATCTCTTCGCCTTTTTTATGCCTTCCCATATTCTTTCCTTTATGTTTTTTCCCAAGATTACGCAGAATTTCTTATCTTGTCAAAAGAAAAGCTCCGCATCTAAAAAGATACAGAGCTTTGCCTTTTTAATTTTTTTCAGAACTTCCAGAAAGGCCAGTACCAATGTCTTCTTGGCTGATGTTCATAAAACACAACACTCAACCGCATTGGGTCATCTTTCATCACTACCTTATAAATTGCAACTTCATTTTCAAAGAACCAGCGTCCTTTTTTTCGATAGCCGCAATCAAAAAGCTTTCTTCCGGTAATTTTTCCTTCTGTATTAAAGAAGTATACAACAATACCATCGGCATATTCATATACTTCAAAAAAATAGCCATTGGTATATTGAATCCTACAAGTTGGCTTAATATACAAGAACAAACCATTACACCGAATAAATGTCCAGACGGTTGTTTCATCGTGAGCCGTAATCAAAAGACCTTGTTGCAAAATGCTTTCAATAACGATAAATTTTTTCTCACCACTTTCCTGATAAAGCACCATCTGCGGATATGCGCTGTTCCTATCAACAACCAAACCATCGTAGCGTTCAACAACTTCCCAATCAAAAATTCTGGGTTTTACTTTATCACAAACCTTACTTCCTTCAGGTTTGCTACATTCTAATAATCTTTCCATATATAAATGAAATTTAGCATTAATAATCAAAAAAAAACAAATTTGGCTTATAGCACTATTTTTTCAATTTGACTAGACAAAAAATAAGGCAACATTTTTGATGTTGCCCAATTTTTTATGCTTTTTTCAAATCTTGCGCCACTTTGGGGTCTCGCAGCAAACGCTCCATCTTAGCCACTTCAGCAAAACTTGTATCAATTCTAAAGTTTAGCTCCGGCGCATAACGCAACTCCATTCTGGCTCCGATAAGCTTGCGAAAATGGTTGGCGGCGAGCTGCAATGCCTCACGTACTTCCTCATTCTTCTCATTAACGGAAGTAATGAAATATACATTGGCATATTTCAAATCCGGAGCAACCCGAACCTCCATAATTGTAACAAGAGCATCTATCCCTTCCAGATTACGCACTAAACCGCGCTCAATCTCTCCGGCCAAAATCTTCTTAATCTCTTGCCCGACACGAAGTTGTCTTTGAGATGGTTCCTTATCAGCCATAACTCTTATCCTTTCAAATCACTTAGAGCTTCGCAGCAATAGATTCAATTTCATAACATTCAATAAAGTCGCCAACCTGAATGTCGTTATAGTTTTCAAAACTCATACCGCACTCATAGCCGTCTTTAACTTCCTTAACGTCATCTTTGAAGCGTTTAAGCTGACCAAGCGCACCGTCATGAATAACCACGTTATCACGCAGCAATCTAACCTTAGCTCCGCGCTTAACCAAACCTTCGGTAACCATACAACCGGCAACCTTACCAACACCAGTAATATTAAAGACGTTTCGAATTTCGGCATAACCCAAAATCTTTTCTTTGAGTTCAGGTGAAAGCATTCCTTCCAAAGCCTTCTTAATATCATCAGCCACATCATAAATAATTGAGTAGTAACGAATATCTACGCCATCCTGCCGCGCCATATCACGCGCATGCGGAATGGCACGAACATTAAAGCCGATAATAAAGGCATTGGATGCTTTAGCCAATGTAACATCGGAATCAGAAATCGGACCGACGGCAGAGTGCAAGATTTGAACACTGACTTCATCATTGGAAAGCTTGGTAATCGTGCCTTCAATAGCCTCAATAGAACCCTGAACATCAGCTTTGATAATAACCGGCAAATGCTTAACTTCACCGGACTTAATCTTGTCAAGCATCTGCTCCATGGCCGATTTAGCGCTCTTAACCAACTTAGCATCACGCTCTTTGCGGATACGATAACCCGTAACTTCCTTAGCCTGGTTTTCATCGGCAACAACAATAAAGTCATCACCGGCGGCCGGTGTTCCTTGCAAACCAAGAACCTCAACCGGAGTTGCTGGCTCAGCTTCAGACATCTTCTTGCCCATTTCATTAAACATGGCGCGAACACGTCCCCACTCCTTACCGGCAATAACAATATCACCGACATGAAGCGTACCTTTCTGAACCAAAACGGTAGCAACCGAACCGCGGCCTTTTTCCATTTTGGCTTCAATAACCGCACCTTCTGCCTTACGATTCGGGTTAGCTTTCAAATCCAAAATTTCAGCTTGCAACAAAATAGCTTCAACCAACTTATCAATATTAATACGCTTTTTAGCAGAAACTTCGGCACACAAACATTCACCGCCAAGCTCTTCAACGGCAATACCATGTTGCAACAACGCTGTCTTAACCTTCATCGGATCAGCACCCGGCAAGTCAATTTTGTTAATTGCAACAACAATCGGCACTTCCGCTGCCTGAGCATGACGAATAGCTTCAATGGTTTGCGGCATAATTCCGTCATTAGCGGCAACAACCAAAACCACAATATCCGTAACCTTCGCACCACGCGCACGCATCTCGGAAAATGCTTCGTGACCCGGAGTATCAATAAATGTAATCTTATCTCCGGTCTTAACCGTAATCTGATAAGCACCGATATGCTGCGTAATGCCGCCGGCCTCATGAGATGCCACGTTTGTCTCACGCAAAGCATCCAACAACGAAGTTTTACCATGGTCAACGTGTCCCATAACCGTAACTACGGGAGCTCTTGGCTTCATATCCTCTGGTTTATCCTCACCGCCCTTCAAACCTTGTTCAACATCGCTGTCAGCCACACGCTTAACTCTGTGACCCATTTCTTCAACCACGATTTGCGCCGTATCTCCGTCTATCGGTTGGTTAATGGTAGCCATAACCCCCAAAGACATTAATTTTTTAATAACATCGGCACTTTTTTCAGCCATACGGTTGGCCAATTCCTGAACCGTAATAATCTCGGGCACAACCACATCTTTAATGATTTTTTCTTGCGGCTGTTGCTGTTGCTGAACCGGCTTAGGTTGCTTTTTCTTGAAGCGGCGTCTCGGAGCCCCGAAACCATAATCATCGTCATCATCATCCACTGAACCGATGTTATGCAAATTAACTTTACCACCGCGACGTTGCGGCTCAAAGCTACGCTTCATAATTTTTTTGCGTTCTTGCTCAAAAGTCTCTTCACGAGTTAAAGGCTTTTCGGAAGAAGAAGCTTTCTTAAACTTCTTACCGCGATATTCTTCCTCATCATCCTCATCTTCGTCTTCATCATCATAATCTTTAGACTTTTTAACTTTGAATTTTTCTTCCGCGGCAGCTTCTTCCTTGCGCTCAGCATCTGCTTTAGCTTTAGCCTCAGCTTCAGCAGCTTTACGCTCAGCTTCTTCCTTTTCTTTTTGCTGGCGCTCTTGCTCTTCTTGTTCTCTCTGGCGCGCACGCTCTTTCTCGCGCTCTTCTTCTTCCTGACGACGACGAGCTTCATGCTCTTTTGCTTCGGCAATAAGTTTTAATTTTTGAGCAGTAGCCTCATCAATCTCAACTTTTTGTTCGCGCTGAGCCACCGGACTTATAATTCTTTTTTTCCGAACCTCAACCTGCACAAACTTTTTTCCGTCATGATTATGCGCTTTGGAAGCATCACCCAAATTTTTAAGCGTAAGTGTCGATTTTCCTGATAATGTTAATTTACCGTTTGCATTATCTTGTGTCATTCCGTATGTAACTCCATCTTTTTTCATAAAATTAAGCATTCAAAAAACTTTGCAACCGAACCAAATCTGTACGAACCAAACCTGCCATACTACCCTTCAGCAAAGCTGCATGAACCGTATTAACCCTATCTAATGCCTTATCCAACTCCTCAACACTATACAGAGCAAAAACATCCAAATCCTTAGCAACGGCAACCATTTTTTGATGTCCGTCAACTCCGGCATCAACAGCCTCAACCAAGAAAGCAATTTTACCATGTTTAATTTTTTCGCTCACTTTTTCAAAGCCGGTAATCAAATCTCCGGCCTTCTTAGCCAGACAGATTGACTCCAAACCTTTTTTCTTAAGCATATTTTCTATGGTTTGAACCAAATCCGCACTAACTTTAACATTTTTTTTCACAGCTTTTGCAAACAAATTCTTCTCAACGGCCTTTTGCAACGCTGCCTTAGAAACAGAAACATAGATTCCCTTTCCCGGCAACTTTTTCTTAAAATCCGGGACAATTTGGTTGTCCGGCGTCAAGGTAAAGCGCAATAACTGCTCTTTTTCCTTTACCTCTCCGCAAACAATACATTTGCGATTTTCCGTTTCTTGTTTCATTTTCCTTCGGCCCAAAATCTTAAAATTATAAGGATAGAGGATTTTCGGAGCGGTAAAACTTATCCCCTCCGAAAATCACTCTCACCCCATAACTTTATTCTTCCGTAAACCAGTGTTCTCTGGCTTTCATAATAATCCGGTTTGCTTCAACCTCGGAGAGAACATTCTCGCCAAGCATTTCCATCAACTCATCGGCAGCCAAATCAGCCAAATCATCCAAAGTTTTAACACCTTTGTCTGCCAAAGTCAAAATCATATCCTGATCCAGACCTTCAATCGTCTTAAGCTGCTCATCGATACCAAGATTTTTACTCTTCTTAGCAAATTCTTCATTACGTTTAGCAACGAAATCTTTGGCGCGTTTCTGCAACTCAGCAGCAACATCCTCATCAAAGCCTTCAATCTCGGCCAATTCACTCAAAGAAACCATAGCAACTTCATCTACGGTTGAGAAACCTTCGGCAATCAACAGATGAGCAATCATCTCATCAACATCCAAAGCTTCCATAAAGCGTTGCGAACGAACCTTATTTTCGTTTGAACGACGCTCTTGCTCTTGCTCTTCGGTCAAGACATCAATGTCACAACCCAATAACTGAGAAGCAAGTTTAACATTCTGACCGCGACGACCAATAGCCAAAGAGAATTGTTCTTGCGGAACAACAGCCTCAATACGGTTATTTTCTTCATCCAAAACAACTTTGGTAACTTCTGCCGGAGCCAAAGCGCTTACGATATATTGAGCCTTATCCTCGGAATAAGGAACAATATCAATCTTCTCGCCTTGCAACTCTGTAACAACGGCCTGAACACGAATACCGCGCAAACCGACGCAAGCGCCAACCGGATCAATCGTCATATCATCTGTCTTAACGGCAATTTTTGCTTTAGAACCCGGATCACGAGCCACGCCCATAATTTTGACAATACCGTCATAAATCTCGGGAACTTCTTGCGTAAACAATTTAGCCATAAATTCCGGACAAGTACGAGACAAGAATACTTGAGGTCCCTTATTCTCACGACGAACATCCAAAACATAAGCGCGAACACGATCTCCGTTTTTGAACTTTTCCCGCGGAATAATCTCATCGCGGCGCAAAATAGCTTCGGTTTTGCCAATATCCAAAATCACATTACCGAACTCAATTCTTTTGATTGTACCATTAACAATCGTACCGATTTTTTCTTTATATTCTTCAAACTGTTTATTACGCTCAGCATCACGAACCTTCTGCACAATAACCTGTTTAGCAGTCTGAGCGGCAATACGCCCAAAGTCAATCGGAGGCAATTGGTCAATAATAAAATCACCGACTTTTGCATTGGCATCATACATCTTAGCATCTTCCAAAGTCAGCTGTGTAACTTCGTTTTCAACATTCTCCGGACCTTCAACCACTTCACGATAACGAGCCAAAGAAATAGCCCCTGTCTTGCGGTCAATATTAGCTCTGATATCATGTTCAAAACCATATTTTGAACGACCGGCCTTCTGAATAGCTACTTCCATAGCTGTAAATACGTCTTCCTTATCAATATTTTTTTCTCTGGCAACCGTATCAGCCACAAGAATAATTTCAGGTCTGGGCATATTTTCGATATTTTGCATTTTGTCCTCTTACATTAAGTCGTTAGAATTAAAGTTCAATTTCGGGATGAGTTTCAGCATACTTTGCCAAAAGCTCATCCGTAATCAATAGTTTTGCCTTAGAAACAGCTTCAAACGGAATAACCCATTCTTTACCGTCCATATCAAAATGAATATTTTCTTTGTCATCCAAAGAGAGGATTCTCCCCTTAAAGCGCTTGCGAGCATCCACCTCAACCGAAGTTTCAATCTTTGCCTCATAACCGACAAAACG
Organism: uncultured Alphaproteobacteria bacterium; assembly: GCA_944392155.1. Classification (GTDB taxonomy): domain Bacteria; phylum Pseudomonadota; class Alphaproteobacteria; order RF32; family CAG-239; genus Scatacola_A. The sequence goes on along the minus strand of CALXVR010000009.1, from coordinate 10,874 downwards.
TTGAAAATGCTCAGCTTTTGTCAAAGGACGATCTAACCCCGGAGAACTAACCTCCAAATTATATTGATCTTTAATGGGGTCTTTTTCATCTAAGATATCCGAAACTGCACGACTTACCGTTGCGCAGTCATCAACGACAATATCCGTGCGGTCCTTACGCTCAATCATAATCTGCAATGTCGGATTCTTCTGACCGATTGTCAAAATACGAACCACGTCAAAACCAAGCTGATTAATGACCGGCGTAAGCATATCCTCCAATGGATGTTTATTCTGCATTCTTTTTTTCCTTAACAAAAAAGCGGGGTTTTGACCCCACTTTCCAATAATTTTTCCCGATATTGTCAATACATATACCACACATTCAGAAAAAATCCAGCTTTTTTTATCTTTTCATAAAAAAAACCGCCCGAAAACCGAGCGGTTTATCTTCAAAACCTTATCAGGCTTAGATCATAGCCATACCACCGTTGATATTGATGGTTTGACCCGTAATATACTGCGCCTCGTCAGAAGCCAAGAAAGCAACCACATTGGCAATATCCTGAGCCTCACCGAGTTTTCCTTCCGGAATTTTTGCCAACAAAGCGGCCTTAACATCATCAGGCAAAACATCGGTCATCGGAGTTCTGATAAAGCCCGGAGCGATAGAGTTAACCGTAATACCGCGAGAGCCTACTTCCTGAGCCAAACATTTGTTCATCGCAATCATACCGGCTTTGGAAGCAGAATAGTTGGCTTGTCCGGCATTACCCGTAACGCCGACAACGGAAGCAATACCGATAATACGACCGAAACGACGTTTCATCATACCGCGAACGGCAGCCTTAGCCAGCTTAAATCCGGCAGAAAGGTTAACATCCAAAACCAACTGCCAATCTTCATCACTCATACGCATAAACAAATTGTCGCGTGTCAAACCGGCATTGTTAACCAAAATATCAATACGACCCAATTTAGCCTCAACGTTAGCAACCAAATTCTTAACATCTTCGGCATTGGTCAAATTAGCGGTGAAAACCTCAACGCGGTCACCTAACTCTTCTTTAAGCTTGAGCATCGGCTCTTCACGCATATCGGTCAAAGCCAAAGTTGCACCTTGCTTATGCAAGGTGCGGGCAATTTTATCACCCAAGCCACCGGCAGCACCGGTAATAAGAGCTACTTTATCATGCAATTCAAACATCTTGTTGTCTCCTTATAAATTCTTAGCTAATTCTTCAATTTCAGCGGCATTTCCGACAGAAAAAGCATTCATTTCTTTGTCGCTTCTCTTAATAATATTAGTCAAAACCTTACCCGCACCGAGTTCAGCGACATCAGTAACACCTTGTTCTTTCATATAAATAACGCTTTCGCGCCAACGAACGGAACCGGTAACTTGCTCAACCAAATGCTTAACAATCTCTTTGTGGTCGCTGATAGCTGAAGCCAAAACATTTGCAATCAACGGAACTTGAGCATCATGAGCTTCAACCTGCATCAAAGCCCGAGCCATAACCTCAGCGGCAGGCTGCATCAAAGGGCTATGGAAAGGTGCGCTGACCGGAAGTTTGATACATCTTTTAGCACCAAACTCTGAAGCAATTTCAACAGCTTTTTCAATTGCTTTCAAATGTCCGGATAACACAACTTGACCATCGGCATTATCATTAGCCGCAACGCAAACATTATCAGCATCGGCACAAGCCTCTGCCAAAGCCTGAACATCTTGGAAAGAAACGCCCATAACCGCAGCCATTCCGCCAACGCCGACGGGAACGGCCTTTTGCATTGCATCACCGCGGATACGCAATAATTTTGCCGTATCTTCCAAAGAAAATACACCTGCGGCGCAAGCGGCGGAATATTCACCGAGCGAATGTCCGGCCACGAATGAAACCTTGTCTTTGAGGTTAACGCCAAAATCTTTCTCCAACACGCGCAAAACAGCTATTGAATTAGCCATCAATGCGGGCTGAGCATTAGCTGTCAGGGTCAGTTCGCTTTCCGGACCTTCCACCATCAGCTTAAACAAATCTTGAGAAAGAGCATCGTTAACTTCCTGAAATACCTCTTTGGCAGACTTAAAGTTTTCTGCCAACTCTTTTCCCATGCCGACAAATTGAGAACCTTGTCCGGGAAACACAAATGCATATTTCATAAAATAAACCTTCAAATTATTAAAATATCGCATTCAGGTTTAAAGATTCCTGCGCAAAAGTCAAGTTTTTAAAATTTTTCACGCAACCGATTCCTAATCCTTTGGCGCTTTTATTGAGCCGACTTGACTTTGCTAAAGATACAACATCTGCATAAATCGGTATTTAGCCTTAATTGTTAATATTTTCTTGATGATTTCTTGCTAAAATCAGCGCAACTTCGGACGATTTTCAGGTGGAAATTATGGCAAAAAAAGCAAAGAAAAAAGAAAAAAGCTTTTTAAACAAAGTATTATGGCGTTTGTTTGGCGCATTCATCATCACTTTTACTCTGGCAGCTTTTGTCAGTCTTGTCGGTTATGATGCAATGGATGCCTCCTCAAACGTGGCAACGGCAAGACAAATCCACAATTACTTAGGCTCTTTTGGCTCAAAATTAGCTGACTTTATCGTAACCTACTGGGGAATCTCACTCGCCGTCTTTTTGGCTGCTCCCGTTTCTTGGGGGTATAATTGCTTACGCCTGCGCGAATTTTTGCATCCCTATACACGTATTATGGCTTTTTTCTTAGGCTCTCTGTTTTTTGCCATTTTCTTAGGACTCTTGCCTTCAGAATATTTCGGTCAGTACAAACTCGGCGGGAGTATCGGACATTTATTCGCTTCCTTAAGTATGAACTCATCTAACATTTTCAACTTTCCCTTCCGCAGAGAGATATTATTGTTTGTCAGCTTCTGCCTGACAATGCTGTCTTTCAACTTTGCCGTCGGCATAACTTATAAAACATGGTATAAAGGTTTCCGAGCCATTGCCGTCTACACATGGAAATTCTTGCGCCTTTGCTTCCGCATTATCGCTTTGGGCATTTCTAAAATCAAATTCTCAAGAAGCAGAGAAGAGGCAGACGAACTTGTTGTCAAACCCGAAAAAGAAAAAGCTCCCAAAGAACGCAAAGAGCCAAAAGTCAAAGCAGATAAAGAAGAAACAACCACGCCTTCTCACAATAAGACAGCCACTAAGCCGACCAAAAAGAAAGATATTGATGATGGTTACATGTATCCTGATGTCAACTTGCTTTCTCGTCCCAAAGACAAAGGAGGCAATCTCATCAGCGAAAAAGAACTTGAAAGCATTGCCCGCGACTTGGAAAATGTCCTGCAAGAATTTGGTGTTAACGGCAAAATCGTTAAAGTCCGCCCCGGCCCGGTTGTAACCTTATATGAATTAGAACCCGCCCCCGGCACCAAAACCGCCCGCGTCATCGGCTTGGCGGATGATATTGCGCGCTCTATGTCTGCGGTCTCCGTTCGTATCGCCGTTGTCCCCGGATCAAATACGATTGGTATAGAAATGCCAAACAAAAACCGCGAAACCGTTTGGTTTAAGGACTTGCTTGAAGACCCTGCCTTCCGCGAAACCAAAAACACCTTAAATGTTGTTCTCGGCAAAGACATCGGCGGTCGCAATGTTTATGCTGACCTCGCCAAAATGCCGCACTTATTGGTCGCAGGTACCACCGGTTCCGGTAAATCGGTTGGTGTTAACACGATGATTCTTTCGCTTCTGTATCGTATGCGTCCCGAAGAATGCAAACTGATAATGATTGACCCGAAAATGCTCGAATTCTCAATGTACAATGGAATTCCGCATTTGCTCACGCCGGTTATTACCGATCCCGCTAAAGCCGTTATTGGTCTAAAATGGGCGGTTAAGGAAATGGAAGACCGCTATCGTGCCATGGCGCAACTTAATGTCCGCAACATTGCCGGCTATAACCAAAAACTTCAGGAGCTCAAAGCCAGCGGAGAGAAAATTGAGCGCACAGTTCAAACCGGCTTTGATGCTGAAACCGGCAAACCTATCTTTGAAAAACAAGAACTAGACCTCACACCTTTGCCCTACATTGTCATTGTTGTAGATGAAATGGCCGACCTTATGTTAGTAGCCGGCAAAGATGTTGAAGCCGCCATCCAGCGCTTGGCTCAAATGGCTCGTGCCGCAGGCTTACACCTGATTATGTCCACCCAAAGACCATCTGTTGATGTCATCACCGGTACGATTAAGGCTAACTTCCCGACACGTATCAGCTTTCAAGTAACCTCCAAAATTGACAGCCGCACCATTCTGGGCGAGCAAGGCGCGGAACAATTACTCGGCATGGGAGATATGCTTTATATGCCGGCCGGACAAAGACCGATTCGCGTTCATGGTTCTTTTGTTAAGGATAGTGAAGTTGAAAAAGTCGTTGAATTCTTAAAGACCCAAAGAGAACCTGAATATGTTTCCGGCGTAACCGAAGGCGAATTATCCGAAAAAGACAGCGGCTCAGTCTTTGACAAAGGCGACTTCGCAGCCGGTTCGGATGAAGACTTGTACGCGCAAGCCGTAGCCATCGTTCAAAATGATAAAAAAGCTTCCACCAGCTATATTCAGCGCAAACTCCGCATCGGATATAACCGTGCCGCTTCATTGATAGACAAGATGGAGGAAGAAGGCATCATCTCCGCCGCAGACCACGTTGGTCGCCGCGAAGTCCTGTAAAACAAAAAAGACCGGCTTTTCAGTCGGTCTTTTTTATTACATAGCTTTATGACAAAACTATTCTTTGTTATAAGCCTTTTCCTGCTTCTTAGCATCATCTTCGGTTCTGGCAACGTTAACCAAAATCGTCTGAGATACTTCCGGATGCAAGTTCAATTTAACCTGATAAATACCGAGGTCTTTAATCGGCTTTTCCAAATAAACGCAACGGCGCTCAACATCAAAACCGGCAGCTTTGATGGCAGCGGCAATATCGCGAATGGTAACTGAACCGTACAATTGTCCGGTTTCGGCAGCCTGACGAACCAAAACTGCACTATAGCCCTGAAGAGCTTCAGCCTTTTTGGTAGCTTCGTCAAACAAAGCCTTATTATGAGCTTCTAACTCAGCTTTTTTCTTCTCATAGAAAGCAACGTTTGCTTCTGTAGCACGCAAAGCTTTGTTCTGAGGCAAGAGGTAGTTACGGGCATAACCGTTTTTAACGGTAACTTTGTCACCCATTTTACCTAATTTTTCAACATGTTCTAAAAGGATAACTTCCATCGTATTTCTCCTTAAGCCGCAACATAGGGAAGCAGAGCCAAATAGCGTGCGCGTTTGATGGCGCGGGCCAGTTCTCTTTGTTTTTTAGCTGAAACGGCCGTAATACGGCTGGGAATAATCTTGCCTTTTTCCGAAATATAACGGGAGAGCAATTTAACATCCTTATAGTCAATCTTCAAGCCGTCTTCACCGGAAAACGGACATGCTTTCTTTCTTCTGAAAAATACTTGTTTAGCCATTATATTTCTCCTATTCTTCTACAGTTTCTCTGTCTTCGGAAGAAGAAAGGTCATTAAATTCTTCAACCTTAACAGTCATGTAGCGGATGATATCTTCGTTGAATCTCATGATTCTTTCAAATTCTGCAATAGCGTTAGCCGGAGCAGAGATATTCATCAAAACATAGTGGCCTTTGCGGTTTTTCTTAATACGATAAGCCAGGTTTTTCAAACCCCAGTTATCAACTTTAACAACCTCACCGCCTTCTTTCTTAATAACATCGCTCAATTCAGAAACAATGTTGTTAACTTGAGAAGTACCGAGGTCCTGACGTGCAATCAACACGCTTTCGTAATTAGACATCTAAAATATCTCCTTATGGATTCTCAACAAATGGCTCAATAAAGAGCCGGGTTCTTGTATAGCCACAGGCTTTTGTCTTCATTATAATTCGGACTCCTGTGGCAAGGGACGATTGCGAATATACTCTAAAACTTTAATTTTGCAAGCATTTTATGTACCGATAACCTAATTTTAACCTTTTTAAGGCTATACTAAAGCCAAATATTTGGAAGGACAACAACAAATGCGGGCAAAAATAATCTTTAGCGCATTGATTTTAAGCGCTTTTTTAAGTGGCTGTTCAAAGCTGCCGCATTTCACGACTTGCTCTGATGACATGCGTTGTGCTTCGGCACCTTCTTTGCTCGAACCGACAAAACCCGTTGCCCCGCCGAAAGAAACTTACGCCAATGACGCTCAAACCATCAAACTTCAAAATCTTAGAACCAGAATCATTGTTGTTTGCCGTGAAAGTTTCTATGAAACAGCAGAAACTTGCGCTCAGTTTTATGAAAAAAATAACTATGTCCGCTTAACGGACATCCCCTACAAGGTCGCAAAATACGACCGTCTGACCAAAGACACTTTCCCGACACGCCGTTGGCGCAAAGGCGAAAGAACACCGCGTTGGTAAAAAAAACATGATATCGCGGATAAACACAATCGCTTTTAACGGACTAGACATTTTAGATGTGGATTTGCAAGTGCAAATCTCTTCCGGATTGCCGGCATTCACAATTGTCGGCTTACCGGACAAAGCCGTTGCTGAGAGCAAAGAACGTGTCCGCGCCGCCCTTCAATCTTTAGGCTTAAGCCTACCCGCCAAACGCATCACCTTAAACCTCGCTCCGGCAGACTTACTCAAAGAAGGTTCCCATTTCGACTTGCCCGTTGCTCTTGGCTTGCTTACGGCTATGGGCGTCCTTCCCCAGGAAGAACTCACAAATTATATTGCCCTCGGAGAATTGGGATTAGATGGTTCACTAATTTCCGTCAACGGCATTTTGCCCACCGCCATCAAAGCCAACCGCTCGAACAAAGGGCTGATTTGTCCTTCAGCTAATGGCTCAGAAGCAGTCTGGTCCGGTCTTAAAGATATTGTAGCTGCAGATAACCTGCTCTCAATCATCAATCATTTCAAGGGCACTCAACTCATTCCCGCTCCGACAGCTCTTAAGGCCCAAACGACCGAATCTTCTTTGGACATGAGCGATGTCAAAGGTCAGGAATCCGCCAAAAGAGCTTTGGAAATTGCCGCTGCCGGTGCGCACAACCTACTGATGATAGGTCCTCCCGGAGCAGGAAAATCCATGTTGGCGGCAAGGCTCCCGACTATTCTTCCGCCCTTAACTCCAACAGAAGCTCTTGAAACCAGCATCATTCATTCCGTTGCCGGAGAACTCAAAGACGGCAAAATCTGCTTTGAACGTCCGTTCAGAGACCCTCACCATTCTGCCTCAACACCGGCTTTAGTCGGTGGTGGTCGTAAGGCTCAACCCGGAGAAATCTCTTTGGCGCATAATGGCGTTTTGTTTTTAGACGAGCTACCCGAGTTTAGCCGTGCCGCTCTTGAAGCCTTGCGCCAACCGATTGAAAACGGCTATGTCTCAATCTCAAGAGTCAATGCTCATACCGTCTATCCGGCACGTTTTCAGCTTATCGCCGCCATGAATCCTTGCCGCTGCGGACATCTTGGTAATCCGGCTTTAGCTTGCAGCCGAGCCCCAAAATGTGCTGAAGAATATCAAGCCAAAATCTCCGGTCCGCTTTTAGACCGTATAGATATCCATATTGAAGTTCCGGCAGTCAGCCCGTGGGAAATGAATGATGTAAAAAAAGGCGAAAGTTCTGAAACAATAAGAAAAAGAGTTATCAAAGCAAGAGAAATTCAAGCAGAGCGCTTCAAACAACTTGGACATCCCGAACTAAACACCAATTCACAACTTAAAGGCAACATGCTGGAAGAAGTATCTTCTTTAGATAACGATGCTTCAAGCTTATTAATAAGCTTTGCCGAAAAAGCTAAACTCTCGGCTCGGGCATATCATCGCACTTTGCGGTTAGCAAGAACAATTGCAGACTTGCAAAATACACCGAAAGTTCTTAAAATGCACATAGCTGAAGCTTTGGCCTTGCGCAGCCGTATAATCGGCAGACAAGTTTAGGAGATAAAAACAATGAAAAAACAACAGGCTGTTAAATCAATTTTCTTTTTAGCCGCATTGAGCTGTGGTATTTTTGCCACATGCAATGAAAATATGGCTTCAGCCAACATCAAAAGTTTTTTTAAATCCAAAGAAGTCTCCTCAAACCTAAATTCAGACAAAGACGGCAGCATTTTTCCCGGCGGAGAATGCACGTCATGCAATCCCAAAGACAAAGACGGCAGTATCTTTCCGGGCGGAAGTTGCGTCAGTTGTCCAACAACCAAATGTGTTAACTGCGAACCTAAAAAGCCTAACGTAAAAAATTATGAAGTAGCATACGACGACGAAATTTATAAATCCGTTTATCGTGATTGCAAAAACTTTGCTCCGATTAGTCTTGAATATGTAGATTTCCGCATCAAAAAAGGCAAACAATACGAGCCTTATTCCACCAAGCTGGGACAATATCGTTTCCGCATATTCGGTTGTCGCCGTTTTGAAAAAGATGCTGTCTTAAACCAAGGTCGCATCATGCAAAAGGATATGAAGTTTATCCCTATTTTCAATAAGATTGTCGGAAACTGCTATCCGATTGTCAAGATGCCGGAAAGTCTGTGCTTAGAAACCAATCCAACCCCTCTGCCGGAATATATTTTGACCGCAGAGATAACCGACTACTATATGAATCTCTGTGACGAATATGATTGGGATGACAGTAAAAAAGAAGACAAACGTACCGGTTCTTCGGAAATGACCGTTACTTGGAGATTAATGGACATCACCAAGACCAATGTTTATTGGAAAGGTACCTCCACGGGTTACGGTGAGGTTAATGAAGGCGAATATAACGCCGAAATAGCTCTGGTTGAAAGCGCCTTTGCAGATGCCGTATCAAATCTGCGCAATCTGCCCGGTTTTGAAAAACAATTAGCCACCCGCGTTCACCCTGATGAACACGAGGCTGAACGTTTAGCCTTGATAGAAGCTGAACGAATTTCAGACCCCGTTAAATGCAAATTCGAACCGGAAATAAAGAAAGCAGAAGCCTCAGAGTTTGCTTCTTTACAAGAATTGACCGAACAAAAGACACTACCGACAAACAAAGATCTTAATATTTGTGCCATGACCCCCGGACAATTAGATGAAAACGGTCAACCTCTGCAAATGTGCCAAATGGTTCCCGTTGTACAAGAAGTTCTGGAGATTCCCGCTGACGATACGATTAATGTCTACGAAGAAGCTTATCCGACAACTTCGGCATCCGGTGAAATTGTCTTGCTCGACACAGTAGATGTTGTTGAAACACCTGTAACCGAAATTGTTGAAGATTCCGGCGTTATTTCAAATGGCGGATTAACACAAATGATACCGGAAATCGGCACAGAAGTACTCATGATGCCTCCTGCAGAAGGAACAATTGAAGAAATGGCCGGTATCGTCGCAGACGGAAGCGCCGTAAGCGAAGAAGGAGGCAGCGTATCTTCATCCGAATTTGAGTCGGAGAAACCCCAAATCGAGGAAGCCTCGGGCATTATTGACCATGCTGCGGGAGAAACCAATACGGCCATGGTTGAATCAACTCAAATTGAAGAAAAATCCGGCATTATCGAACATGCTTCAGAAGACATCAACACCATCGCTATTGTCGATGATTCATGGATTGACATAGATTCAGAGAAACGTGAAGCTGCAGAAGAAGCCTTCTTTGCCAGCGGAAATTCTCTCTGCATCATTGATAGAGAGCCCTATGACAAATTAACACCTGAAAATCTCTATAAAGTCAGAGCCTCTGTTGTTAGCGTAACCAATGCCAACGGCAAAAAAGGCGCAGGTCTGATTGTTTCAGAACAATTTGTTTTGACTTCAGCCGACCTCATTGTTAAGGACAACAACAGATATAATCTTGAAACGATTAATGGCGGCAAACTCAAAGCCACAGCCTTCCGTATCAATCCAAGTAAAAACACGGCATTGTTAGTTTTGGATGAAAAAACCAAATACACACCGCTTTCACTTAACCTTGATTTACCGGATGTCGGCAAGAGCGGCTTCTTGGCTCTCGGCTTATTAGACATTGAAGGCAGCTTCGAAAACGGTGAAGGCTACTTGGACAATGCGGGTACTGTCAGTGGTTATCGTTACTCGGAAGAAAAAGGTGCCGAAATCATCATAGACACCTTTGTTCAAACCGTAACCATCGGAGGTGCTTTGATTGACGAGCACGGAACCATCAATGGATTTGCCGCTCAAGGCAAAAAGACTGATGACAGTCCGGACTTGTTCATTCCGACAGAAACAGCTCTACGCTCATTAGGCTTGTCTATTTGTGGCAAAGCCTACACAGAAAAGAGCCCGTGGCAAAAGTACAAACCTCTGACCGAAGCCATACTAAAGAATAGCGGTCCCAAAGATCCGGCTGTTATGGATGCCAAAGAGCGCAAATAAACAAAAACCCCGCAGAATATGCGGGGTTTTTACTCTGGCTTATTGCAAAACCACGTCAAACACCCTACATAAAGAAAAACAACCTTAAAAAAGGATATAAAAAATATGACCACAATTTTATGTATTCGCAAAGGCAACGAAGTTGTCATGGCCGGAGACGGGCAAGCCACATTAGGCGAAGCTGTCATTTTTAAGTCAAAATCCATAAAAGTCCGCCGCATCGGCAATGGCAATATCATAGCAGGATTCGCAGGCGCCGCCGCAGACGGCATAACCCTGATTGAACGTTTGGAAGGTAAACTTGAAAAACATGCCAACCAACTTAAACGCGCCGCGGTAGAGTTAGCCAAAGATTGGCGAATGGATAAATACTTGCGCCAACTTCAAGCCTTTATGATAGTTGCAGATAAAGATATTTCCCTAATCATCTCCGGTACGGGTGAAGTTATGGAACCCGACGACGGAATAATCGGTATCGGATCCGGAGGAAACTAT
>CALXVR010000008.1 GCA_944392155.1 uncultured Alphaproteobacteria bacterium | reverse complement strand
TATTAGAATAAACTAATTTGGCGAAAGAGTCAACTATTAATGAACCTACATTTATTTTTGTCTACCATTAATGAGGGTGCAAATTTTTTTATCTAAAAAACCCGCAATTTTGCGGGGCTTTTGTTTATCTGGATTTTTGCTTTATGAAATGAGCGTTTCTTTGCGGAATGATAATTGTATCTTCGTCTTTTACTTTTCGTGCTTCGGCTGCTTGAACATATTCTGCGGTTTTAAGAGCTTTTTTATAAAGATGATAACCTTGCCTGAAAGATGTTTGGCATAAACTACGTAAGTTTTCTTTAAATTTGTCAGATATATCCAAATCTTGATCCATAAATTTTGCGAAATTAACATTCACTGATTTTGTACCGTTCTTGCCTTTTATCGGGATATTAAAAGAGTAGCATAAACTAAGCCTTCTCAGGTATTCTTCATTATGCTTTGTTACAATGTTTTTTCGCCCCGTTCTTTCTCTCAGTCTATAGAAAAAAGACTTATTGTACCAAGTTTTGGTCATTTGCATATGTGCTTTTTCATAATAATTTTGCAAAGTTTCTTGCCAATGTTTTTTTGCGCCGTTCATAATTAGTGCCAATTCGGTACTCGTCGGAATTTTGGTAATATCCGGTTTAATCTTTCCTTCTTTGATGGCGTCTGTATAAAATTTGAAATTCCCTTTGAAGACGCTTAAATCGTTTGTTTCCAAATATTGCTGCCTAAAGTCCAGCAGCTGAGCAATAGTTGCTGAAATTTCGTCATGACAGCATATCTTTGCAAATTGAAAAACACTGATACCAAAATCTTTAAGCCCTATTTCATCATTAAAACTATGCGTAACTTCATGAATAATTGTAGATTTTATTCTGTTTTTATCATTAAATTTTTGAGCCAAAAGTTTTTGTTCTTTTTGTGTGTTAGGGGACATTCCTGTCGTATCAACCACAAAATGCTTAAGTGAGATTGCTTTTGCTTCCGAAACATAACCTCCGAAAGTGCGAAAAGCCTTTTTAAGATATGCGGTATCAATAACAACGGTATCTACATTATACTTAACCGGAGTATAGTTCTCGGAAGCATTGGATAACAAGACCGTTTTGCTTCCCATCTCAGCATTGACATTAAGTTCAGTATTATTAAGCGGAAATTTAGTCTTATAATCCACCGGCGAAAAACCTTGAGGACTATCTAAAACCGTATTGTAAAATAAGGTAAAGATTGAGCCGATAACGATGCCGTCAGCAAGCCGCCTCAGATTCTTTTTTTGCAAGACTCTGTTTTTGGTCTTATTTAAATTTTTCTTTGGCTCGTTTTCCATAATACCTAAATAATAGCATAATAAAAGTTTTTCGCCAACAAATTAAAAACAAAAATTAATTTATCTTAAACATAATTTATGTTAAATAGACTTTAAGAGGAACAACAAATGAAAGTATTGGTTCAAAGAGTAAAAAAAGCCTCCGTCGAGGTTGATAAAAAGATAGTGGCATCAATAGAGAAGGGGCTGCTGGTATTTCTTGGTGTCGAAAAAAACGATTCGCAAAAGCAGGCGGAGTATCTGGCTGGAAAAGTTTCCAATCTACGCATTTTTGAAGACGAAAACGGTAAAATGAACCTTTCGGTTTCAGATATAAACGGCGCATTAATCGTAGTTTCTCAATTTACCTTAGCGGGAGATTGTTCCAGAGGAAATCGTCCGGGATTTGATTATGCCGCCCGTCCGGAAGAAGCCAAACCATTATACGAATATTTTTCAAATTGCATTAGAAGCAAAGGTTTGCATGTCGAAAACGGAATTTTTCAGGCTGATATGCAGGTTGCCCTGATAAATGATGGTCCGGCAACCTTTATGTTGGAGAAAAAATAAAATGACCGAAGCCCCAAATAGTTTTCCGAAACCTATGCAAAATTCCGCAGGTATGTTGGCGCCGCAAAACCCGACAGAGTTTGATGGCTTTTTGCACTTATTATCGTCTCAGTCATATGCGGAAAAGTCTGTTCTGGAAGGTTATGAACGTCAGGTATATGATTTATTACGCAATACGCCCAAAAGTCTGGACGGGCTAGTTGTTTTCCTGCGTATAGAGTTAATGTTGGGAAATCATCAAAAAGCAAAATCCGTAGCCTATCGTATTTGGGAAATCGGAGGCGTTATGAAACCCAAAACGGAAAAAAGCTATATTAATGATTTGCTTAATTTGGGCTTAATTGAAATGGCCTCAATATTGCTTAAACCGTATTTTGAAAAAATGAGCACATATATTGAAGATTATGGACATTTGTTTTTAAAATATGCAATAGCATCAGGGCAGCTGCTCGTGATAGAAAAAACGGCATCGCAGCTGTTGTCTGCGGGAGCTAAAAAAGCTCTGACGGATTTTTCCGCTGTGTACAGATATCTAAATTACACAGAAACATTTAAAGGAATACAAAGGCGTATTTTGGAGCTTGTTAAAGATACACTATGCTCATATGAATTTAATATTTATACTGATCGAGGATTCACGGATCTTGAAATTTTACTCTATGTTGGTAATGAAACCTTAGATTACGACAAATTACAGGAAATGCTGGAAATTCAAGTTTCAGCAGTTTGCGCAGCTAAAGGCAGTAAAAAACTTAACAACCTTAGCTATAGCGTTTTACCCATAAGCTCTTATATCCTTCCGCCTATTTAGATGCCGCCGGCGTTATGATATCTGGAAAAGCTTTATCCGGTCGCCTTCTGCGCTCGGCTTGATCAACTTTTTCTTTAATCTTTTCTCCCGCAGATGAAAGAAGTTTTTTCAATAATTTGAAGGCAACCTCTTGTTCGTTTTCGCTACTGTTAAACAAAACAAATCTATTTTGATGTTCTACGGCAGACGCCTTTTCATCAGGAAATTCGACTTCAACAGAAATGACCATCTGTAACCGTTTTGTGCTCGAATTTATAGCATCGACTTTTGCACGCAAGACTTTTGCCTTAATAATATAATCCGCTAAGTCTTTCTTATCCGTAACAAAATATCCGTCATCATTTTCAAACATATCTTTCAATGTCTTGGCATGAACATCGGATGTCGACTTATCAAAAAATTCAGCGGGAGCAATATAAACCAAACCTCTTTTATCATCGGTAATGGCAAGCTTATCCTCCGAAGTTGTCTCCTCGACGGTTCCTGTCGACAAAGTCTCTTGAGCATCAGTTACGGGAGCTTTGTGCTTTTCTATAACATCCTCGTCTGAAGGCGGAATAACACTGCTTGGCTGGTCGGGTAATTCAGAATAGCTTGTATTAACCTCTTTAACAATATCTGTCATTGTTTCTTGCTGTTGTGTTTGTTGGGGCGAATTTTGCGGAAAATCGGCAACAGCCTTTAGAATATTATCCAAAGAGATATATCCGCTAACCATAACGCACAATTCTTCATCATTTTGCTTTGTGGTTTTAACGATCATATCCTCAATAGCATTATCAACCAACCCATAAACAAGAACATTATAATCATGTTCATTCATATCTTCACGAAAAGAACTAACCTCATCAACGGCGCTTACCGCTAAAAAGCTGGCTTTGTCCGTAACGCGAACTCGAACTGTTGATTTTGCTTCCGATGCATTAAACCGCTCACAAGCAGTTCCATTAATAGGAATTGTTTTACCGTCATCGGCAGAAAGCAAGGGCTCGGCAAAAGCAAAATTTGCCGCACAAAAACATAATACATTTATTCCGAAAAATAATAGTCTCATTTACCACCAGCTTTTATCATCGTTTTGCAATTGTCGAATGGTTTCGGTCCATTCATTGATTTTGTTGTTTTCTTTATCGTTAAGAACAATCTTATATTCAATGATGGGGGATTCGCTTCCTTCCAGCCGAACCTCCTTAATTTGTGTCTCCAAATAATAATCGGCATCATTTAAGTTGTTAACAACCACATAAGTTCTTGAGCCGTCAAGAATTTGTTTTGTTGTGCTTTTGGCGTAATATAAGCCGTCAGGCAAAGACTTACTGAGCTTTTTAAATTCCGTGATATAAATTTTGGGCGCAGGATTCTTTTCGTAAATTTCAGCGCTTTGGTCAAGCATCTTGTTGATGGAACGGGTCGCAGCTAAAGCATAAACATCAGGAAGAAGCATTTCATTTGTTTGGTCATATGCATATGGACTGTCAACAACAAAAACCGGAGCTTTTTTTTCTCCGAAAATAGTTCCTTCGCAAGCAGCAAGACTTAAAATTACAGGTAGAAATAACAATTTTTTCATGATGAACGTTTCCTGACTAATTTTACATAGCTAATAATATAACGACTTTTTCTGAATATAACATAAGTTTTTAAAGTTATTCACTAATTGCAATTTATAAAATTATCGTTTAGAGTGAAACCATTGTTTATCGTAATACCATGGTCTATAAAATGAAACATTTGCTTTTTTGCCTGCTTTCTTTGGCTTTTCTGAGCTCTTGTGCCACCCCGACGGTACGTCATCCCAACATTCCCGCAGTCAACAGCTATGATATGAAAGATGTGCGTAAAGAACTTCGTCGTTATTACTACCGGCTTTCAACCGAGCGCCGCCAACGTTTGGGTGAGATAGCTTACAATATTCGCAAGTCTACGGGAACGGAAATGTGCGACCGCAAACTTGTGGCGGATATAGGCGTCGATCTTATGAGAATAAACCGCCTGAATGTTTGGAAATGGAGCGGTTACTACGATATTTTGAAAGAAGAACATGATGATACTCAGTCCATTTACAACAGGCAAACCGGAGAAATTTGGGTCGAGGGTGTTTATAAAAATTCTGCAGCGGATAAAGCCGGCATAAAAAAAGGAGATCGCCTGATAAGTATCAATGGAATGCTCATTTCGGAAGAAGATGATAATAATAAGGTCTTTGATGCCATTTATGAGCAAATGCATAAAAGCGGCAACGGTCTTCCGATAGAACTTGAAGTGGAACGTAACGGAAAAATCAAAAAGTTTTCTTTTCAGCCGGATTTGGTTTGTCCTTATTACATAGGCGTAAACGATACGGCTCCCGAGCTTAATGCTTATGCTACCGGAGATAGTATCATAATGACGGCGAGATTAATGGATTATGTTTCGGATGATACGGCTTTGGCGGCGGTGGTTGCTCATGAGCTGGCGCACAATGTCTTAGGTCATAGAGAGGCCGGAGAAACAAATATGA
This sequence comes from uncultured Alphaproteobacteria bacterium, assembly GCA_944392155.1. Classification (GTDB taxonomy): domain Bacteria; phylum Pseudomonadota; class Alphaproteobacteria; order RF32; family CAG-239; genus Scatacola_A. The sequence goes on along the minus strand of CALXVR010000008.1, from coordinate 50,342 downwards.
CAATCGGCATCTTAATTGGTGCGGCTATAGATTTATCCTTGGGTGGAGATGGCAGTGCAACGGATACTGCGGCATCTATCGGCTGGAATGCGTACTCCCAAGAATTTGAGATGGAGGCGGATTATGTCGGGCTCTATCTTTTGGCTAGAGCCGGATATGATTATCACAAAGCCGGTGATATGCAAAAACTTTTAGGCGCGCTGAGCCCGATGGATATTTATGTTTACGAATCAGACAGTACACATCCGTCTTCCTCGGTGCGTTTAGCATTAGCCCGAGAAACCGCTAAAGAAATAGATATGAAATTGGCTTTAGGGGATAAACGTTCGGATCTGGTTCCGGATTTTAAGAAAACGAACAAACATCTGAAAGATAAAACAGATATCACAAAGGAAGAAAGTTTATGGTAATTACTTATTCTGTCATTTTAATTGGACTTTTATTTTTAATTCGTCCTTTGCAAAAAAACAGCTTTTACATTCTGCATGCCGCTTTGGTTATCCTGACGGCATATTATATTGAAACGCACTATTTCAGAGCTTCCGTTTTTGGTACAAAAACGTTGCTTTTATTTATCGTTTTTCAGTTTGTTTCCATAAATTTGGTAACGATTTTGGCTTATTGGGTGGATAAAAAAGCCGCAATAAAAGGTGCTTGGCGTGTCCCTGAAATCAATCTGCATGCCTTAGAATTTTTGGGTGGTTGGAGTGGAGCCTTGTTGGCTCAACGTCTTTTCCATCATAAAAACAAAAAACGCAGTTACCAATCCATGTTTTGGTTTATATTGTTTATGCAAATTGCTGCAGTCTACATTATTCTGAAGTATTTGGGATTGCTTTAGTTTAAACTTGCATAAATCAAGCTTTGTGATTATGATACCTCTGATTTTGCAACAAATTAGGAATACCTATGGCTGAAAAACTATTACCTGAAGGAAAAGAAATAAATTTTACGCAACATTACAAAAAGATGTGGCCTTTTGTAAAACCTTATTGGGGGCGGGCCCTCATAGGTTTGCTCTTGTGTATTCCGATAGGTGCATTGGACTCTGTTGTCGCTTGGGCGCTCAAACCTTATATGGATCTTGTTTTGGTGGATAAGACCGATCAATCTCCGGCCTATATTCCTTTGTTGATTGTGGCATTTACGACAGTGCAAGGCTTTTTAAATTATGCCGCGACTTATTTAAATACTTGGGTCGGAACAAAAATAAATCACGATCTCAAAAGAGCCCTGTTCAAAAAACTGGTTAGTTTGGACATTTCTTTTTATGACAAGAACAACTCAGGCTACATTATGCAACGTTTCTCAAGCGATGCGGACATGGCTTGTACGGGTCTGTTGGATAATCTCAAGCTCTTTGTATCAAAGTTGTTCTCTTCGCTTTCTTTGATTTGTGTTCTGATTTATAACTCTTGGCAGCTATCCATCATCGCAATAGTTGTTTTGATTTGCGCCTTAATGCCTTTAGCTTCGGTTAAACGCCGTATTAAATATATTGTGCTGAAAAGTGTAACGGAAGCCTCAAAAATATTTACAAATTATAATGAGACCTATTCCGGTGCAAAAACAATATACTCATACAATCAACAGCAAAAAATTTATGGCAAATTTGATGGCACTTTGCGTACCATTTTTAAATTAACAATGAAGATGATACAGCGTACTGCTTGGATGACCCCTCTGATGCATGTCATTGTTTCCGTCGGTATCGGCGGTGTTATCGGCTATGGTAGCTATTTAATTGTTAACGGCACCATCACCAGCGGTAACTTTGTTTCTTTTATTACGGCTTTGGTAATGTTATATGCGCCGATAAAAAGTATCGGTAAAAACTTTAACAATGTTCAGGTGTCATTTTTAGCGATTGAACGTGTGTTCGATATTTTAGACATTACTCCTGAAATTAAAAATAAAAAGAACGCCAAGGAACTAAAGAACATTAATAAAGATATTTGCTTTGAGAATGTTTCTTTTGAGTATATCCCGAATACGCCGGTCTTAAAAAATATTGACCTAAAGATTAAAGCGGGAACCACAACCGCCATAGTTGGTAATTCCGGTGGCGGAAAAACCACATTGGTCAATTTATTGCCTAGGTTTTATGATGTCAAAAACGGTGCCGTAAAAATTGATGGCGAGGATATTCGTAACCTGACGCTGGAATCTTTACGTGACAATATTGCTGTCGTTTTTCAGGATAACTTCTTATTTGAGGGAACAATTCGCGACAATATTATCATCGGTAAAGCTGATGCAACAGATGAAGATATTGAAAAAGCGCTCAAAATGGCATATTTAGACGACTTCGTTTCAGGACTTGAAAACGGTGTCGATACCGAAATCGGCGAAAGAGGAACATTGCTTTCCGGAGGCCAGCGTCAACGTCTGGCAATAGCCCGTGCTTTTGTAAAAAATGCTCCGATAGTTATTTTGGATGAAGCTACTTCTGCGTTGGATAATAAGGCAGAAGCGGTTGTTCAAAAAGCCATAGATAACCTAATGAAAGATCGTACAGTGTTTGTTATTGCACACCGTCTGTCAACAGTTCAAAATGCAGATAAGATTGTGGTCGTAAACGATGGTCAGGTTGTTGAAGAAGGCACGCACGAAAGCTTGCTAAATATTGAAAACGGCGCGTATAAAGCATTATATAACGCCCAATTCAAAAAGAAAGCGGCTTAAGTTCAGCGCAAATATTCTTTGTTTTTATAAAACTTAAAAATAGAGTTTTTAAATTCATCAAGAGTTTTTTGCAGGTCTTCTTTGTCATAATGAAAATAGCTTGTTATAGCTTCTTCATCGCGTTTTACAAAAAGATTCTTATCAAGCTGCTTCAATAAATCTATTGTGCCCTGAGAGATAAAATTTTCTTTGCTTTGTATAAACATGAGGTTTACGAGTTTGCCGTTAACAGTATGTTCGGCGCATGCCTGAATAAAATCATTAAAAACTTGTTGAGGATTTTTATTGGATGCCAAAGCTCCTTTTCTGCAAAGAACAAAAGCTTGTACACGTCCCTGCATATAATCGCTGTCAGCTTTGGCGTTGAACAAGTCTTGCACACAATCGGCAATCAGAGCTAACTCGCTGTCCGAAACATTAACGCTGTCAGGTTTAATGATTTTGTCTCGTAAAGCTTTTTTATAAAGAATAAATTTATCATCAATCAGATCAAGATTTTGCTTTTTTAAATATTCAGCGCGCTGTTCAATCAGCTCCTCGGCAAAAGCAGACTTAATAAAAGCATCATGTACTTGTAAAATATGAATAATGTCAAGAGTGGCTAAGTCAGCCAAGGTTAAACCTTTTGCGTGGCAACGCTCTATAAGCGTATGATGCCATAGCTCTTGTCTTAATGCTTTTTCTATTTGAGGCGTGCTGTTATAATCATTGTCCAGCAAAGCCTGATAATCGGCGGCGCTGTTTTGCATTTTATCCGCGTCTGCTTCAAAAATAAAAACCTCGATTTGACTCATTAAATTTTCGGAACGCATATGAAATTTTGTTTGTTGAAGATGTTTCTCAACCAAAAAATCATTTGCATAAAGAGGAATAAAATTTCCTTGAGCATCTTTTGCGGCGGTAACTTTAACTTTTGATATTGAAACAGAAACAAGAGGAATATCTTTTTCCGTACAATATTTTGAAGCAATATCATTAAGTCTGGCTTCAAGCAATTTTTGCTTAAAGTCATCTTTGCCGTCTTTGGAGATATGACCAATTTTCAAGCCATAAACAGAGCTCGTATTGGGATGGGAAGAAATTTTTTTCGTGCTTAAATTTTGCCGCCCCAAAACAGAGCCAAGCACGGAAGTCTGCTTAAGCTTGTTTGGTTGATGAGTGATTCTCTGCGTTTGCGGCAATATTATTCCCCCCTAACTGAATAATTATCCTGCAAAACATTGTTTATTATACCATATTTTGCTGATGAAAGCAAGCAAGAGCTTGGAAAGGGAAGATTTCCACGAGAGCTAAGAAAAATCTTGCAAAAGCCGAGCAAAAGTCTATATTACAACATAGCAAAAATTAAACAGATAAGGAGAAAACTATGCCTTTAGTAACAATGCGTCAGATTCTTGACCATGCCGCCGAGAACAATTATGGTGTTCCGGCATTCAACATTAACGATATGGAACAGGTTCTGGCTGTTTTGCAGGCTGCAAAAAAAGTCAATGCACCGGTTATCTTGCAAACTTCAACCGGCGCACGCAAATTCGCCGGCGACCCGATGATTCGTCATATGGTTGCTGCCGGAATTGAGATGTTCCCGGAACTTCCGATTTGTATTCACCAAGACCATGGTTCATCAGTTAACATTTGTCAATCTGCCATTGTTAACGGCTATTCTTCCGTAATGATGGACGGTTCTTTGGAAGCTGACGGCAAAACTCCGTCTTCTTATGAATACAACGTTAAAGTAACTCGCGAAGTTGTTGCTCGTGCACATGCTGTTGGTGCTTCAGTTGAAGGTGAGTTGGGCGTTATCGGTTCTTTGGAAACCGGTAAAGGCGACAAGGAAGATGGTCATGGTGCCGAAGGCGTAATTGATAAGAAACGTTTGGTAACCGACCCTGAAGAAGCTAAGAGATTCGTAGAAGACACCCATGTTGATGCTTTGGCTGTTGCCGTTGGTACATCTCATGGTGCATATAAGTTTACCCGCAAACCTGATGGCGAAATTTTGGCAATTGATGTTATTGAGAAGATTCACAAAGTATTGCCGAATACCCATATGGTTATGCATGGTTCATCTTCCGTTCCGCAAGAACTGCAAGATTTGATTAATGCTTATGGCGGCGCTATTCCGCAGACCTATGGCGTTCCGGTAGAAGAGATTGTCAGAGGCATTAAGTCCGGCGTTCGCAAAGTAAACGTAGACACCGACTGCCGTATGGCCATTACCGGCGCTATCCGCAAGATTTTTGCCGAGAACCCGAAAGAGTTTGACCCGCGCAAATATCTCAAACCCGCAATTGAAGAGATGCAGAAAGTTTGCGAAGCTCGTTACATTGCATTCGGTGCGGCTGGTCATGCAGATGGCATTAAGGTTATGCCGATGTCTGTTATGGCAAAACGCTATGCCGACGGCGAAATCTAAGATTTTATAATCTTTAAAATCAAGAACCTGCAAATCTTTGTGGATTTGCAGGTTCTCTTTTTTTCCCGAACACTCTTTACATTTATTTGGAGTTTAGTCTGGTGTTCAGAAAAATCCCTTCACGAAAATTTGCTTAAGAACTTTAGCGTCATAAGAGTGCATGCGAACGCATTATATAATATCCGAACGGAATAATAGAAACTTTACTTTTTTGACTAATTTGTCATTACATTGACAAATTTTCCGCAAAATGTCAACCGAAGATTTTTAAGATTAAGCTAACCAACGGTAATATAATAATATTTTTTTTGAAATACTTTTTGCTGGTAATTCGCGAATCTCTGGTTTATGATTTAAAAAAACAAGAGAGGAGTAAGGATAATGGTTTTGATAGCCCCGAGTATGCTTTCAGCCGATTTTTCGGCTCTGCGCAAGGATTTGGAAGAGGTAGAACAAGCCGGAGCAGACCTCATCCATTGGGATATTATGGATGGTCATTATGTTCCGAATTTAACCTTTGGCGCCGGAGTCGTTAAGCAACTGCGCCCCTATAGCAAACTCCCCTTTGATGTTCATTTGATGGTAACTAACCCCGATGATATGATTTCTTGGTTTGCAGAAGCCGGAGCTGATATCATCACAGTTCATGCAGAAGTTTGCCCGCATTTGGACAGAACCTTGGATGTCATTCGTTCAGCGGGCTGTCAGGCTGGTGTTTCTCTCAATCCTTCCACACCGGAAGATGTTTTGAACTATGTCTTGGATAAAATAGATATCATTTTAGTTATGACAGTTAATCCGGGGTTTGGCGGACAAGCCTTTTTGGATAGCCAGTTGGAAAAAATCCGCCGCATTAAGGCGATGATAGGCGATAGAGATATCAAAATAGAGATAGACGGCGGCATAAATCCGATGACCGCAGCAGAGTGCATTTCTGTCGGGGCGGATATCTTGGTTGCCGGAACATCGGTTTTTGCGGGGCGCAATTTCCGCAAAAACATAGAAGCTTTAAGGTAATTTTAAGACAAAGAGAATAAACTCTTTAACAAAAGAATTTTGTTGTGGAGAAAAGTCATGGCATTGGTAATGGTCATAGAAGATGAGGAAGCCTTAGCTTTGCTCTTGAAATATAATCTGGAAAAAGAAGGTTACGAGGTTGTCTGGGAGCCGCGTGGTAACAAGGCTTTGGCGGAGATTGAACGCCATTGTCCCTCAGTCATTTTGTTGGATTGGATGTTGCCGGAGATTTCTGGTGTTGAAATCTGCAAGCTTGTGCGTAGCAAGCCAGACATTAAGAATATTCCAATTATAATGCTCACTGCCAAAGGCGAGGAGGAAGACAAGATTAAGGGGCTTTCGGCCGGTGCGGATGACTATGTAACCAAACCTTTTTCAGTGCCTGAGTTAATGGCAAGAGTCAAAGCAAACTTGCGCCGCGCGCCGGAACTGATTAAGCAAAAAGAGTTTGTTTTTGAAGATATCCGTATGGATTTGGTAGAAAAGAAGGTCTTCCGCGGCGAGAACTATATTCATCTTGGTCCGACGGAGTTTCGTCTGCTCAGGATGTTAATGGAAACCCCGGGAAAGGTTTTTTCGCGTGAGATTTTGCTCAAAACCGTATGGGGAGATAATATTTATGTGGAGTCGCGCACGGTAGATGTTCATATCAGACGCTTGCGCAAATCCTTAAACCAATATGGTCCGGACTATATCCGCACGGTTCGTGCGACGGGCTATTCCATAGACACCAAGCCCTCCGACGCGGAGGAAGAAGCAACGCCGGAAACGGAAGAGGAAGAATAAAAAATAAATCAAAACCAAAGCGGAGTACAAAGCTCCGCTTTTTTACTGCCCTTTTTGCGAAAATGGTTGCTTTTTGTCTAAAACAGTGTTAAGACTAAAACAAATCCATATTTTTATCTGAGAGTTAAAAAACCGTATATATTAATCCCTAAATTCTACAATTATGAAGAATTTGCTTAAATTTTCAGTAACTTGGAGGCGTGCAGATGATAAACATCTCATCCTCAAGTTGGTGGAAGCGGATTCAATAGAATCACGCGTGAAGCCGGAAGAGGAAACTTTGGAAGCCTTTGCCGAAGGTCTTGAAACCCTGAGTTTTGTAATTGAAGAAAAAGATAGTGAACTTCGCCGCGGCGAAGTCGTTACACTGGAATTTATCGGAAACGACCTCAAATATATTTATATTAGGGGGAAGAAATTTCTGGTAATCCGCTGTAATGAGGTGGAGCTCTACCTTTTGAAGCCGGTTCAGATGGTTCAAGGGATAGAGCATTTGCCGGAGGTGTTCCAGCATCGTATTAAGATGTTGGCGGAATATGCTGGCCCTGACTTCCTGAGTTGGGACTTGCAACAAGAAATTCAGGGGTGTGAACTGGCAGCGGCTGTCTACAACCAGATTCTTACCAGCGACCATCTGTTGACGGAAGCGGATTTTGCCAATCTGGGCAAGCTCTTGGGCGAAGACTACAAATTTGTCGGCTCAGTGCCTGCAAATTTTGCCTTGGCGATGGCCTTTGCTTTGGAAGGCTGTTCGGCAGATTTGCTGCAGACAACAGGCAAAGAACTGGTAAAAAAATTGGCAACTTGCGCTGTAATGTATCTGCCCATCTGTGGCGATACGGCAGGCACGCATTACCGCCCCAACCGAAACGATGTACTTTCTTATGTCAAAACGCAGAGTTTTTAAGTAAGAAATAACAAAAGATTGAGGAAATGCTCGTGTCCTCAATTCTTATTTATAACGCGCAAATACAACTTTAATGAAAGAGACCGCATGGCTTGTGAAAGTCGTGCGGTTTCGCTTTTTAAATAAAAAGTTTGCATTTTGTCTATTTTGTGCTAAAAAAGAATCCTCAAAATTAAGAATTATAGAAATTAGTATAAATCATAAAAAACAATGTTATGGAAACAGTAAAAAACAAATCCATTATTGTGAGGGTGCATAATCATCACAACAGCTATCGTATCAAAACAGACGATGGTCTAAAACTGGAACTCAACAAGGCTGAAATAAGCAACGTTGTTCCCAAAGTAGGTATGTGCGTTAAAATAAAATTATTTAATAGTACAATCCTACAAGATGTCATGTTGGACGGTAAACCTATAATTTCCAGATCACCTCAGAAACTTCTGGAAATTTTAGCAAAACTTAACCCTCAGATTAAGGAAGCATCAGCGCAACAAGCGCAAATAGATGTTCTTGAGCGCTCAAATGAGTTCACGTCTTTACCCTTAGGCTTTCGTCACAGGCTGAGGTTGCTAAAAGCAGTACTGAAAAATGATTTTTCAGCACGAGAGTTATTGCAGCAGATTTATGTTTGTAAAGTTGCCGCGTTTTTAGCAACACAACCAGAGACTTATGTATCAATGTTTGATATAAAACAAAGCCGAGGCCTGCTTCAAACAAACGGTTTGACAGAGAAAGAACTATTCGATGCTAAGCAGCTATCCTACGCCCTAAGGTTGGATATTCGTAACTGTTTTAAGAAAATTACGGATTATAAGAAGTCTGCAATCTTAAATTATAATGGGAAAAGTATTCACATTTCATGTGGAGCAAAAGAGGCTATAGAGCTTTATTTGGACGAAATTTGGCTTGGGTAGCTTTACTTCTTGAGAAAAGCGATTTTATGAATTTCTTTCTGCCATCTGTGGAAAGGAAGAACGCTGTTTTTTTACAGATTGTTTAATTATTATAATATATAGAGCATATGAAAACAAAGAAATTTCAAGGCTTAAAGATAGCCAATGTTAAAGAACGTTTGACCTCTTATCGTTTGCATATGACTGATAATTCGGTCTTAGACATTCCGCGGATAGAGCTAGGTGGTTTTATTCCTCAAAAAGGAATGAGCGTCCGCTACCATTTCTACCATGGAGTTATTTTGCAAAAGATAGAGTTTGATGGCAAAGTTGTCATCAATCGCATCACCTCGGACATGTTGCGTCAGTTGGACTTGTTGAATGATATCCTGGAAAAAGATGCCAGACATGAGTTCATGAAGGAGGAAGACCCTCTGGTGGCGCGTTTGCCGGAGATTATGAAAACAAGGGCTTTCCTGTTTTTGGAAATTGGCAAAAAATTCTGCAGCCCTCAAAATCTGAATGATGTGGTATCCTACGAGGTCGCACGTGGTTCGTTAGCAGTAGCGCTTGGCAACCTTGGCTTGGAATATATAAAAAAATTCCGCAAGCTGGACTTAGAAAGACAACAGGCTGTTTTGATGTGTAAGGCGGAAGAAGAGTTTATTGCCGACATCATCCTTTTGGCGGAAGCCTATGCCAAAGACAAGGAAAACAACATTGTCAGCCTCAAATCTCCCAATATTATGGATTCAGAGGTCTTGAAAGTAGAAAACTGTTTTTTGGATATTGATCCTGAAATGTTGCAGAAGGCAACGGAGGATTACCTGAAACAGAACAAGGAATAACAAAAGACACCTCGTTTTTGCCATAAGGCAAAGCGGGGTGTCTTTTTTTGGTCTTGATATTTGCCCCATAAACTCTTAAATTTATGGGAAGAAAAGAGAGGCTGAAAATGGACAATTTACCCGAACTGCGCGACATTCATATCCCCGAAGGGGTTTCGGCTTTTCCGCCGGCTTATGGCTGGTGGGTTTTGCTGCTTTCAATTCTGGCAGTATATTTGCTGGTGCGCTTGTTTGCCTTACTGCGTCGCAAGAGCAAAAAACGCTATGCTTTGCGATTACTAAAGGATATCTTAAGCGATTCTCCCGTTGCCGCCGCCGCCCAAATGTCGGAGGTTCTGCGCCGTATCTGTGTTTATAAATATCCCGAAGCTGCAGCCTCAAGCGGCAAAGCTTGGCTTGACTTTCTAAACCTTCACAGCAAGAAAAAACTTGGCGGCAAAGCGGCAGAGTTACTGCTCAATGCGCCCTATATTCCGCAAACAACCCAAACTTACGGCAAGCCGGAAGCAGATGAGTTAAAAGCTTTTTGCCAAACTTGGATAGGAGAAAATTTATGAATCATTTTGCTTATCCCGAGTTCTTTGGGCTGTTGCTCTTGCCTTTTTTGATTCGCGCTATTTTGCCGGCGGCCAAAGGTTTGCATGGCGATGCTTTGCGCGTGCCTTTTGTCGGAGATATTACCAAAATCAGCCTAAAATCAGGTGGCGTCTGGGGGCTCTCGGCCGATTCTGAACACAAAATTTCTCTAAAACTGGTTTTGCTTTATATTATATGGGCTTTGTTGGTAACCGCTGCAGCGCGTCCCCAATGGGTCGGCGAGCCGGTGCGCATCAAAAACTACAGCCGCGATATCTTGATGGTAACGGATATTTCCAACTCTATGTTGGAAGCGGATTTCAGCTTGCGTGGCCGCCGCATAGACCGTATGACCGCGGTTAAACTCGTTGCCTCAGACTTCATCCAAAAACGCACGGACGACCGCATCGGGCTAATTTTGTTTGGCACGAGAGCATATCTGCAAGCCCCCGTAACTTATGACAAGAAGTCTGTTGAAGAGATTTTGAAAAACGCAGACCCCGGAATGGCAGGCGATTCAACCGCCATTGGCGATGCTTTGGGTTTGGCGCTCAAAACCCTTAAGGATAGCCCGGATAAAGATAAAAAGGTCATTATTTTATTGACCGACGGCGAGAACAATGATGGGGCATTATCTTTGCCGCAAGCTATCAATTTAGCCAAAGACGAAGGTGTTAAGGTCTATACCATCGGTGTCGGGAGCGATATGACCCAAACTTTCTTTGGGCTGATGGCACGGCGCTCAGGGCTGGATGAAGCCAGTTTGCAAAAAATTGCCGAAGAAACCAAAGGCACTTATTTTCGCGCCAAAGACACAGGAGCTTTGATGCGTGTTTATGAGGCGATAGACAAGCTTGAGCCGAGCCAAAACGAGGACCAGTTTGTACAAGAAACGAAGGAATTATATTATCTTCCGTTGCTGATGGCTATGCTTTTGGCAAGTATTCTTATTTTTCAGACAAGGAGGGCGGCATAATGGAAGAATTTATCCGCGATTTTCACTTTTTGCGCCCGTGGTTTTTGCTCTTACTGCTTTTGCCGATATTATTTTATTGGAAATTTTTTAAGGGCTTCAATAACAAGTCTTCATGGGAGCGGGTTTGTGATAAGAGGCTTTTGGAGTTCTTGCTCATCAAAGGCAGTTCGGCGCAACGCAAGACAGTTGTTTACTTAGCTTTCATTGGTTTTGTCGGTGCGGTTTTGGCGCTTTCGGGACCAACTTGGCAAAAGAAGGAAGTGCCGGACTTGTCGCCTGAAAACCCCGTAATGTTGTTGTTGAATATGTCCACGGATATGGCCGCCAAAGACATCACGCCCAACCGCTTGGCAAGAGCAAAATATGATATTTCGGATTTGCTCAAACTGCTGCAAAACACCCAAGTCGGCATGACGGTTTATAGCCGCGAACCTTTTATGATATCTCCCATCACCGAAGATGTTGAGCTCGTTGAAAACTTGCTCCCGTCCATAGTGTTTAACATCATGCCCACCAACGGCGACCGTCTGGACAGAGCCATAGCTTTGGCGGTAGAAAAATTTAAGAATGCCCAATATCAAAGCGGTAATATTGTTATTTTTACCTCAGATGTCGGCGAGCGTTTTGACTTAGCCTTGGAAGAGGCTGAGAAAGCTAAATCCGCGGGCTATGTTCTAAGTGTTGTTGCCGAAACTTCAAAACTTCCCGAGAAGTTGGAGCTCATAGCCAAAGCCGGCGGCGGTATATGTGTTAAAGGCAGCACGCAAGGTATAAAAGAGATTGCCGCCGAGATAGAAAAGACCATCAGTGATGAGCTCAAATTAAGCGAGAATTTGCGTTCAAGCTGGGATGACTTTGGCTATTATCTGCTAGTCTTGCCGTTGTTGTGTTGCTTATATTTCTTCCGCAAGGGGATTTTGGTTGCGGTGTTTGTTTTGGGAAGCATCTCTTCGGCTCATGCAGGCTTTTTCTTAAATGCCAATCAAGAGGGCTTAAAGGCTTATCAAGCAGGAGATTATCCGACCGCCGCGCAAAAATTTGAGGATAAACTTTGGCAAGCCGCCGCTCTGTACAAGGCCGGAGATTATGACAAGGCCTACGAGGCATATTCGGCTTTTAATGATACGGAAGGCTTGTACAATCAGGGCAATGCTTTGGCTAAAGGCGGCAAAATAGAGGAAGCCATAAAAAAATATGAGCAGGTTTTGCAACAAGAGCCCAATCATGAGGATGCCAAGTTTAATCTGGAATACCTGAAAAAAGAGCAGCAACAGCAGAACCAGCAGAATCAGCAAAATCAGGACAAGCAGGATAAAGAGGAAAACCAACAGCAAAATCAGAATGAGCAAAATTCTGATAGGAACAATCAGCAAGACCAAGAAAATTCTGACCAACAGCAGTCTTCCGGCAATGAGCAAAATCAGCCAAATGAGCAACAACAGCAAGATGAGCAAAACGGAAATGAGCAGCAGAATGAGCAAAATCAGCCGCAACCGGCTCAAGGCGAGCAAGATAAGGAGCAGGGCAAACAACAAGGCTTGAACGAGCAGGAACAAACCGGCGAGCAAAAAGCCGACAAGAAGCCCGAGGAGCAGGAGGCTCAAGCCCAAGCTGCCGAGGTCAAGGAAGATGACAAACAAGACAAATATGATGAAAAGGTGCAGGCGCGCGCTCAGCAGTATCGGGATATTCCCGAAGATACGGGCGGACTTCTCCGCGCCTTTATTCAAAAAGAATACAGAAAAAACAGATATAAGGAATAAAAAATATGAAGAAGATTATAAGCATTTTAGTTTTTAGCATATTTTTTTGCACGGAAGTTTGGGCGCAGACTTTGGTTGCCAAAACCAGCCGCACGGACTTGCCCGAGGGCGAAGCCTTTTTGCTGACCTTAGATTATGACGGCAACGATACCTCAGCTCCCGAGCTTAATGTTTTGGATAAAGATTTTACGGTTTATTCGGTAACCAACTCTTACCAAACCAACATCATCAACGGTCAGGTTTCACAGCGCCGTCAATGGCAAATCGGGCTTTTGCCTAAGGCTGTGGCAGGAACAAGCTTAACCATTCCGTCCATAAAATTGGGCAACACGCAAAGTAACCCGATTCAGATTCGCATTCTGGACGCGCAATCTTTGGCAAACCCCAATAATTCTAACAATCCCAATTATCAAGAGCCGAGAAAAGGTCCGCGTTTCGCCGTCCGTGGCGAGGTGGACAACCAAACTCCCTATGTTCAGCAGCAAGTAAATTATACCCTGACCTTGCTTGATGCCGGAGGCTTGCAAGGCGGCGCACCGGAAGTTGTGGATGAGGGGAAGAATGACTGGCTGATAAGAAGTTTGGGTGAGCCTGAGGTCAGCAGCAAAATCGTAAACGGTCGCAGCCTGCGCGAAATCAAGTTTCACTATGCAATGTTCCCGCAAAAAAGCGGTTTGCTGAAAACCCCTGTTTTTCGTTTTAATGGTTATTATCTGACCCAAAACGGCCGCGGGGCAGACCCGTTTGATGACTTTTTCGGCGGTTCGTTTTTTGACTCGGGCATCGGTTTTGGCGGAATGTTTGCCACCAGAAATCCGGTTGTCTTAAACACCAAGCCCATAGACATAGAGGTCAAGCCCGTTCCTGCAGAAAACAAGGGGAGCTGGTGGCTTCCGGCGGAGAATGTTCGCCTCTATGCGGAATGGAACCCCAAACAACCAACCTTTAAGGTTGGCGAGGCAGTCAGCCGCACGATTTATCTGAAAGCTGTCGGCGTATTGGAGAGCCAACTGCCGGATGTAGATTTTGTTGAGGCAAGCGGCTTAAGACAATATCCCGAAAAGCCTGAGGCTCAAAACGGCATAGAACAAGGGCAGGTCGTTGGTGTCAAAAAAATCACCAATGTATATATTCCGGACAAGTCAGGCAATATAACCATTCCTGAGGTCTCGGTAAACTGGTTTAATGTCAAAACCGGAAAAATGGAAAGAGCCGTTTTGCCCGCGGTTAATATAAATGTTGAGGCTGGCAACCAGATTGAGCCGCAAATGCCAATGCCTGCCGCTCCTGTTGTAAACGAGCCGGAGCAGATAGCCGCCCCGCAGGCAGAAAAGCAAAACCCAATGCCGATGAGCGCGGAGAACCGCCCGAGCAGCAATCCGTGGAATATATACACGCTTTTGTTGGCTTTTGTTATGGGTATGCTGATAAGCTGGTTTTTGTTCCGCCGTCCGGCAAAATCGGTTGACGGAGCGGAGCTGAAGCCGAATTTGAAAGAGGCGCACAAAGAAGTCATCCGCGCGGCTAAGGAAAACAACTTCCGTGCTTTGAGGGATGCTTTGCTGATTTGGGCACAGCAAAAGTTCAAAAATCAACGCATAAATAATCTGAATGATATTATCAAAGCCGTCAACTTCAAGGACTTTGAAAAGCAGACAGAGATTATCACCGCGGAGCTTTACGGCAGCGGCGGCAAAGATTGGAATGCGGATGCTTTTATCAAAATCTTTGAAAAAGCCGATGCGAAGAGGACAGGTGCAACAGAAGATGACAAACCTCTTCCCAAGCTTTATAAGAATTAAGGATGATGCCGCCCTTCGGGGCGGTTTTTTTTATATTAAAAAGAAACAGCCCGCAAAAATCCACCCTCTGGTTTGAGAAAAACAGCTAAGCCCTCTTTGTAAAAGCTAATCTTAGTAAAACAAATAAGCCAAGATGATGGCGGAGGTTATGCCGACAAAATCTGCCAAGAGTGAGCAAGGAAGCGCGCTGCGGATTTTGGTGATTTTGACCGCGCCGAAATAAACCGCCAAGACATAAAACGTGGTTTCGGTTGAACCCTGAACCACCGCCGAAACAAATGCCGGGAAACTATCCGCGCCATAGGTTTGCATAGTCTCTATCATCATCGCGCGTGCGCCGCTGCCCGACAAGGGTTTCAAAATGGCTGTCGGTAAAGCAGGCACGAAGTCGGTATTTATGCCGATAAAATTAAAAAAGTTTTCAAAGCCCAAAACAATAATATTCAAAACGCCCGAGGCTCTCAACACGGCGATAGCCACCAACATCGCCACCAGATAAGGGATTATTCTGACTGCAATATCAAAACCCTCTTTGGCTCCTTGGATAAAGGTCTCATAAACATTCACCTTGCGGATTATGCCTGCGGTAATGAAGCTGATGATGAACGCAAACAAGATAAAATTGCCCCAAGCGGCAGACATCTGTAATCTTTCTTCCAAAGGCAGGCTTTCAAAATACCATGCGACGGCACCGATAAAAGCGGCAAAACCCAACAAATAGCTCATAACCACACGATTGAAGATATTAAGCCTTTGCACCCATGCCACAGCCAAAAAGCCGCTCAAAGTTGACAATGACGTGGCAAACAAAATGGGCATAAACACCGCGCTCGGGTTGCTTGCGCCCAACTCTGCCCGATACATTAAAATCGTGATGGGAATAAGCGTTACTGCCGAAGTATTGATAACCATAAACAAAACTTGCGCATCTGAAGCCGTATCTTTTTTTGGGTTGAGGGTTTGCAGTTGCTCCATCGCCTTCAAGCCCATCGGGGTTGCGGCATTGTCCAGACCCAACATATTTGCGGCAATGTTCATTATCATAGAAGACAAGGCCGGACTATTTTCCGGAACAGAGGGCATAATACGCTTAAACAACGGATATAAACATTTAGCCAAAAGCTGGGTTATGCCCGAAGCCTCGGCAACTTTCAGCAATCCCAGCCAAAAGCACAAGATTCCGGTCAGATTAAGCGCTATTGAGAAGGCGGTTTTTGAGGACACAAAAACAGCATTGACCAACTCCGTCCAAACCAGACCATCGCCCAAAAACAAAGCCCTATACAAGGCCATTAGAAAAGCCGAAATGAAAAAAGCAACCCAGATAATGTTTAGCATTTTTCCTCCTTTGGCACAGAGTTCATATTGATAAAGCCTTGCGACTGCATATCATAAAAGCCGTGATACAAGCCTTTTTTGCGCAAAAGCTCGGTATGTGTGCCGCTCTCTATAATCTTTCCTTTATCCATCACAATGATTTTATCCATTTCTTTTAGGGTGGAGAGGCGGTGTGCAATGGCGATGACGGTTTTGTTTTTCATCAGCTCGCGAATAGAGGCCTGAATATATTTTTCGCTCTCGCTGTCTAAGGCAGAAGTGGCCTCATCCAGAATCAAAATCGGCGCGTCTTTCAAAATAGCGCGAGCAATGGCTATTCTCTGCCGCTCACCGCCCGAGAGCATAACGCCCCTTTCACCGACCTTTGACTTATAACCTTCCGGCAAAGACATAATAAAGTCGTGAATATAGGCTTTTTTGGCGGCGGCATAGACTTCTTCATCAGTGGCGCGGAGCTTGCCGTAACGAATGTTCTCCATAATCGTACGGTTGAACAAAGACGGGTCTTGAGGAATGAGCGCAATGGCGGCACGCAAGCTCTTTTGGGTTACTTCGGCAATATTTTGCTCATCAATGCATATGCTTCCGCCCTGAATGTCATAATATCTGGACAGGAGCTTTATGAGCGTTGATTTGCCCGAGCCGGAGCGCCCGACCAAGCCGATTTTTTCGCCGGCATTGATATGCAGGTTAAATTCCTTAAACAGAGCATCAGAATGTTTGTAATGATAATTAACATCATTAAAATCTATTTGCCCTGCTTTAACTTTCAGGCGATGTGCATTTGGCGCATCCACGACCTCAAATGGGCGAGACAACAGTTTTAGGCCGTCTTTGATGCCTCCATAGAGCCTGAAAAAATTGATAAAGTTCATAGACAGCATGTTATAAATATTGCACAAAACCGCAATCAGCGACTGAATCAGCACAAACTGCCCGACATTAATTTCGCCTCTATACCAATACCACACGGGCAGAGCGTAAAACACGGCTTGTAGCAGAGCCCTCAGTACGCCTTGGGCGATGAACAAATAGCCAAACTGCTTATTCTCCATTCTGTCGGCAACGGCAGCCTTGCGCACAAAGCTGAAATAGTGCTTTTTCTCATACAAAAAATTGCTGAAGTTTTTGACCAAGCTGGCATTGCTTATGCTGTCCACCAAAACACCGTTGGCCTCAGACATCAGCTTGGCACGCGCTTCCGAATAAGGTGCGAGCTTGCGGCTCAAGACATACAGGGCCCAAACCAATAAAAAATTAAGCCCTAACATAACCAAAGCCAAGCTAACATTGATGTCAAAAATAAACGCAAAGCTGATGATTACGGCAATGCTTGGCGAGATAAAACCCCAAAGGATGGTATAATAAATGCTGTAACTGTCATCAATAATGGTTTTGATCTTGCCGGAGATATTGCCTGCCATTTCTTCTGCAAAAAAAGCTGTTGAGTGGCGGTGAGCATAGTTGAACAAGTCTTTGGAGATACGGCTCATATAAACCGGCAAAAATCTGGCCTCAATGAAAATAAGCACATTGAGCAACAAGCCTTTGAGCAGCAAAAAAAGCGAGGCCAGACCAGCTAATCCCAACCCGCTCCAGAGCAAAACATCTTTGGGCTCTGATGAGGCCAAAACATCCACTATCTTTGAGGCATAATACAAAGACAAGCGCACAAAGAACTCGCCGGCAAGCACGGATAACAACACCCCAAAGAACAAAATTTTGAGCTTGGAAAGATATTTCCACAAAAACTTCCAGACAGATGTTGTCATCTTATACCCCTTAACAAAATTTACTTTAGTTTAGAGGCTTAGTCTTATTGGCTCAAGTTTTTTTTGTTTAATTAAAACAACTATTTTATAAAACCATGCTTGCGTTTGACAATATCGGCGTTTTCTATATTTTTTTCGCTATTGGAAATACGCTCATGTGCTTGGCTGTCATTATAATCTACTAATACTTTATCTATAAAAACAGGTTTATAGTGTGCGGTATAATTCAAAACCAAATCCCAATCCTCAAAACGCTTAAGGTTTTCATCAAAGCCGCCATATTTTTGATAAAGTTTTTTAGAGTGCACAAAAGCTCCCATATCAATATAGTTTGATTCCTTGAGCCTTTTGTATTTGAACCTTTTCCCTATGGTGATACCTTTACTGCGGATGGCAATTTTACAATAATAACATTCAGCCGTTTTTGCAGACATTACTTCAGCAAAAGAGCTCAGAAAGCTTCCTTCCATAGTGTTGTCCGTATCCATATAAGCAATCCACGGATTTTTTGCCAAACGCAAGCCCATATTACGTGTATGACTGACTCCGCCGTGAGCAAAGCGAGCATAAATAATTTTTCCGTTTTTAATTTCTTCAGGATAAGTATTTAAGATTAATTCTTCCGTATTATCTGACGAGCCGTCATCAACAACAAGAAGTTCAAAATTCGGATAATCTTGCGCCAAAACAGAATCTATAGCATTTTTAATACAAAAAGCGCGATTGTATGTTGGCATAATGATTGAAAAGTCTATATGTCTGCGTTTCCCAAACATCTCATAATTCCATTATAAATTCATAATAGAATTATAAAAGACATTACAATCAAATATTGTCAACCATAAATTGTTATGTAAATTTATATGTCGTATAAGTTTATTTTAAGGCCTTGCGTTTCTTGAGCTTTGTTAGTTTGTCGCTGACAATGGACGTATCACGACCGGTTTTAGCCAAGCGCTCATACATACGTTCTATCTCTTTTTCCAGATAAGCCGTCTCAATCTCCTTAGCCAGCTCTGCTTTTTCTTCTTCGCTGCCTTCTTTGCTTATGCGTTCCATTTCTTCAATAATATGCTCAACAAAGATAGAGCTGTTAACTTTTTTCTTGATGAAATAGGGCAATTCGTAAATAAGTTGGCGTGTGTTGGCATAAGCCTCAGCCGGTGTAGAACCTTTTTTGTAGCGCAACTTCAAAAGGCGGAAAACAATACCGACTTCATCACTGTTTTCTGCAACAATAAAAGGTATCGGATCCGAAAAACCTTCCTGAGCCAAAGACTTCATATATTCCAATAAATGATGAAAATAGCCGTTGATATTATACAAAATAAAGGGTTTCGGTTGCAAAAACCCATCTTGCATGGCAACACAGTCATAAGCCAACTCATCCAAAGTTCCAACTCCGCCGGGAGCAAAAACAACAAAGTCGGCATCAAGGAGTTTTTGCTTACGCTCTTCCAGAGTTTTGGCCACAATCAGGTTTTCAATCTGAGAGATAAGCTCATCATCACGCGGATATAAGTCATAATAAGCTTGTGTGGTAACAGCCTGAATAGGATAACCTTTATCTTTGCTTTGTTTTTTGTTCCAGCCATCCATGACGCCGCGTGCCACAGCCCCCATAATCCCTGCATTTGACAAGCCGAAATCGAGCTTGAAGTCCATACGGATAATTTGGCGACCTAAATTATAGGCCTCTTCAACATAAACGGGATCGGTTCCGGGGCGGCTTCCTCCGGCAACAAAAACTCTCAATCCTTCTTGTTTGTTTTGTTCGGCAAAAGAATCAAACATTTCTTCATGCCGTGCTCCGCTTATTTCAACCATAAGCTAAATCTCCTCAATATCTCCCATTGCCTGCAGGCGATAGAACTCGTCGGCAAATTCATTTAAGCGCCCTTCTTCTATTGCAGTTCTCAAACCTTTCATCAGGCGTTGATAATAGCGAATATTATGCCAAGTCAATAACATTACGGCAAGAACTTCATTACACTTTTGCAGATGATGAATATATGCTCTTGAATAATTGCGGCAAAGCGGGCAATCGCACTCTGCTTCCAATGGGCGAGGGTCCTCACGGTGGCGTGCATTGCGAATATTTATCGGACCTCTGGCTGTAAAGGCTTGCGCCGTGCGGCCGCTTCTGGTCGGCATAACGCAGTCAAACATATCCACCCCGCGCAAAACCGCACCGACAATATCATCCGGTCGCCCAACGCCCATCAGATAACGAGGTTTGTCAGAGGGCAGCATTCCCGGCGCATAGTCCAAGACCTTAAACATTGTTTCCTGACCTTCGCCGACTGCCAAGCCACCGATAGCATAGCCGTCAAAGCCTATTTTCTTGAGTTCTTCGGCAGACCAAGCCCGCAAGTCTTCATAATCGCCGCCTTGCTGAATGCCAAAAATACCATAGCCTTCACGGTCGACAAAAGCATCTTTGCTGCGTTTTGCCCAACGCATAGACATCTCAACGGATTTTTTAACCACATTATGCGGTGCGGGAAGCTTAACGCATTCATCCAAGCACATGGTAATGTTTGAATCCAGTTTATACTGAATTTTCATTGATTCCTCGGGGCTTAGGAAAAACTTCTTGCCGTCGACATGTGAACTGAAGGTAACCCCTTCTTCCGTCAACTTGCGCAAGCCGGTCAGGCTCATAACCTGAAAACCGCCGGAATCTGTTAAGATAGGCTTGTTCCAGTTCATAAACTTATGCAGACCGCCCATTTTTTCCACTAAGTCCGCCCCCGGACGAAGCATCAAATGATAGGTGTTGCCGAGCAGAATTTCCGCCCCCGTTGCCGCAACGGATTCCGGCATCATCGCTTTGACCGTGCCGCAAGTTCCGACCGGCATAAAAGCCGGAGTTTCAATTGTGCCATGCTTGGTATGTAAACGACCGCGGCGGGCTTTGCCGTCAGTTTTCAAAACTTCATATTTCAGTGCCATTGTCTTAATCTCTTATGTTAAAAAAATTTGTTTCACTATGTCATCAAAAAGCCATAAAAGCAAGGATTTTTATGTTGACAATTGCCCGTTTGCGCCGATAATCGAAAAATAAATTTTCGGAGTAAGTTGGGGCTGATGACGGCGGATTTAACAATATTAGATAATGGCTTGAGTGTCGTTTCTCAAAAAAATACAGCGACAAAAATGTTTAATGTCGGGGTTTGGTGTCGTTGCGGCTCCAGAGTTGAACCCAAAGAGCTTAACGGTATTGCGCATTTTTGCGAGCATATGACTTTTAAGGGCACAACAACCCTTTCCGAACTGGAGATTAACGAAAAAATTGCCGATATGGGCGGAAAGTCCAATGCATGGACGGATATGGACTGTATGGCTTTTTCAATTGAAGTTCTGGTCGAGGACAAAGAAGCCGCTCTTGAACTTTTAGCGGATATTTTGTGTAACTCCACTTTTACGGAAGAAAATATCAATAGTGAAAGACAAGTCATTTTTCAGGAAATGTATGAAGACGAAAATGACAATGACGACTTTTTTAATGATGCTTTTTCACAAATAGTTTACGGCGACCAGCCGCTCGGCAAAGATATTTTGGGACAACGTAAAATTCTTGAAAAAATCGGCAAAGCGGAGCTTGAGGCTTGGCGCAAAAATTGCTATTGCGGCAAAAATCTGATTTTGTCTGCCTCCGGAAATTTTGAACACCAAGAGCTTGTGGCTTTGGCGCAAAAATATTTTGGCAATATTCCGAACGGTGAAAAGACCGAAAGACCGGCGCAAAAATATATCGGCGGTTTCAGACATATTAAGCCCAATGAGCCGGAAGTAAAATTTGAGCTTGGATTTGACCTTTTGGCGGAGGACAAAGACTTAAAAAAAGAAGCCAAATATCTGGCGATGCAGATTTTGGGCGGTGAAGAAGTTTCACGCCTGAATACCGAGGTCAGAATTAAGCGCGCTTTGGTTTATGACATCAGCACATCTATCGTAGATGAAACGGATGTCGGCTATGTGGCAATTACGGCGGCAGCGCAGGCGCAAAATATTAACCAGATTTTGGACATCGTGCTTTCTGAGATTCAAAAAATGGCAACGCAACCTGTTACCGAAAAAGAATTGGCGCGCGCCAAAAGGCAACTGATTGTGGCTTTGACCAAAAAAGCCGAAGATAATGAGGAAAGCATTGAACTTGCGGCGGAACAACTGATTAATTTCGGAAAATTGCAACAGCTTGAAAAACAAATTGAAAAAATCAATGCCGTTTGTGCCGAAGATATATTAAAAGCCGCCAAAGCCATATTCGCCACCAAACCATCCTACCTGCTTCAGGGCAAAATTTCAGATTATTACGCCTATGAACAAATCAAATCCAAACTCTGTTTTTGAACCAAGAGGTATGAGCCATGAATAAAAAAATTGCCTTCTTCTCTTCCTGCTCGGGCGGGTGATGATTGAAAATTGGTTAGCAGATTAACCCGTTGACTTTTGGGTTGGTGTTTAATATCCTGACACCAACCCAAAGATAAGGATTAAACAAATGATGCAAAAAGTTAAAAAAGATATCAATAAATTTTTTAAGGATGTCTGGGGCGAAAATCCGCTGATTTTTTATTTTTCCTTTGACGGAAGATTTAATCAACTCCAACTTTTGGGTGCTTTGATAACCCTTAATCTATTTTACGAGGTCGTTGACGCACAAAACATTGGAGCTTTGACAGCTATTGCATCTTTTGTAGCTTTTTGGGCAACACTTGCCGGTATCCAAAAAAGATGTAGAGATTTGAACCACAAAGGAACAATCATTACTTTAGTTTATACCGGTGCTTTTTTGCTGACAGACTATTATGATAATATAACTTTACCCAAAGTTTTAGAATATGTTTGGGGTGGCTTTGTCTTTGTATACATATTTGCCCTCCTTCTTTTATTGTTTTTCCCCGGAAGAAAAGAGAAAAAGCCGGATATCGTTTCTCCTTTGCTCAAACGCCCATATTTATATATCGGAATTTGTGCCATCCTCTTTCTGCTCGGGCGGGGTGTAATGTTTTATTTGAAAGCATGATTTTACGCAAAAGTTGTTGAAAGTAATTTTTTTTTCTTGAAAATTGAAATTTCTTAGCGTATTAATAAACTATCACTTGCTATAAGTGTATCCAAAATCCGAAGACTCATGTCTTCGGATTTTTTTTGTTTTTAAATTTTTTTTAAGGAGATAGTTTATGGGAAATTTAATTCGCTATATTGCGCAAGAAGACCCAGAAAAAGAACTGCAGAACGAAAAATATAGTCATCGTAATTTTATTGAAAGCTATGTTCCGCAAACACCGCGGCGGCAACAGCAAACACCGACACCTTGGAGTGAGGAGGCTTTGAGAAGGTCCACCATTCCCAAACGACCTAAATATACAAACCCCAACCCTAAACCAATCCCAACAGCAGATATTATTAAAAGCGGCTTGGAAGGTTTTGGACAAGGAGTTCTTGGCGGACTTGAATATGCACTTAATTCTGGTATGGGAAAATTTTATGAAGATTTAAATCCTCAGTATGCAAATAGACAAAAAGAACTTGAAAAACTTGCTAAACAAGAAAATTTAGGTGATCTTTACAAATATTCTAATTATGCAATTGATATTGGGGTCAACGGAGCTAAAGCTTTTAATCTTATTAAAAAAGGACTTACTTATTATAAAGAGAAAAAGAACGGAGTGAAAAATAAATAAGATTAACCCGTTGACTTTTGGGTTGGTGTTTAATATCCTGACACCAACCCAAAGATAAGGATTAAACAAATGATGCAAAAAGTTAAAAAAGATATCAATAATTTTTTTAAGGATGTCTGGGGCGAAAATCCGCTGACTTTTTATTTTTCCTTTGACGGAAGATTTAATCGTCTTCAGTTTTGGGGCGCTTTAATAACCATCAATCTATTTTTAAGAATTGTTACGGAACAAGGCTTTGTCATCTTAACAACAATAGCTTCTTTTGTGGTCTTTTGTGCAACCTTAGCCGCTTTTCAGAAAAGATGTCGGGATATAAACTATAAAGGTACCCTTGTTGTTTTAGTTTATACCGGAACTTTTTTGCTGACAGACTACTATAATCATATAACTTTACCCAAAGTTTTAGAAAATGTTTGGAGAGGTTTTGGTGTTTTATATGTATTGTCTTTTATTATTGTATTGTTTTTCCCCGGAAGAAAAGAGAAAAAGCCGGATATCGTTTCTCCTTTGCTCAAACGCCCATATTTATATATCGGAATTTGTGCCACCCTCTTCCTGCTCGGGCGAGGTGTAATGTTTTATTTGGGGGCTTAGCTGTTTTTCTCAAACCAGAAGGTGGATTTTTGCGAGCTGTTCATCTGCCAGAGTTCGTTAAACCTGAGCTGATATTTTTGCACAACCTCATTTATTTTCAATAAAGAAAAAATCCGAAGATTTCGGAAGCTTCGGATTTTCAAACTTAAAGATTAAGATTTTTAAGCCACCTTAATCAAACCGTGTTTCTTCTTGCCCTGAGAGAGCTTGACCTGTCCGTCAACCACATCAGCGGCTGACAAAACATAATTCTCATCGCTGACAACTTTGTCATTGATTTTCAGACCAGACTGCTTAATCAGGCGGCGTGCTTCACCTTTGCTGGCAACAAAGCCGATTTGCAAAAACGCGTCCAAAACGCTGAGCCCATCCACCGAAGCCTTTTCAATGCTTGGCAAATCGCCGCCGGCTTGTCCCATCTCAAAAGTCTTGATAGCGGTGTCCTGAGCGGTTTGAGCCTCTTCAAGACCGCGGCAGATTTTTGTTGCCTCAAAGGCCAAAATCTTTTTGGCTTCGTTGATTTCTTTGTCTTGCAGGCTTTCCAAACGGCGGATTTCATCCATCGGCAGGTCGGTATAAATACGCAAACATTTTCCGACTTCAGCATCGCCGATATTTCTGAAATATTGATAATAGTCATAAGAGGGCAGTTTTTCCTCATTAATCCAAACCGCATTACCCTCGGATTTTCCCATTTTCTTGCCGTTTGAGTCGGTAATAATCGGGCTGGTGAAGCCAAAAAGCTCCACATCATAGCGGCGGCGGCCGAGTTCCGTGCCGGAAGTAATGTTGCCCCATTGGTCAGAACCGGCAATTTGCGCGCGGCAGCCATATTTGTTATAAAGCACGCAGAAGTCATAACCTTGCAGCAACATATAATTGAACTCAAGGAAGGACATCGGCTGTTCGCGCTCCAAACGAGTTTTAACGCTATCCATCGTCAGCATACGGTTAACCGAATAACAAGTGCCGATATCGCGCAAAAAGGCAAGGTAGTTGATGTCCTTAAACCAATCCCAGTTATCAACCATAATCGCGTCATTTTTGCCTTCGCCGAACTTCAAAAACTTGCTGAAAGATTTTTTCAGACCTTTGATGTTGTTTTGCAAAGTTTCCTCATCCAAAAACGGACGAAGTTTGTCTTTGCCGGAAGGGTCGCCGATGCGTGCGGTTGCGCCGCCGACCAACGTAATCGGCTTATGCCCGCATTTCTGAAACCAACGCATCATCATCAAGGGCACAATATGCCCGACATGCAAGCTGTCTCCGGTCGGATCCGAACCCAGATAACCGACGGCAGGTTTTCCGGCTTTTTCGCATTCGTAGAGGTAGGTGTCAAAACCATCCTCATTGGTGCATTGGTTGTAAAAACCGCGTTCTACCATCAGGTTAAAAAATTCGGATTTAAATTTGCTCATTTTCCCTTTCCTTGTTATTATTAAAATATAAACATTAGCGTAATTTTAAGGAATATTAGCATATAAATAAAATAGTGCAACAACGGAGGTGAATTTTTTTCAATATGGATATCATCAGACCACTTAACGCTTTGGGTATGAGCAGCGGTACTGCCTTAGACGGTGTGGATGTCGCCCTGATTAAGACCGATGGGGTAGATGTCTTTGAGTTTGGCTTGTCGCAAAATGTGCCCTATGATGATGACCTAAGGGAAAAAATTCGTTCCGTCCTCGGTAAAAAGCCGGATACGCCGGAAAACGAGGCTGCCATTCGCGAGGCGGAAGAGGCGCTGACCTCTTTCCATGCCGAAATCGCCAATGAGATAATCGCCGCCCAAGATGAAAAAGTTGATATTATCGGCTTTGAGGGACACAATATTTTATTAGACCCCAAGAACCATTATGTCTGTCAAATCGGCGATGGCAAACGCCTTGCCGAACTCACCCAAACCAAAGTCGTCAACCGTTTCCAGAACGCCGACTTGCTTGCCGGCGGGCAGGGTGGACCTTTGGTGCCCATTTATTATCAATCTCTCTGTGCCGATATGGGCAAGCCTTTGGCTGTGGTAAACATTGGGGGCTGTTCAAATATAACCTGGATTGGCTCCATCGGCGATATGATAGCCTTTGACTGCGGTCCGGGGAACGCCGCCATCAATGATTGGGTCTTAAAACACGGCGGAATGCATATGGACTATAACGGTAAGTTAGCCATCACGGGCAAGGTTAATGAGCAGATTGTCGCTTCTATGATGCGGCACAAGTTTTTTGCTCAATATCCGCCCAAAGCCGCCGACCGCACTATTTTTTATGAAAAATTGGAACATCTGGAAGGCTTGAGTTTGGAAGACGGCGCAGCCACGGCAACCGCTTTTATTGCCGAGGCAATCGCATATTCCTTGTTGCTCTATCTGCCGGAAATTCCGGCCAAATTGCTGGTTTGCGGCGGCGGAGCCAAAAATCCGACCTTGGTTCGCTTTTTGCGCCAACGCCTGCCGGATATCAATATTACCACCGCGGCGGAAGAAGGCTTTGATGTCAACGCTTTGGAGGCGCAAGCCTTTGCTTATCTGGCCGCGCGCCGCTTGTATCATCTTCCCGCCACTTTCCCGACCACCACCGGCGTTGCCGAACCGATGGTCTGCGGCCAAATTTTCGAACCATAAATTTTCGCCCAAAAAGATTTTGTTTTGTCTAGACATTGGGCGCAAGATGTAATACATTTGCAGAAAATAATTATAATTTTGCGAATGTATCATTTAAATATTAAGTCTTATGAAAAAGTTTATTTTAGCGGCGTTGTTTACAACTTTTGCCGCAGCGCTTAATGCACAGGGTTTTAGGTCTATAAACGACATAGACGATGATGATCGAGGTCTTGAAATTTCGGCAGTTGCCTACTTATGCGAAGCGGAGAACCGCTATGGTGCGCAAATTGGTTATGAAATTAATCCGTTAACGGCTTATCTTGAAGCCACATATTTTTCGGAGACTTTGAGTGAAAGGTATAATCACCTCAAATACAAAGCTCCCTCTTTCCGTATAGGGATGGATTATGGCTTTCTGGAAAGCAAATTCATAACAGTTTTTACGGGAGCGTATGTCGGTATAACGCCATATACTACGGAATATTCCGAAAGGGACCACAATATCTATGTGCCTTCAAGCCACAGGGTAAAAGTCCATGAAAACGGTTTTATCGTAGGCTGGCGATTGGGCGCAAAGCTGCATCTTGGGCCGAATGTATTTCTTAAGGCAGCACTTTTTGCCAACACGACCAACTGGAATAGAAGTATTGGCAAATATGTCGCTAAAGATGCGCGAGATGCCGGAGACATAGGCTTGAACATTGCTTTCGGTGCAAGATTCTGAAAAAAATTTTTTAACGCCTCTTTTCCTCTGGGAATAGGGGCATTTTTTTTGTGCTTTATAGTGTCAATTAATGTTTGACTCGTCGGTTTTCTTGTATTAAATTCATTGCAGTTTTAACAAGTTTCTTTAGAAAAAAATGCATAACTTTATAATACATTCCATAATTTCCATTATTATCCCTTAGGGGATGGCATTTTTTTATACATATTTCATTTAAATTCAAAAGTGCTTTCAAGCACGTCCGCGTTACAATAATTCAAGAAAATTAAGGTGTTTACGACATGACTAAACATTATAAAGAAGTTAAGGCTAAGGCCGACTTTGTAGAGATAGAAAAAGAAGTCCTCAAGTTTTGGGAAGAGGACAAAACCTTTGAAAAATCCGTGCACAACCGTGATGGTGCAGCCGAGTTCGTTTTTTATGACGGTCCTCCGTTTGCCAACGGCACACCGCACTATGGGCATATTATGGTTTCTTATGTTAAGGACGTTGTTGCCCGTTACCAGACCATGAACGGCAAAAAGGTAGAACGCCGCTTGGGTTGGGACTGCCACGGTTTGCCTGCCGAGATGTCCGCTGAAAAACAGCTGGGTGTTTCCGGCAGAAAGCAGATTGAGGAGTTCGGCGTTGAGAAGTTTAACGACTTCTGCCGTTCCGATGTTTTGAAATATTCCGGTATCTGGGTCGAGATGTTTAAGCGCATTGGTCGCTGGGTGGACTTTAGCCATGACTATAAGACCATGGATTTGCCTTTTATGGAAAGCGTGATTAACAACTTCAAACAGCTCTATGAAAAAGGTTTGGTTTATGAAGATTATCGCGTCTTGCCGTATTCTTGGGCGGCGGAAACACCTTTGTCAAACTTTGAGGTCAACCAAGGTTATCAGGACAAAACCGACAACGCCATAACCGTAATGTTCACGCTTGAAAACGGAATGAAGATGTTGGTCTGGACCACCACGCCTTGGACCTTGCCTTCAAACCTGATGTTGGCTGTCGGCAAAGATATTGATTATGCCATAATGGAAGAAGATGGTCAGAAATATATTTTAGCACAAGCTTTGCTCGGACGTTACAAAAAACAGTTGGAGCATGCCGCACAAGTCGGCACAATGAAAGGTAGCGAGCTTGTCGGTTTGAGTTATGAGCCGATGTTCCCTTACTTCAAACATCTCAAGGATAAAGGCGCATTTAAGGTTCTCTCCGGCGAGTTTGTTTCTACCGAAGACGGTACGGGTATTGTTCACATCGCCCCCGGTTTCGGTCAGGACGACTTTGACGCTTGCCGCGCTTATGACGAGAATTTCCCGGTTGTTTGTCCGGTTGATGAAGCCGGTAAGTTCACTTCCGAAGTTCCGGATTATCAGGGCAAGCAAGTCTTTGAGACCAATGAGCCGATTATGCAGCTCTTAAAAGAGAAGGGTATCTTGGTCAAAAAAGAACAATATACACACTCTTATCCTTTCTGCTGGCGTACCGATACTCCGTTGATTTATAAGGCGATGTCCAGCTGGTTTGTTAAGGTAACCGACTTCAGAGACGAGATGGTTAAAAACAATCAGCAGATTAACTGGGTTCCGGAACATATTAAGGACGGACGTTTCGGCAAATGGCTTGAGGGTGCAAGAGATTGGTCAATTTCGCGCAACCGCTTCTGGGGTACGCCGATTCCCGTATGGAAATCTGACAATCAGCAGTTTCCGAGAATTGATGTTTTTGGTTCTGTTGCTGAGATTAAGGAAAAAACCGGCATAGAAGTAACCAACTTGCATAAGCCTTATATTGATGATGTTGTTTATCCGAACCCGGATGACCCCTCCGGCAAGACCATGATGCGTCGCGTCGGAGATGTCTTTGACTGCTGGTTTGAATCCGGCTCAATGCCTTATGCTCAGGTTCATTATCCTTTTGATAACAAGGAATGGTTTGAGAACCATTTCCCAGCAGACTTCATTGTTGAGGCTATGGACCAAACCCGTGGTTGGTTCTATACCTTGACGGTTTTGTCAACGGCTTTGCATAATAAACCGGCATTCAAAAACTGCATCTGTACGGGCTTGCTGATGGCAGAAGGCGGACAAAAGCTTTCCAAACGCCTGAAGAATTATCCCGACCCGAACGAAGTTTTGGATTCTATTGGCTCAGATGCTCTGCGTTGGTTCTTGGTTTCTTCTCCGGTATTAAAAGGCGGAAATTTGGCCGTAGATAAAGAAGGTAAGGAGATTTCCAAGGCAGCTCGCGTTGCTCAAATTCCGATGTGGAACGCTTATTACTTCTTTACGCTTTATGCCAATGCCGAAGGTTATGAGGCCAAAGAAGTCAGTTCATCAAGCGAGGCGATAGACAATTATATCTTGTCCAAGCTCAAACGTTTGAGCCAAATTGTAAAACAAGGTTTGGATACTTATGATGTTGCTTTGTCTTGCAACGAGATAGCTTCCTTTATGGAGATTTTGAACAACTGGTACATCCGCCGCACGCGTGACCGTTTCTGGGCGGGAGATAAACAAGCCTTTGATGTCTTGTACACGGTTTTGGTAAACTTGAGCAAGATTATGGCGCCGTTAATGCCTTTCTTGTGCGAATATGTCTACAAAAACCTCACCAACGGCGAGAGCGTTCATTTAACTGATTATCCGATGTTGAAAAACATTGAGCTGGATAAAACTCTGGTTGATGAGATGGACTTCTTGCAAGATTTGTGTTCGGCCGGCAAGTTCATCCGTGAGGAAAAGAACCTGCGCAATCGTTTGCCTTTGGCAAGTTTGACTGTTGTCGGTGATAATCTTGGCTTCTTGAATGAACAGTATAAGGACATTCTCAAGGATGAGCTGAATGTGAAGGAAGTTAAGATAGACAACAACTTGGCAGCTTATGCTTCTAAGACTATTTATTTGTACACACCTTTGCTCGGCAAGGCTTTAGGCAAAGATATGGGACCGGTAATGGGGGCCTATAAGCAAGGCAAATGGGAGCTGAATGCTGATGGCACCTTGTCTATTGCCGGACAAACCTTAACCACGGATTTGTTTGAGGTTCGTCTGGATATGAAGGAAGGCGTTGCCGGCAAAGCTTTTGCTGATAATAAGGCAGTTGTAACGCTTGACACCAATGTAACCGATGCGCTCAAACGCGAAGGAATGGCCAGAGACTTTGTCCGTTTGGTTCAAACCTTGCGTAAGGACAAAGACTTTAACATTTCTGACCGCATTGAACTTTGCTATGCCACGAGTGATGCTGAGTTAGCCAAAGCTCTGGAAGAAAACAAAGCCTATGTTGCCGAGCAGGTCTTGGCGGTTAAGGTCAGCAATACCTGCGCTACAGGTACAGAGGCAGATATTGAAGGTGCCTCAATCACCTTTGATGCCAAAGTAACCGATGCCAAGGTAGCTTAAAGATAAAATCAAGGAAAAGAGCCGTTTGTAAAAGCGGCTCTTTTTGTTTATCTACTGAGTGCGTTTTTCTGTTGACTTGTAAAGTTAAAGTGCTATTCCAAAGTCAAATTCAAAAGGAGAAAAAATATGTTTGGCGAGTTTAATTGGCATCATTTCATCAGTGCATTTGTAGTATTGTTTGCCGTAATTGATATTACAGGCAATATTCCGGTTATTTTAACCTTAAAAAAGCGTGGCAAAAAGATAAATGCCTTAAAAGGTGCACTTTTATCACTGATAATGTTCTTTCTGTTTTTCTATGTCGGAGAGGCATTTCTCAACCTTTTCGGTGTAGATATTTCTTCCTTCGCTGTTGCCGGTTCATTCATTATTTTCATCGTTGCGATGGAAATGATTTTGGATATTGAGATTTTCCGCGATCAGCCGGATACCCCGAAAGATGCGACTTTTGTGCCGGTAGTTTTTCCGCTGATAGCCGGAGCCGGAGCCTTGACAACCTTGTTGTCCATTCGTTCCCAATACAGCGATATAAGTATTTTAACGGCAGTTATCGCTAATATGATTGTTGTTTACCTTGTCCTAAAATTAACCAAGAGAATTGAACGCCTGTTAGGCCCCGGTCTAATTTATATGATTCAGAAGTTTTTCGGAATTATCTTACTTGCCATTTCGGTAAAGTTGTTTATGGCTAATATTACACGCTTATTATCGCAACTAGATTAATTTTGCGCAAATTAACCATATATTATGAAACTTCTGTTACATTAAACGAAAATTATGGACAAAATAGCTATTTTATGCTATTCTGTCCATAATTAAAGTTTTTATGTTGGAGACAGAACCATGGCAAATGATGTTAATTTAGGTACATACCACGACCTTTTCTTCAAACTCGGCGGCTGCGAGAAAACCGCAGATGAGTTTAGCGCCCTGACGGATCCAAAAGAGATTGACGCAATTAAGGAAAAATATTCGCAATGGGTTGCCAAATATATTAATGTGGATGAAAAGAATCCCCCCAAAGAGGGTTTGCCGAATGATATTGAAGCCGAAAACAAATACTTCCAAACCCGTGAGGATGAGGTAGCCAACGCGCCGAAAGAAGAAAAAGCGGCAAAACGTCAAGACTTAAATAAGGAATATGACAAGGCAGGTTGGAAAAAAATACAAGTAGGTATTGCGCCTGCGCATAGTACACCAATTGCCAAAATTTATCATTACAACCCTAATGATCCTGAATATAAAGGTAAGTCAGAGGAAGAATTGCGAGCCATATTTACTGAAAAACTAAGGGAAGATATGGGTTTGGCAGACAATCAGGATAAGCCCAAAGAAGATGAAAATAAAAACGACAATAACACTTTGGATGTTAAAGAAGGAGAAGAGAAGGCAGACACCCCAGTCAACCAAGACGAGAATCAGGACTGGAAAGATGAAAAAGAAAAGTTCTGGAAGGAGCATTGCGGAGAGCGTGAACAGGAGTGTGAAAGAGATCCTGAAGACAAGGAAGGTCTGAGCTTAAACATCAGCAAAGAGGGACAAAAACTTGGTTCAGTTCGCTATTCAGATTCAAAACACGCCAGCATTTCCGGTGAAAACGGCAAAACAGCGGATTATTCAGTCTTCTTAGGCATTGTTAAAGACGCCAAACGCAACAATCAAGCCATCAATTTTTCTGGCGATATGTCTCCGGAATTTGCTGCAAAATTAAAACTTGCCTGTGAGGAATTGGGCGTTCAATATCAGAATGCGCCGAAAGGCAAGATTGATGCCAATAGTTTTGCAGATGAGTTAAGTCCGGAATCTAAGAAAAAATTGGAAGAATATAATAATAAACAAGATTATGAACAACATCTGGAGCAATTCAAAAAAGATATTGCCGAAGGTAAAGGAATGGATTTATCAGGCATAACAGATGAAAAAGATAAAACAATAGCTTATGCTGCTGCGATGGTTGCCGCCAAAGATGCTCAGAAAGATGATATTGAGATTAAAGGCGCTCCGGAAAAAACAATCGGCTACAAGAATGAGAAAAACTTTGCCTTGGATGAAAATGGCAACATAAAGAAAGATGAGAGCGGTAAGGCAATAATGGAGGATAATCCGCTTTATGGCGCCGTTCAAGGTTTGCCGGAAGAAGCCAAGGCTGCCTTGGAAGGACATAACCAAGGAGTTCGCCAAAAACAGCTGGAAAATGCTCGCAATAGGGTCATGGGTACTCATGAGCGTACAACTGAAGCCGCTCGCCGTCAGGAGTTTCGTGACAATAATCATCAATATGATGAAAGCAGCACCTTCAACTCCAAGGCGGATAGAGAAGCTCGCCAAGCTGCAATGCAAAAATATTGGGAAAACCAAAGAAGCAATGGTTAAAAAAACAAAAAAAGCCTCTCAGTTGAGGGGCTTTTTTTGTGTAAAAATATTGCAGTTTGCTAATTTTTTGATAAAATAAAAAGCAAAAAATCGCGGAGGAATAAATGGCTGAAACGTATAATTGGCAAACAATGAGTTATAAGGAGCTTAGTTTTTTAGACAAGCATCTGGATAATTCTTTGCCGGAACAAGCTGAACTCCTCGGACAACTTCATGCCTATACGGCGGGTCGTGTTAAGGATTTTGCCGAAGGTACCAAGCTTATCCAAAACGCTGCTGAATATAAACTTCTCTATGGGCTGATTAATGATGCATCTTTAAATGGTTCTGAGGCAGATGGAGGCAAAATGGCCGCCGATGCATTGCAAGCATTTGGGCAGGTTAAAGGTTTTAAAAATATGCTCAGCGGCGAGCTGGATATTTACGATCCTCGTTGCGGAATGACCGCTGACGAATTTAAAGCCGCAATGCTCAAGCCCATAAACGAAAATCATATTGATTTTAAGCCGGATGGTACATCCGGACAAGAAGTCGGTGATAAAAAAGAGATTGCGGCATCAGGACTTTCGCAAGCCGCGGCAGAAAAAATGCAAGAGCAAATGGCGCAAATCCTAAATGCACATAAAATGGATGCGGAGGCCGTACAATCCATGCAGGAAGATATGGCCAAACAAGCAGACGCAGGTAACGCCAAAGCGCCCTACAGCACTCCCGAAACATCAGCTGAAAAAACCAATGAAGAAAAAGAACTGGATAAAGGCAAGACAGATGAGAATGCATTGGGCGCAGATTTGTCAGAAAAACAGTTAGAAGTTCATTCTCTTTCAAACAACAGCGCAGAAAATATACACAATCGCCAAATTAACGAAGCCATGCTGACCAAGGAGTTAGCCGAAATGGCTCAAGATGCTTCGGAATGGAAAGAATTTGCCGCGGTAAACGCTGTTTTAGCCGAAACGGTTATAGAAGAAAAATCAGTGGTAACAAAAATTTTTGAAAGCGAAGAAGAAAAAAACAAGGATAGTTATTCTGCAATTATAGAGCGTCCGGCGGAAAATTTGATTTTTATTGGTGAACGAAAAAAAGAAAAAACTCCTGAGGAAAAAAAGGAGCAAAAACAAGAAAAAAATAAAAAGAAAGACAATAAAGAAAAAGAAGCCGAGAAAGAGGCAGATTTAAATGTCTTTCGTCAAATATTTAAAATGGCTAAGAAAAGAAAAATTGAAAAAATTGTCATAGGTGAAGATTTATCTAAGGAAGCCAAAGAAAAAGCCGCTGCAGCTGCCGCCGCAGAAAAAATGAAAATAGCAGGAAGTAAGCCTAAAGAGATTAGCCTAAAAAAGCCATATGTTAAAGAACTTTCTCCGGCAGAGAAAAAAGAAATTCGCAAATATAATTATAGCAATATGAACGAGGAAGAGCGTAAAGAATATAAACGCAAACGAAACCTTTTGCGTAAAACCGGACGCATAAAAACCGTTAAAGACAAAAATATTCAACCGCCGCAAAATGCCTTTATCAATGAAAACAACACCGAGCTCCAAGCAGCCATAACCGGAAGAATGATGCAACAAAATAACCGAGAAGGTGGTCGGGAATAATTCGGATATTTCAGTAATATAAAATAAATATTAAGATTTCCGTATTAAAATCAACAACAAAAGAAAAATAGCAATAAATTTGACAAAATTTATTGAAAATTGCGTATTTTTGTACTAAAATATACTTAGTATGAAAAGCAAAAGGGTTAAGAAAATGGTAGATGAAGCAAAACCGAATACCAACGATACCAAAAAACAAACCTTGGAACAGGCCATAGAGCTTGTCAACAAAGGCGTTGATAACCTTAGTGTTGAAGAAATAAACCGGCTGTATGGTATATTAAAAGCGCACAATGGAGAAATGAGCCCTGCGGGAGAGGCTTTTGCCAAGCTAGATGCTTTTGCTCAGCAAAAAACACAAGATTTTGCATCTGGTAAAGAGAATTGTGCACCGGAAGATTTGGAAGGAATGAAAGCGCTGGCCCAAGAAGTTGCTTCGGTTCATAAATCTGCAGACAACCAAGGAAAAAC
The DNA here is from genome assembly GCA_944392155.1 of uncultured Alphaproteobacteria bacterium. GTDB lineage: Bacteria > Pseudomonadota > Alphaproteobacteria > RF32 > CAG-239 > Scatacola_A. The sequence goes on along the minus strand of CALXVR010000008.1, from coordinate 15,104 downwards.
AAACCAACGAGCAAATCAAGAACAACAAGATTTTGATTCCCAAAATGGTTTAACACACTTAACCCCCGATTTTGCTAAAACCTTAGACAAAAATATTGCCGAGATGGATGCTCTTGTTGCCAGCAAAGATTTATTGGCACAAACGGCCGATAAAAAGTTAGCGCATCCGGAACTGGCAAGTTTTGCAACATTTTTTGAGAATATTGATCTTACCCAAGACAAAGATGGTATCAAGGATAAGGAAGAGCTCCGCAAGGAAATGCTTGAAATGGCGATTATGCAAGCCGAGGCAGAGCTCGCCATATTACCGGGTTTTGCAAATCTAAGTGCAGAAGAAAAGAGAAAAAGATTATTCCAAGCTATTGGTTCTCATGCGGATGCTCTTGTTTTGGAAACCATAAAAGCGCAGCTTATTGCCGAATTTAAGGAGCGCAATGCTGAAATATTATCGCATAAAGAAAATCTGACGGAAGAAGAGAAAAAGCAGCTCGAAGAAAAGACCAAAGAGCTTAATGACGAATTGACCAAAAGGGTACAAAGCTATATCAATCGTCGCTATCCGTCAGGGCATTACAGTATAAACAATCAGGTTGCAACAGTTGTTTTGATTACCAATAGCCGAGCACAAGCGGCTATCAACAATCGTATTGCCGAAAAGACGGGAAGCAAGACCTTAAAAGAGCGTGCGCTTGCTTTTGATAAAAGGATGAAGGAAAAACATCCGAAACTCTATGAAGCAGCAAAAAAAGGTATGCTTTCAGCAGCTGTCGGCGCTACCTTTGGTGGTGTCGGCCTGGCCTGCTTGGCTGGGTATAATACCTATAAACTCTATAAAGAGCAGCAGAAAAAATTTAAAGAAAGCGGATTTGAAGGGTCTTATATAGAATATTTAAAAAAGAATCCGAAAGAAGCCGTAGCTTTAATTACATCAGGAACATTAACCGCTGTTTCTGTTGCTTTTGGCGGTGCGGATGTCGTAGAACACGGCTGGAATGCGGTAGGTTTTGTCGGTAAAGCAATCGGAGATACGGCAGCCGCCAAAGCTGCAGATAGGTTGCTCAAGGCCTCTATTCGTGGCGGAATTACGGTAGCCTCAGGTCTAACCAATGCCGGAATGGACTTCCGCGCGGCCTTAAACACACAAGATAAAGCGCAGCGTAAAAAGCTTTATAAACAAGCTGCAATTACGGCCGGTGTTTCAATTGTTGGTGGCGCCGTTGGTATATTAAGTGCAGAATATGGTGGTAAGATAGCCGGAAAATTGGGTAACTGGCTAAGAGATAAGTTTTCAAGCAATGATACCGGAGTTGATGGAGTAACCGGACAGGCGCCGAAAGCAGACGTTGCTAATGTGCAAACTCAGGCCAAAACGCCGGATTTCTCAAACTTGAAAGGCAACGAATTGGATGCCAAATTGCACGAATTAGGCGTAAATCCCAAAGTTTATGAAAATATGTCGCCGATGCAAAAAGAAATATTGCTACACAAGCGTGTTGACGAACTCGGAGATTTAGCTAAAGAAGCACCGGAAGGGAGCAAAGCGCCTGAAAATTCAGCAGGCAAAACAGCCGATACAGGTCCTGTAACGGAATCTCAGCTGAAAAATATGTTAAACCGCAATGCTGAGCGTCATCCCGGTGTTGATATGGACAAAATATATAATCAGCTGAAAGCCGCAGGAATAAAAAATCCGGAAGAAAGCTTTTATAAATTAGAGCAAGCACGCCTGTTAGCTCCGAATGATAAGATAATGACGGTTGAAGGCACCAACATCCGTTCCACGATGGAGCGCGTACTCAAAGGAGAAGCCTTGAGCAAAGCGGATATGGAAATCATCAATCGTTCTTCGGCAAATGTGGATAATACGGGACATTACTTAAATGATGTTCGTTCACAAGGCGGAACCGGATATTCATATCGTCCGAACGGCAAAGTTATTGCGCCTGAAAATGAAACCACTTCAGGGGGTAAAAGTCAGCAGAATATAGAAGGACAAAGAGATCCGTCCGGCAAAGGAGATAAAGAGTCAGGAACTAAAAACCCCAAAGCCGAGCAAGATAAAGGCACCGCTTCTGTAGAAAATCAGCAGGAAGAAAAGTCCGGCAAGCCGGGGGAAAAAGGCAACGGTCAGGAAACGTCGCCAACCAAGCAACAAGATGAGAACAACCCTTATGCAATTCATGAAGGTGATGGCAAAGATTTAATCAAGGCCAAGCAAGAAGCTGCGCGAGCAGAAGCAGCCTGGAAAGCTGCGGTAGAAAGAGTAAAGCTCACAGGAAAATCTGTAGAAGAATTCAAAAACTTACCTTTAACCGATGCTAAAAGGGTTGAGGCAGAATTTAAGCACGCTGAAGCTATGAGAGATGAGGTCAAAAAACAAATGGAATTTTCTAAAAAGGAAATCAAGCTAGCAAAAGCGGAAAGAGATCAACTAGGCGATATTATAGAAGACCATAAAAAGATGGAAATGCAGATGACGAAAGTTAATCAAGATCTGGCTCGCTACGGTTTAGATCCGACAAAAGCTCCGAAGATGACCGGAGATTATGGCGAAGACAGAAGAGCCGCCAAAGAATACTATAAAGAAGCCTTATCAAACCAAAAGAACCAAAAAAAGGTTATGGAATTACTGAAAGAGAGAGAAGAGCTTTATAATAAAATGAAGGCTCAAGGTCCAAGACCCATCTTAGAACAAAGATATGCCGAGATGGATAAGAAGGTAGATGAGTTGAGCCGTCGTGAGCAATATCGTCAAAACCAAGAAAAAGAAGTTGGTTTGTCTCAATCGGGAAGTGAAAAGCCTCAAAATACGAATGTTCAGGGAGCAAAAACAGTATCCGTTTCACGAACATCAGAAGGTAGATAAAATAAAATTTTCAAAAAATTGTCTAATTTGACAAAAAAAGATATTGAAAAAAGCTAAATTTGTGGTATAATGCCTCAAAATTAGCAAATAAAACAAGGAGTTTAGAAATATGAACGCTCAAGAAGCAGCCAAAAAAGTTAATTCCGGCATGAATAATTTAAGCCTTGCCGAGTTAATGGAAATTCATGCCGTATTGAAGACGGATGAAAATAATGCTGGTCTGTTCAAACTAGTTAATGGTTTTGCCAAAGGACAGTTGTCTTCCTATGCTCGCAGCTCAGCGGACTTCCAAGCACACATGAGCTTGGAGGATGCTAAGGCCTTACGCGAGTTGGCAGAAGAAGTCGGTTTTGATAAAGATGATAATATGACGGAAGATGGCAAAAAAGCCCTTGAAATTGCGGCGCGCATTTCCAAACACAACAGAGACAAAGAAGTAGCCAAAATCGTTGAAGCAAAACAAAAAGAGCAGGGCAACAAACCGCAAGCAAAAGCAGAGAGCATTCCGTTAACTCCTGAGCAAATTCGTTATCTGGATGAACACGGAATTTTGCACAATGGTACTTTAGAGAGCATTAGCTGGTTCAAAGATAAAGATGATGCATTGAAGATTTTATCTGAGGCTAATGTTGCCCCCAAAGACGCTCCTAAAGCGCCGATTGCCGAAGTAAAAGATGAGCCTAAAGATACCCCGATTGCGGTTAATGAAACGGATAATCTCAAAGCTGTAGATATAGCTAAAAATATGCAACAACTTGAGATGTTGTCATCATCAATTAATCCGTTGGACGAAAAAGATAAAACCTTTGCAGACTCTCGTGCCTCATTAAACGTTTTGGATGTTTATGACGAGCAAGGCAACAAACATGATGTCCGTGCCGAACTGGTAGAGCAAGCCAAAATCAAGACAGAAGCCGAGATGATGGACAGCAAAAAGGTAACTAAAGAAGAATATGTTGAACGTCTGAAGTTTAACATTGATACTGCTGTTTATTCTATCGTAACCGGAAACGAAATAGACTTTAGTAAATATACTGGCAACAAAGAACATTTACGCCAGGTTTTGCAAAACAAAATTGATACCTATGTTAATGCAGATGCTAAGAAACCGAGCAAAGCACATGTTCGTTTGGAAAGTGTTTTGGGCTTTATGGCAACGGAATCTGCACGTATAGATGCAAAAGTTGAGAAGATAGAAAGAGCTTTTGGTAGCTTGCCCGTAATCCAAAAATTCAAAGCCAAGATTAAGAGTTTTGACGAACGTTGCGAAAAGAAATTCGGACCCAAAACTTGGGGCTTTGTCCGCGGAGCGGCATTGATGGCTGAAAAAGCAGCTCCGGCTATCGGTATGGCATTTGTCGCCGGTTTTGGTGGTCCGTTGGGTATGGTCGCTTATGGTGCTTATGTCCTCAAAAAACATGTTGTTCCCTTTACCAATAAATATATGGAACAACCGAAAGAGGAACGCACCAGCTTCCGCAAGTTTGTAAAGCAAAACAAGAAAGAAGCAGCTTTGGCTGGTTTGTTCACAGCTTCATCATTGTTGAGCTTGGGTGCTGCAGGTTTAGGTGCTCTTACCCATGTCGGAGATGCACAAGTCGTTGCTCAGGCAACAATGCTGACACAGCATACCAGCACAGCCAAAATGGGCATTTCAGGTGCCGCTATGTTAACGCGCAGTGCCACCAGTGTTTATGAAGCACAAAAGGCCGGAGACACCAAAGAACGCAATCGTCGCTTGTTAATTGGTTTGGGATCAGCTGCAGCTTTCGCCGGAGGTATCTGGGCACGTGATTTGCTTGGCAAATGGTTAGGTGAAGGAAAAGAAGATACCAATACAAATCCTTCTGAAAAGAAGCCAATAAATAATGAGGGAATTGTAAAAGGAACAGACAGTAGCGAAGACACATTAAAGGTTGTCTCTGACACAACAAAAACAGATACAATTGTAAAAACAGATGGTCCACTCGAAGAACAACAGGAGAATCCGCAAGGAACAGGACCGGATGTTATTGTTCAATATGATGACTTCTATCATGGACCGGAAGTTGAAGCCAAGAGTCACGAGAGTGTTATCAGATTATTGACCAACTCTAGGGTAAGCCGCTCTGAGGCGACACTTAAGGCAGAGATGATGATTTATCGTGTCGGACATATGGACGAGCAAATCCGCCAGGCATTCCCGAATGCGTCAAATGCTCAGATTGCCCATGCCATCCTTTTGCGCGCGGCAGATGTTCGCAAAGGCGATGCGGATGAGCTGTTAAGAGCCTTGTTGGGTGATGAAAATTGTCGTAAGCTGACAATGGAACAGCAGATTTCCGAAATCCACAAAGGTTTGACGGGTTATAACTATGGCCAACGTTCAGACTTAAGATTTGGTTATAGTTTGGACCCGAACTATGTACCTATGAACACACGTTCACTCTTCTTGTTGGATGATTGTGAAAGCGAACGTTTGGTTGAACATGTTGGCGGTAATGAAAAACCGATAGAAGCTGCTCCCGCTGAAAACAGAGGAGGAGTAAAACCGGATGCTGAACCGCAGAAAACGCCAGCAGACGAGCCGACTCCTTCTAGCAAAGAAGCAGAAAGAGAAGTTGAGCCTGAGCCGGAGCCGACCGAGCCGAAACAGCTGACCTCTTATAAAGCTGGTAAGCCTTTTGATGGTAAAGATACGCTTGCCGGTGGCCGAGACCAAATCAACCGTTTGGCAGAGTTAGGTGTTGTTCAACATTCAGACGGCAAGTTCCGCTATGTTGACTATGGCGAACACTACAAAATTCTTCGTAAATTAGGTTATGAAGATGCCAGAGCTCAAGAGGTTGTAAACAACCGAATTGCAGTAGAACAACAAGAGCTGAAAAACTTGAAAGTTCGTGACAGATAAGCAAAAAAAAGAACCGACTGAAAAGTCGGTTCTTTTTTTATTTCCCGATATATTTTCTAATATATCTTGTGTTTTTGCCGATACGAGACAAAATCTCATAGCTGATTGTTCCGGCATCTCGCCCCATATCATCCAAGGTATAATAGTCAGACAGAATTTCCGCCATATCACCGACTTGCAGATTTTCAACATTAGTAACATCACAGATAATATTGTCCATAGAGAGCCTGCCGATAATTCTTGCTTCGTTAATCCGCCCGCAGATATTGAAAAATACTTTGCCCACATTAGAAAGCGAGCGAGGAATACCATCACCGTAGCCAATGGAGACAATAGCCAACTTGCGGTCTTCGGTTGCGCGATAAGTTGCTGAATATCCGACAAAATCGCCTTTGGGCAAATTAGCGATTTGCAAAACCGGAGCTTTGACCTCAACCACGCTCTTCATTTGGTTTTCACGATAAGGCGCGGTATTAATGCCATACATGGCAGCCCCGAGGCGTACCATATCCCATTGATAATCCGATCCCAAAAATGTTCCGTCCGATGCAGAAAGACTAGCCGGAAGCTTAGGAAAATATTTGGCTTTCAGTCTGCGGAAATTATCAAGCTGATGCTGATTCATAAAATGTTCCTTGGCATCGGCACAGGCCAGATGCGACAGAACCATTCCGAACTCATTCTTGTCTGCAGAAGAGAGCTTTGCTAAATCGCTTTCTCTGAAGCCGAGACGGTTTAATCCCGTCTCAATCTGAATAACCGGCTTGATGCCCTCAATTTTGTTCTGCTTCCACCATTCAAACATTTCCGGAGAGCCGATAACCGGAGTTAACTTACATTTCTTAAAAGAATCAATGCTGTCCTCACCGATACCTTGCAAAACAAAGATATTAGCTTCGGGAACAAATTTTCTGATTCTCTCACCCTCAATACCATGAGCGACAAAGAAGTTTCGGCATCCGCCTTCATTATACAGTTTTTGAGCAACAACTTCGGCGCTCAAACCATAGGCATCATCTTTGACCACGGCAGCAGCTTCCGCATGAGCCGAAATTTTTTTGAGTTGCTTGTAATTGTCCAACAGATTGTTGAGATTAATTTCCAAAATTGGTCTTGTCAAAATAGGCATGGCTATCTATTATCCTAAATAAGTTAAAAACAAAGAGTTTCTTATATGCAATTTATTGACACGCACATACATTTGCAAGATTTTAAGTCAAACTGTGCAACGGATATTATCAATCAGGCGCAAAAAGCAGGGATTAAAAGGCTTATTTGCGTGTCATCAGTCGCGGCGGATTGGGAAAAAGTGGCGGAAATGGCGACAAAATTTGCTCCTTTCGTTGTTCCGGCCTTTGGCTTACATCCGTGGTATGTTGAAGAAGCGGAAGCTGATTGGGCGCAAAAGTTGGAAGAATACTTGCAAGCTTTTCCGAAGGCATTGATTGGCGAGTGCGGTCTGGATAAGTTAAAGAATCCAAATTTTGCAAAACAAGCGGAAGTTTTTGCTAAACAAATAGATTTAGCCAAAAAATATGCTCGCCCGCTGATAATCCATGCGGTTAAAGCTGATGAATGGTTGAACGATTTTTGGAAAAAATTATCCGAGAGATTTGTTTTTCACTCTTTTACAAGCTCGGCGGAGTTAGCACAAAAAGTCATTAAGAACGGCGGCTTGTTGGGGTTTAATTTTTCGCTGTTAAGAAGCAAAAATAAGGAAAAGTTGCTTTCAGCTTTGCCTGCTGATAAGATATTGTTGGAAACGGACGGTCCATATCAAGGTCCCACCAAAGGCGAAGAGGTTTTGCCAACAATGTTGCCGGAACTTTTAGCAGAGATAGCCGCTATCAGAGGTGAAGACAAGGAAGTCTTGGCAACGCGAATTTATCAAAATTCGGAGGAGTTTATAAATTTTGGAAAATAGAAGATTTTTAAGAACTGAAGCCTTACTCGGCAAAGAGGGAATGAACCGCTTAAAAGCCGCCAAAGTAATGATTGTCGGTCTGGGAGCGGTTGGCGGTTATGTGCTTGAAGCCTTAGCCAGAGCAGGGGTAGGACATTTGGTTTTGGTGGATTTTGATGTCTTTGATGAAAGCAATATCAACCGCCAAATTTTGGCCTTAAGTTCCACCATCGGGCGCAAAAAGACCGAAGTCGCCAAGGAAAGAGTGCTGGATATAAACCCCGATTGCGATGTCAAACTCATAGAAACCTTTGTTAATGCGGATACTTTGCCGGAACTCTTAACCGAACCCGTCGATTATGTCATTGATGCCATAGATGTGCTAAACCCCAAATGCTGTTTGATGGAAGCCTTGTATAATAAGCAAATTCCGTTTATCTCCTCTATGGGCGCCGCGTTAAAGACCGATGCTTCTTGCATTGCTGTTCGTCGTTTGGATAAGACAGAAAATTGCAGCTTAGCGCGTTTTGTTCGCAAAAGGCTAAAGCGCAGAGGCGTAGATATAAAAAAGATTACTTGCGTCGCCTCAAACGAGCAGACCGACTTACCCGAAACCGCAATTTTTGATGATGCGGAAAATGATGCCAATCCCGTTGTAAGCGGCGGCAAAAACGGAAGACAGCGGCATACAATGGGCTCCCTGCCAACCATTACGGCAATCTTTGGTCTGATGATAGCCAATGAGGTTATTAAAAATATAGCAACGAAAGAATAGAAAAAATGCAACAAACACCAAAATCTTTAAGATTACATATTGCTTTGCTTGGTCGTGTAAATGCCGGAAAATCGAGCTTTTTGAACCTTATAACCGGTCAGGATGTTTCCATAACTTCAAATATTGCCGGTACTACGACCGATGTCGTGGAAAAAGCGCAAGAGCTTTTGCCCATAGGTCCGGTTGTTTGGTTGGATACGGCAGGCTTTGGCGATGAAACCGATTTGGCGACAGAGCGCTTGGCGAAGACCAAACGCGTGTTGGATAGGGCAGATGTTGTTGTTTTGGTCTGCGAAGGAGACAAAATAGGCAAGGAAGAGGAAGAGATTATCAAAGAGGCTAAAGAGCGTAAGTTACCGCTCATAAAGGTCTATAACAAGAGCGATTTATATGCTTGCCCCAATGACGGCATCAAAGTAACCTCAACCGACAAAAACAGCAGAGATAGAGTGCTAACAGAGCTTAAGTCCGAGTTGATTAAGGTTGTACCGGAAGATTTTATTAAAACCCCACCGGTATTAGGCGATTTGGTTGCGCCGCATTCAACCGTTGTGATGCTTATCCCGATAGACTATGAAGCACCGAAAGGGCGTTTGATAATGCCTCAGGTTCAAGCTATTCGCGACGCTTTGGACCATGACTTAACGGTTGTTGTTGTCAAAGAAACGGATTATGCCGCCGCTTTAGAGAATATGAAAACACCGCCCTCCTTGGTTGTTTGCGATTCGCAAGTGGTGGATAAAATGGTCCAAGAGACCCCGAAGAATATTAAATGCACGACCTTTTCCACGCTTTTTGCTCGGTTGAAAGGCGATATCGTCAAGCTGGTGGAAGGCGCAGGCACAATAAGCAAACTAAAAGACGGAGATAAGGTCTTGATAGCGGAATCTTGCACCCATCATGCCGTTGAGGATGATATCGGTCGGGTCAAAATCCCAAGATGGTTGAAGCAAAAGACGAATGCTGACTTACAGATAGACCATGTTGCCGGCTGCGACTTTCCGAACAATTTGTCTGAATATAAGCTGGTTGTGCAGTGTGGCGGTTGTATGAACAACAGACGGGAGATTTTGTCGCGCATAAACAAATGCGAAAAAGCCGAAGTCCCCATCACCAATTACGGCATCTGCATTTCGGAATTAAAAGGTGTTTTGGAAAGGGTTTTGGAACCTTTGCCAGAGGCTCTGGAAGCTTACCGCCGCATAAAAAAATAGCCTGAAAAATTTACCGAAAATAAAACATTTTATATTAGGCTTAAAATCAAGGGAAAACAGCTTGCTATTGCCGTTTTTTTGCGCTAGTGTTCAACAAAACGACAAAGCTGAAACTATGTGGATTTTTTAATAATGATTAAAATGATAAAACCTGTTGTCAATATCTCTAAGGTAATAGAGCCTTTTGAGGCGGTTGTCGTCGGTCTTTTCGGTGTGTTGTATGATGGCAAAAATTTCAGATCGGAAGCCATTGAAGCGCTAAAAAGCCTAAAGCGCAGCGGCCGAAAGATTGTCTTGCTGAGCAATACTTCTTTGCGTGTTCAACAAGTAGTCAGATTGTTAAATGACAATAAGGTGCCCGTGATGGTCTTTGACGCCATCGTAACAGCGGGAGAAATTTTGCATTACAAGCTTAAGGTTAAGGCGGAGCCTTTCAAAGGTCTGGGGCTGACTTATATCAATATTGGCGGTTCGGAAGGTCTGGGCGTTTTTTCCGGACTTGATTACTTGTCGGTAGATGAGTTGGGACGAGCTGATTTTATGTTTATGGGTTCCTGCAAAACACCGACAGACCTGGTCGAAAATTATTTGCCTGGTTTGGAACATGCCGCCAGCCTGAATATGCCGCTGGTTTGTGCCGGAAATGATACTTCTAGCTATATGAATGGAGAAATCAGTTTAGCTCCGGGAGCGATTGCGGAACAATATGCTGTTTTGGGCGGACGCATCATTACGGTTGGCAAGCCGGACGTTCAGATATTGGATTATGCCTTGGAATGTCTGGAAGGCATTGAGCGTTCCAAGATTTTGTTGGTCGGAGATAATCTGGCAACGGATATCAAAGGCGCAAATTTGGCAAATATATCATCAGCCCTAACAACCAAAGCAATCCATGTAAATTTTTTGGGCGAAGGATATATTCCCGATGTTGCTAAGACCAGAGAATTAGCCACAAATTTTGATGCTTTTCCCGATTTCATTATTTCCAATTTAAGGTGGTAAGATGAAAAAGATTGTGTTCATTTTTTCAGTTTTATTTTTGGGAATTTATTTTGCCAATATTGTTTATCGGAACACACAAGAAGAACAAGCCAAACAAGAAAAAGTTTTACAAAAACCCTTCATAGATAAAGACGAAATGAACAGATTTCTGCCCGTCTGGTCAGAATATTTATCGAGTGATGTCAGCCAGATAGGCGCAAGACAAATCTCGTTAACATTAGGAAAAGCTTCCGAAAAATTTCCTTTAAAAACCATTCATTGGCTGAGAAAAAAAGGCTGGAATGCAGACCGCTTTTTTTATGTGGAGCAACGCCTAAAAGCAATTGTAAAATCTGCTTTTATGCAAGAGCACATTAAGGCAACGGTTCATGTATTGGAAACGGGCGGCGTTTCAGGGGTGGATCCAACAACGGTTCAGCGCATGATAGATGATCAGAAAAAACGCGTGAATGTTGAGCAAATAACCCCCGCAGAGCTGGATATGGTTATGCCTGATTTGGTTTTAATCAGTGATATTTTAGACGGAACCAGACCTTACTCCTCACTTAAATAATTAAGGCTTGGATAAAATGTCAGAAGGTCTTAAAATAAGCGAACATATCTATAACAACGCTCCGTGCAACGATAAAAGCTCTTTTTCTGACTTTAACGAAATAAGTAGTTTTTTTTCTGTTGTTTCTGATGATGTGCAAAAGCTTTGGCCTTTGGATTTGTCGGACATGGGGTATAAAACGCGATATGAACAAGCGCAAATCAGCTCGGAGCAAATGGGTTTTGTTCAAAACATTATACTGGAAGCTACAGTTTTTAATGCTCAGGAAAGCTACCTTCTGAAGCTAAAAATGACATTTGATGATAGCAAGATAAAAATTGCACATGAAAGTTTATTGCAACAAAAAGGCAAGAGAGGCAATAATTTTGCCAATAGTATAATAAAGCAATGCCAAAAATTTCTTACATCATACGACAAAAGCAGAAAATTGCAAAAGCAGGACGAAGCATCAGAAATAGTTTTGCAAGCTCATTCATCTCTTAAATCAACACCAACGCTGTTAGGTGGATATTTGTGGGCAAATCAAGGCTTCGATTTTGCTTCTCAATCAGAGCTGAGTAGCATGCGTAAGATTTTTAAAAGATTTTTAGAAGAAAAAAACATAAGCATAACGGATAAAGACTTAAGCAAATTCACAAAGCCATGCCATTTTGCTGCTTTCGGTTGCGGTGTGCAAGCGCAAGACAACAAAGGGAATAATGTGCATCTAGGCAAAGCTTTTATGTTAGAGCAAAGTTGGATGGCGCAATGGAAAACATCTCGCCCGCAAGCTGAGGAAAAACGCTATGCTTCGGCCTATAATCAAAAAGGTATATTGCCGACATCTCGGCGTCGAAAAGCCGTTTTGAGGCTAAGCAAAGCCTATCAAAACATGTTGCGTAAGTATTACAATCAATATGCTTCCAAAAGTTCAAAAATCTCAACGGTAGCTGCATATAAACGTTTGGCTTTAAAGCAAATCAAGCAACTTATCGAAAAAATACGTTGATTTTAAGCACCGATACTTTCACGCAACATCTCAATTTCGAGCCACTGATTTTCAGCTTTTTCAAGTTCTGCTTTGAGCTGTTCAAGTTTTTGTGTCAGCTCGTCAAATCTTTGTGGATTTTCGGTATAAAGCGAGCTATCGGACAAAGCCTCTTCCGTTTGGCAGATTTCTTTTTCCATCTTGCTGATTTGCTCGGGTAAAACTTCCAACAAGCGTTGCTGATTATAGCTTAATTTGCCGCTTTTCTTCGGTGCGGCTTTGGCTGTTTCAGCTTTGGGAGTGTCAGGCTTTTTGTTCTCTTTTTTGGATTGCGGCTTATTTTTAAGTTTTTCCAAAAGTTCGCTATAGCTTCCCGCATGCTCGGAAACAGTGCCGTCCCCCGGCATATAGATAACGGAAGTAACCACGCGGTCAATAAAGTCTCTGTCGTGGCTGACCAGAAGGATTGTTCCTTCATATTCATCTAAAACTTCTTGCAGAAGGTCAAGCGTGTCCATATCTAAGTCGTTGGTCGGCTCGTCCAGTACCAGAAAATTGGAAGGCTGCGCCAGCGCCACGGCCAACATCAGACGGTTTTTTTCACCGCCGGACAAAGCCGAGACAGGGCATTGTGCTTGGTCGGGGCGGAACAAAAAGTCCTTAAGATAAGCCACCACATGGCGGTATGAGCCGCGCACAAAAATATGGTCGCCTTCGTTGCAGAGTGTTTTCCATAGTGTTTTTTTGGGGTCAAGCGTGATACGATTTTGGTCAAAATAAGCTTCTTCCAAATTTTTGCCGATTCTCACAAAACCGCTGTCTGGTTCCAAACGCTTGGTCAAAAGTTTGATGAGCGTCGTTTTACCGGCGCCGTTGGGGCCGACAATCCCTATTTTGTTGCCCTTAATCACGCGGGTTGAAAAATCTTTAACAATCACTCTGTCGCCGAAAGCTTTGCAAATATGTTTAGCTTCAATAACCATTTTGGAGCGCAAAGCGCCTTCTTCCACTTCCAGCTTAACCGAGCCGATTTGCTTGATTTGCTCGCGTCTTTCTTGCCTAAGCTGTTGCAAGCGGCGAAGCCTGCCTTGGTTGCGTTTGCGGCGTGCCGTAACACCTTTGTGCAGCCACTCGGTTTCTTCCTCAATTTTTTTGTTTAGATATTTTTGCTCAATAATCTCTTGGTCTATGACTTGTTCTTGCCATTCTTCAAAAAACTTAAAGCCTTTGTTGTTGCGTCGTAAGACCCCGCGGTCGAGCCAGAAAGTAGTTTGCGATGTGTTGCTCAAGAACATTCTGTCATGGCTGATGAGGATGACAGCCCCGCGAAAATCGGCAATAAGTTTTTCAAGTTTTTCAATTGTTGGCATATCCAAATGGTTGGTCGGCTCATCTAGGAGCAAAATATCCGGCTCACCGATTAAAGCCTTGGCAAGTGCTGCTTTTTTTCTTTCTCCGCCGGAAGACTCCTCCGGTTTTTGTCCTTCTCTGATGTCAAATTGCGCAATCAGCATATCAGCCTTAAACTCTTGCGAGCGTTCATTTTCCGGCAAACCTGAGAGCACCACGTCGCGCAGAGTTTCAAAGCCCGAGAAGTCAGGGTCTTGAGGCATATATGAAACCTTAACCCCGGGTTGAACAAAGATTTCGCCGGCATCGGGCTCAATCTCTTGAGCAATGACTTTAAGCAAGGTAGATTTTCCCGAGCCGTTTCTGCCGACCAAAGAGATTTTATCTCCTCTGTTGATGTAGAGGTCAACATCCGTAAACAGCGCATTTTCACCGAAAGAAAGTTTTGCGCCTTTAATGGTTAAAATAGGGGGTTCAAACATGACTTATATATTTTCCTCAACCAACTGAGTTCCCTCAATCTGCCACTCAATACCTTTTGCGGCCCAAAGAAACAAATCACCTATTTTTTCTTCTTTAAGTCCGCTTTGCGTACCAATTTTATAGATTGTTTGGATTTCGTCATCCGTCAGCTCGTGGTCAGCCAAAGCCAAAAGTATCATTTCGCGCAGGATAAAGCGTTTGACTTTAATGTCGCCGATTCCTTTAATATCTTTTGCAAGTTCATCAGGGGTTTTAACTTTTTTAGCGCTTCGCACATCTTTTTTGCTTAAGCCTATTTCGGCCATCTGTGTTTCCATATATTCCTTTTTTGCTTCTGTTTTAGATGTTCCTATATTCAAAATAAAAGCAAGCGCTTCCAAATAAACGTTTTTTTCTTCAGTAGATAAATCTCGGCTAAAAAACAGCATAAAGTCCTCTCGTAAAAATCTTCACCTGAAATACTTATACATTAAAAATAAAGATTTGCAAAAAGAAATAAATCAATTATATAATACTGCAAAATATAAGATAAAACTCTCACACAGGAGCTTAATAAAGATGCCTTTAAAAATTGAACTTAAACCACATGAAAGTATCATCATTGGGGAATCTCTCATTACAAATGACGGAGAGCGCACCCGCTTTTACATTGAAGGCAATGTTCCAATCTTGCGTGAAAAGTTCATCCTTAGAGAAAAAGAGGCTAACACGCCTTGCAAACGAGTATACTTTGTTGTGCAACAAATGTATTTGGCCAAGGATCCGACTCCTTTGCAGCCCATATATTTGGAATATGTGCGTGATTTACAGTCTGCCGCTCCGAGTCTTATTCCTTTTATAGCCCCGATAAACGAAAATATTATAAATAATGACTACTATTCGGCTATAAAAAATGCGGCTCGTCTGGTAAAAAAAGAAGAAGAATTCTTCGGAAAGCTTTAATCTTACTTAAAAAACAAATTAATATTTTATTTAGTATTCTGCTTTAGGATAAACTACATTAGTCAACAAAGTATTGCAGATATACTTTTTTTGTGCTAAAATAAGTTCTGTAGTTCCCAGTAGGGGACCGCAGATAAAATGTGTTCAAAAGTATTTTGG
>CALXVR010000007.1 GCA_944392155.1 uncultured Alphaproteobacteria bacterium | reverse complement strand
TACATGGTACCGACTTGAGAACGCAAGCCTTTACCCAAATCTTCCAAACCGGCACCAATCGGCAAACCGTTTTCAGAAAATGCGGTTTGAGTACGACCATAAACGATTTGCAAGAACAACTCGCGCATAGCAACGTTAATTGCATCGCATACCAAGTCTGTGTTCAAAGCTTCCAAAATTGTTTTTCCCGGCAAAATTTCCGCAGCCATAGCGGCAGAGTGTGTCATGCCTGAGCAGCCAATGGTTTCAACCAAAGCTTCTTCAATCACACCTTCTTTAACATTCAGTGTCAATTTGCAAGTGCCTTGTTGCGGTGCGCAGCAACCACAACCATGGGTCAAACCTGAAATATCGGTAATTTGTTTTGCCTTAACCCATTTTCCTTCCTCAGGAATTGGTGCCGGCTCATGTCTCGCCCCTTTGTACAGTGGGCACATCTGTTCAACTTCATGTGAGCATTGATGTTTGCAAGTCATAAAAAAACTCCTTATTTAAAACAAAAAAGACTTCTCCCTCCTTAGTGGTAGAAGTCATCAGCCATAAAGGCGGTTTGGTTAATATTAACCGGGGAGAACATCATTCCCTTCTGTCTTGTATAAAATATAACAGAGCAGATTGCAAGGAATTTATGTTGTTTTCTAAAAATTAATCAAATACAGCAGCAAGAACATCCTGATTTTGTAAACCAGCTTTCAACCTGCTCTTTTGAAGGAACTCCTCCGGCAAAAGCTACTTTGCCGTCTATCACGACTGCAGGTGTAGACATTACGCCATAAGAAATAATTTTTATAATAACAATTGTATTTAGATTAAATCCATGCATAATAAGTGTATGGTTATAATTTTAAATCTTTGGAACATGTAAATGAATAATAATATGGATGATGGAGAGTTATATTTTGTAGATTCCGTTAAATATTTTGCCCCTGAAATATTTGTTGCCAGATTATTAAAACAAAGAGAATATTCTTATTTGGCAGATGAACTCAATATTGCTATTTCGCCACGACAAGTAAATAAAAATCTTATATCTTTTATATTGAAAAAAAGAAACTTTCCATTAGACATGATCAATGTTCTGATAATGGTCTTTATGATGGCGCTTTTGTCAGAATCAAAAGAAAAGATATAAAAAAAATATATAGTAAAAAAGATTTCAGAGATAATACATTAAAATATTTTATTGACTTGAGAGAAGTAAATCTTACTTGCGAATATCCTTACGAAAACAAATTACCTCCCGAACTAAAAAAACAAAAATATAAAAAAATAAAAGAAGATTATACTTCCTTCGACCTTCTTAGCCTTCCCCAAAACTCTAACCATCAAAAGCCCAAATTATATTGTTTTGATGTTGGTCAAGGTGATTTGTCTTTGTTTATATCTTCAGAAGGTCATGCTTTTATTGTTGATACACATATTACGCAAAAACATAAAAAAAATACTCTTACAGAATTAAAAAAACTTTTGGACAGACGCCCCATTGAAGCTCTTATTCTTACTCATCGCCATTATGATCATTACTGTGGCGCTTACCTTTTACTGAAAGATAATGATTTGAAAATTAACAGCGTCATTATTAATCAATCTTTCCTTGAACCATCACGCCCCAACCAAGTGGATAAACTATTACAACTCGCCGAGAAAAAATCTAAAATTATTTCTCTTTTACATTTTTTATTGATTAAAGATGGGGCTACCAGACTCTTTTTTTCTTTTCATCATGGCAATATTGATGAAAATGATAATTCAACATTATTGCAAATCTATTATCAAAATAAGCTGTACTATCTAACAGGTGATATGGGGTATGAGACCTTAGAAAAAGAACGTCTAGAAGATTTTTATACGCAAATAGTACTAAAAGTTAGTCATCATGGAAGTAAGACAGGAACGTCTGAAAAATTTTTACGTAAATTAGTATATTCACCCTGCATTTATAACAATAGTGCAGCTTTTTCTAGAAACGCGTTCATTTCTTATGGGATAAATAACCGTTACGGACATCCACATGATGAATGTATAGAATTATTGAATAAAGAAGGATTTAAAATCATCTTTCCCAATAAAAACTACATTACATTTTAGTTTTTTTTAATGGCTTCTGATTTTTAACCATAAATTAAAACCTAGAATGCTAGCTTAAAGAAAAAAGTTGGAGTTGTGTTATGTTTGAAAATATTATGTTTGATGAAGATACAATTTTTACATACATCGGCTATGCTGCCGGTTTATCAACCATTTTAACATTTGCTTTACAGATTTGGAAAATTATTGAAACAAAGAATGTTTCTTCGCTTTCCAGCTATATGTATATCATTTATTGTTTAGGTTTGGTTTGTTGGTTTGCATATGGTGTGTATATAGATTCTTATATTTTGCTATTTTCAAACTTAATTACCTTCTTGTGCTCGTTTGTTATTCTTATTCTTATTTTGTATTACGATGCGGAAGACAGAATTGAACGTGAACGCAGAGATGACATTACGACTGTTTATAATATGAAATATTTTTTACAGGCAGCTCCCGAAAAAATTGCTCAGTCTTTGATTGCAAAGCAAAATTTTTCCGTAATAATGCTTAAGATTGATAATTTAGAAAAACTCAGAGCAAAAACAAATCAAAAAACCGCGGACAAGGCTTTAAAGCAAATCGGCGCAGTTATTGAAAAAGATTTGCGTGGGACGGATATGGTCGCTCGTTATAATCATGAAAAGTTTGTTATTTTTCTTGCAAACTCTGATGAAAAAGGAACAAAAGTTGTTGCCGCCAGATTAACTGAAAATATTAAAAAAATTCAATTTAAATGTTCAGCTAAAGAAAAAATTATGTTTTTACCGATAATGGGAGCCAATACTTCCAAACATGCGAAAGCTCTATCCGATCTTATCCATGGTGCCGATAAGGCTATTGAGGAAGTATCACCCAAGAGTAAAATAAAAATTCAGTTCTACAAAAAATAAAATAAAGCCCCGAAAGGGGTTTTATTTTTTGTTTATTCACCTAAATAATACTTGACTTGCCGCACTTATAAACGCTTTACTGTAAAAGGTATTAATTTTGGGAATAATATAAAAATGTCTGAGGCAAAAAAAGTTTACCTAAGCAAAGTTCAGCTCAAAGCAGAACTGGACAGATGTCTTAATTGCAAAAACGAACCCTGTATGCACGCCTGCCCCGTTCATTGTAATCCGCGCGCATTTATAGAATATACCAAGAATGGCAACACTCAAGACGCGGTTAAAAATATAAGTGACGCAAATCCCATGGGGCAAACTTGCGGCTTAATTTGTCCGGATAAATTTTGTATGAAAGCCTGCACGCGTGCCAAAATTGACTTTGCCATCAATATTCCCAAAGTTCAGGCTACCATTATGGAAAATTTCCGGACAGAAAAAGAAGATTATAGCTCTGTTGAACCCAATGGTAAAAAGATTGCCATTATCGGCGGAGGTCCTGCCGGTATTGCGGCTGCAACATCTTTAGCAAAAAAAGGATATGTTGCGCATATTTTTGAAAAAACAGATAAAATCGGCGGTGCGTTGAACCTTATTCCGCAAAACAGATTGCCGCAAGAATCTATTGATAAAGATTGGGCTTTTGTTAGCGATACACCTCTAATCTCGGTTAACTTTAATACGAGTGTGAAAGATGTTGTTGCTCTTTTGACAGATTATGACGGCGTGATTGTTACCACCGGCGAACCTAATACTGCCATCTTAAACATTAAGGGCGAAGAGCATTGTGTTTCGCATATGGATTATCTGAAATATCCCGACAAATATGTAACATCCGGCAAAGTGGCGGTTATCGGCGGCGGAAATGTGGCGGCTGACTGCGCTTTTACAGCAGCCAAAGGCGGCGCTGAGCAAGTGGATATGTTTGTGCGACGCAAACTCTCTGATATGCGCATCTCCAAAGCAGAATATTTAGAGCTGATTGACGAGCATATCAATGTTTCAGCCTTATGCAGCCCCGAATGTGTTGAAAAAACGCCTGATGGTTATACACTAACCGTGCATCGTAACCGTTTCAGGGACGGAAAATTAGAAGCCGTGCCTGAAACATCATTCAAAATCCCCGGGTTTGCACTGATTATTAAAGCTGTGGGGAGTTTTGCCGATGAAAAAGTCTCGCATGAAAAAGTTATTTATGCCGGAGATTGTAAAACAGGCGGCTCCACCCTTGTAGAAGCTCTGGCTTCCGGCAAAGCCGCGGCGGAAGAAATGCACCAAAAACTCAGCTGAGATTAAACCTTGTCTCCCGCTTCAAAATATGCTAATATTTGAATTGTTCAAGAATTGAAGACAAGGAAAAGTAAATGACATCACATCTTTATGTTTATCAGCGTACGGAAAAAACCGAAGCTAATCCTTTTGGATTTGTGGAAAGGAAGCAGATTCCCGCAGATGAGGCTTGCGTGGTTTATTTGGGCGGCGACGGCACCGAAAAAGAAAAAGCGGCAAACGGCTATGCTAAAATTATTAAAAACGAGATTTTAGCTCCAATGAATATAGATATGCCCGTTTATAGCGTACGTTATGATTTTGGTGATGGAAAAAAAGGTTACGCGCGGCAAAGTTTGTTTAAAAAATATGGGATGGTTATGTCGTCTCAAAAACGAGCTAAAATTGATGAAAATTCCGGTCCGGAAGAACTTAATCCGCAATATATTGAAGATTTGTACCATAAAGTTATAGAACCAAGAATCTCACAAGATGGCAAGAAAATTGATGCAGAGGAAGCGATGCGTCGGCTGCGTAAAGTTACTTTTGTGGCGCATTGCCACGGTGGTTTTGTGGCTGTGAAGTTAGAAGAGCTTATGCAGCAGAAAATGGCTGAGCTTGGTTATTCGGGCAAAGAAAGAAATCAAATACAACAGCAGATGACGGTAATTGCCCATGCGCCGGGGTGTCCTTTGGGTGTGGCGAAGTCAAATATCATCAGCTTTATGTCTGCTTATGACCCTAAAATTCCGAAACCTTTAAACTATTTTACGGATTATATTGATAAACGCTTACGAGAAAATAGTATGCGTTATTATGCCGAAGAAGACAAGAATCAGGAAAAAATTGAAAAATACAGATGGTTTGACCTAAAACCCTCTTTCTTGAGTGGTAAAATGGGAAATATGTTTTTAGTCAAGCAACGTTTTCCTTTTATGGATGTGGGGCCTGCTATGTGTAATGAAAGCGAGCATGATGTAGTTAATTATCAGGGGAACAATCAGCTCAATTATGGACAGCTTCTGACACATTTCAGCAAGACTATCTTGAGCAACGTCATCAAAAACTCTTTGCAACAGGATGAAAAATTTACGCCACTGCCGCCCTTAGAAGAACTTATTTTGAGCGATGACAAAAATATGAATATCAAAGAAGCTTCGGCTTTTGAAAAAATGAAAGCAAACGGAGAGGCTTTGACCAAAGAAGTTTATGACTTCGCCAGAAAATGTAATTTGGATTACTTAGCGCAAAAACGGCAGAATGGCTAAAAAAAAATCCCCTCTTTTGCGGAGGGGATTTTTTTTAATGAATGCTCTTGCCCATTTCATAAGCCTGCTGCATGGCCGGAGATGCGTTAATATCGCCTATCTGCCAAGCTCCCGTGCCATAAATCACGCCTTTTTCTTTAGCTCCGGGCAGGCAATCTTCCGTAAATCCTCTAAAGCCCTCCAAAGTGCGGCGCATATTGTCCTTGTTATCATCTGCTGCCGCCACAATGAAGTAAAAGTCTTTGTCGGCTATTTCTTCATAACGCGGAACCGTGCGGTCTATCAGAGTTTTCATTTGCCCGTTCATGGAATAAAAGTAAACCGGCGTTGCCATAACAATTATGTCAGCCTTAATCATCTTGTCCAGAATCTCGGCCATATCATCTTTTTGCACGCATTTATGCGTATTGTTGCAAACACCGCAACCCCGACAATAATTTATCTGCTTGTCATTAATATAAATCTTCTCTACTTCGTTGCCTGCTTCTTTGGCTCCCTCCATAAACTTGTCGCAAAGTGTGTCTGAGTTGCCGTGTTTGCGAAAGCTGGCCGATAAGATTAAAACTTTTTTGCTCATCTTTTTCCCTTTCTATTTATATTCGGCATCCGTAACCGGATTAAGCCATGTGGTTTGATTGTTCGGCAGATTGGTTTCTATGGAAATATGCGTAAACCAAGCGTTCGGTGCTGCGCCATGCCAATGTTCAACATTGAGCGGAATGCGGACGACATCGCCTTTATGCAAGACCTGTACCTCTTTGCCTTTTTCCTGATAGCGCCCCTCGCCGTCCAAAACCAAAAGGATTTGTCCGCCGCTGTGCTTGTGCCAGTTTGTTCTTGCGCCGGGCTCAAAAGTTACGTTCGCGATTGAGGAATTCCAGATTTCATCATTTGCACTCAAACGCTGCAAGTAAGTTTGTCCGGTAAAAAATTCGCCATAAGGATTTTTCTCGCCTTGTCCGAATACGGTATTAAGCGGTGCTGTTTTCATTTCTGTTGCTCCTGTTATGCTTGAAAAAGTTAGGATGACGGCACTTAGCCCCAAGATTATGCTTTTGCGCATTATGCCTCCTTTTTGATGATTAAACGAATCTGTTTTTATTGAAGCGTAGCACTTAGAGGTTACTCTAGGTCAAGAGCTTATTTGCGACTTGCAAAAAAAAATTTTTGTTCTACAAAGTTAATATAGAGGTTTGACGATGATTGACAATATATTAAACAAACTTGAAAAATCAAAATTTCGGAGTTCTTTTAAGCTTGGCAAAAAGTATAAAACTTATGTTGCCGAAAAAGGTTATGACGCCATCCGCCGACATGCGGAAGATTTTATTGCTACCCGTCTTGCTCCGGCAAATATCCCAAACGACGGGCATCAAACGCCAATGAAAAATCATCCCGTATTTATAGCGCAACATGCTACGGCAACTTGTTGTCGGCATTGTTTTGAAAAATGGCACAAGGTTTCGCCAAATATTCAGCTCTCTCCCGAACAGCAGAAATATGCCGTGGATTTAATTATGGCTTGGATTGAAAAACAAATGCGCTCTTAGGGCATTATGATATCTGCCGTGGTGCAATTTATGACCTTTTGCAAATCAGACAAAGAAGTTTCTACCTGATAGCCGACTTTTCCCGCACTGTAAATTATTGTTGCATAGTCTTGAGCCGAGGCGTGAACCACCGTCGGAAATTGTTTTTTCATTCCTATCGGCGAGCAACCGCCGTGAATATATCCCGTGAGTGGCAAAAGCTCCTTTTGTTTGAGCATTTCAACGTCTTTTTCCTTTACTGCCGCCGCGGCTTTTTTCAAATTCAGCTCCTCGGCAACAGGAATCATAAAAACATAATAATGTCTGGACTTGCTTACCGTTACCAAGGTCTTAAAAACTCGGTTGGCATCCTCGTTTAAGGCGGCGGCAACCTCAACGCCGTTTACGGCTCCCGTTCCCTCGTAACAATAATGCTTGTAGGGTATCTTTTGTTTTTCTAAAATGCGCATAACATTAGTTTTTACTTCGCTCATTTTCTTCCTTATCTCTCCAGATTTTCAAGCTGTTCGCTCAAGCCCAGCCACTCTTCCTCATATTCGCCTAAAGTGGCGGAAATCCACGCCAGCTCTTTTTGGTTTTTGATGATTTCTTCCGTGGTCAGCGGGTTTTGAAAAGCATCTTCCAAAGTTTTTTTATCGGCGTTGAGCTTTTCCATCTCACGCTCGATGCGGCGCAAACGAGAATTAATATTTTTCTTTTCTTCTCTTATATTTATCTTTGGTTCTTCAAGTTTTGGTTTAGGTTTTTGTTCTTTTTCTTTCGGCTGATTTTTATTCAAAAGAAGATTTTTATAATCTTCCAAATCGCCGTCATAAGGCTTGCAAGTTCCGTCTTTTACCAACCACAAATTATCAGCAATAAGCTCTATCAAATGAATGTCGTGGGTGATGAGAATGACCGAGCCGTTATATTCGTTTAAGGCGGTTATCAATGCCTCGCGGCCATCAATATCCAAGTGGTTGGTCGGCTCGTCCAAAATCAGGAGTTGTGGCGCATTATAAGTCATGGCGGCAAACAAAAGTCGGGCTTTTTCGCCGCCTGAAAGCAAGCTTATTTTGGTCTGTGCTTTTTCCTGCCCCAAGCCAAATCTTGCTAAATGCGCACGCAATTTCGGCTCCGGTAAATCCGGCAGCAGATGAGCCATAAAAGCGCAAGGTGTTTCATCCATCGGCAGTTCTTCCGCCTGATGTTGGGCAAAATAACCGACTTTGAGTTTGGAAGAGCGAATGTCCCTACCCTCCATTAAGGGTAATCGCTTGGAGATGAGCTTAGCTAAGGTTGACTTACCGTTGCCGTTGGCGCCGAGCAAAGCAATACGGTCATTGTCCACGATTTGCAAATTGAGCTTTCTTAAAACCGGTTTACCATCATAACCGACAACACCGTTTTCTATGGTCAACATTGGCGGCGGCAGTTCTTCCGCCTCGGGAAAACTGAAATGGGTTGAAGCATCATCTTCCATCAAAGTTACGGTTTGGAGCTTTTCCAGCATCTTGATACGGCTTTGCGCCTGTTTGGCTTTGCTTGCCTTATATCTGAAACGGTCAACGAAAGACTGCAAGTGGCGGCGTCTTTGTTCCTGTTTTTCCGCCTGCTTTTGCAAGACCTCTTTTTGCTGAGCTCTGGTGGTCTGAAAAGTGTCATAATTGCCGGAATAGGTTATGAGCTTCTGATGGTCAAAATGCACGATATAATTGCACAGAGAGTTCAAAATATTGCGGTCATGGCTGATGATGACTAAAGTTCCGCGATATTTTTGCAGATGGTTTTCCAGCCACATTCCGGCTTCCAAATCCAAGTGGTTAGTCGGCTCATCCAAAAGCAAAACTTCGGACGGGCGAAACAAAGCTGCCGCCAAAGCCAAACGCATTCGCCAGCCGCCGGAAAACTCTCTTATCGGACGCGTAAAATCTTCATTCTTAAAACCTAAGCCATGCAAAATCTCTGCCGCACGCGCCGGAGCCGAGGCTGCCTCTATTATCTTCAAACGCTCGTGGATTTCGCCTAATTCGCTTTCTGACGCTGTTTCATGCTGTTGCAAAAGCTCGGCTCGCTCAACATCTGAGGCCAGCAAAAAATCCATTATCGGAATATTGATATCGTGCATTTCCTGCTCAACAAAAACCACACGATAGCCCTTGGGAAAGTAAATTGAGCCGGTTTCGGTCTCAAGCTCGCCTTTTAATGCTCTAAACAGCGTAGATTTTCCGCAACCGTTTGCGCCGACCAAGCCAACCTTTTGCCCGTCTGATATATGTGCGGAAGCGTGCTCCAACAGAACTTTGGAGCCAATACGCAGCGTTATGTCGTTTATATCTATCATAATGGAAGTGTTGATAGCATAGACTATCGCCTAGTGCAACACAAATTTAAGCAAACGAATCAGCAAATTGTTGTATGTGTTTGAAAAACTTGACTTACGGAGGTTGAACTTGTGTCATCGTAAGAATAAATGCGGTTGGAATAGATTGTATACAATATGGACACGACGATAAAGAAGCCGATTATTCCCAGCTTGAAGTAATCCAACAAAAACAGCAATGTTCTGAACATTTGCTCTTCGCCCTTACAAATCTTATTCCGTTTTTAGAACATTAGTATATTGTTTTTTGACATTACAACAAGAATTGTTTGAAATTAAACACAGTTTTTTATCTTTATAATAATTGGCACAGAAATTGCATATAACAGCGTAAGTTTAATGTGATTTTTGCGGAGTTTCTGCGTTATGAATGCCAATTTTGTTAAGAAAACAGCCAGTTTTGCCCTTGTTGCGCTTATCTCTTTGATGATGAGCGGAACGGCTTTTTCGGCATCGCGTATAAAAGATATTGCCGACTTTGAAGGCGTGCGCGACAACCAATTGGTCGGTTATGGTATGGTTGTGGGCTTGAACGGAACGGGCGATAACATCAAATCAATCAACTTTGCCAAAGAAAGTTTGGTTTCTTTGTTAGACAGTGTCGGCATTAACTCTCGCGACGGACAAGTTAAATCTAAAAACATTGCATCGGTTATGGTTACGGCTAATCTGCCGGCTTTTGCCCGTCAGGGTAGCCGAATTGATGTTATGGTATCTGCCTTGGGTGATGCAACAAACCTGCAAGGCGGTACTTTGATTGCCACACCTTTGGTTGGCGCAAACGGCGAGGTTTATGCCGTTGCTCAAGGTCAGGTTGCCGTCGGCGGTGTTTCGGCTCGCGGTGCAAATGCTTCCGTTACCAAAGGTGTTCCGACCTCGGGACGTATTGCTAACGGTGCAATCATTGAAAACGAGATTCCCTTCTCTTTGGAAAGTTTGGACACAATCCGCATTGCTCTCAGAAACCCTGACTTTACGACTGCCAGACGTGTTTCTGACGCCATCAATGCTTTTTTGGGCGAGCAAACAGCCAAAGCAACCGACCCGGCAACGATTGAACTTGATGTTCCGGAAGCTTATAAAGACAAAATCGTTGACCTGATGACCAAAATTGAACAGCTCCAAGTTCAGCCCGACCAGACTGCAAAAGTGGTTATTGATGAGAGTTCGGGCATTGTGGTTATCGGCAAAGATGTCAAAATCAATCGTCTTGCCATCGCTCAGGGCAACTTAACAATCAAAATTACGGATGTGCCTTTGGTTTCGCAACCCTTGCCTTTCTCTGACGGAACAACGGTTGTAGATACCTTAACAGCCATTGATATTGATGAAAGCGTTGATTCTAAGCTCAGCGTTTTGGACACAGGCGTTAATCTGCAAGAACTGGTAGATGGCTTAAATGCCTTAGGGGTTAGCCCGCGCGACCTCATAAGCATTTTACAAGCCATCAAAGCCAGCGGAGCTTTGCAGGCAGACATTGAGGTGATTTAAGATGATGACGGCGGCTTTACATACGGATTACAGCGGTTTGGCCATAGAACGCCAAAAGAACCTGATGTCTAATGCCAAAAACCAGAATATGGATGAGATTAAGCAGACGGCTGAGGACTTTGAGGCATTCTTTTTGAGCCGTATGGTTGAAACGATGTTTGAGGGGATTTCTACCGACGGAATGTTTGGCGGCGGTAACGGCGAAAAGGTTTTTCGCTCCCTCCTGATTAACGAATATGGCAAAGCTATGGCCAAGACAGGAACGGTCGGCGTGGCTGACTATGTGATGAAATCAATCTTGGAGATGCAGGAAGTGCAGTCTCAGGGTTTTATTGACGGAACAAAAACGAAAGAGGTGTAAGATGGATACTTTATCTCACAAAGAAGAAATCAGAGAAAAAGTTTCGGACTATTTGGAAATCGTTCGCAACTTTGCCGATTTGCTCCGTGAAGAAAACGAGGCTTTGGAACAGTTTGACACAGAAAAAGTGGCAGAGCTCTATGAGCAAAAGGTTAAATTGGTTACGGCTTATCGGGCTTTTGTCGCCTTCTTCATCAAAAACCAAGAAGGATTGAAGCTCTTGGAGCAAGATGAAAAGCTCCTCTTGCGCGAAGAATCTTTGAAGTTGGACGAACTGCAACACCAAAACCACACCTTGTTGCAAACGAGAATGCAGGTTAGCCAAACGATTATGGATTCAATCGTTAATTTGGCAAAAAAACGTACGCAGGACTTTTCTACCTCGTATGGTGCTCAAGGCAAGTATTCGCCTTTGGATAACAGTAAAAACGCAATTGCGATAAACAGAACTTTATAGGAGTTTTTACCATGGCATTATTATCAGGATTACAAACTTCCCTATCAGGAATGAAAGTGGCACAGAGCCAGCTGGAGCTTATCGGCCGCAATGTTGCCAATGTGGACACGGAAGGTTATACGCGCAAAACCATGGCGCAGAAAAACGTCGTTTTGGCCGGACAAAATGCCGGTGTGGCTTTGGGCAATATTACGCGTACGGTTGATGAAGGCTTGCTTAGAAGTTTCTTGGCGGCAAATAATGCCTATGGTACGGCAAACGGCAAAAGCCAATATCTCAACAAAACAGAAACCTTGCTCGGTACTCCGGAAGGTGATGATTCCATCTCTGCCAGTGTTGCCGACCTGCAAGCCGCTTTTAATACCTTCTCAACAGATGTTACTTCGGCTACGGGACGTTATAATCTGCTTAATGCCGCTAATACGGTTACTTCTCGTCTGAACTATCTGTCTCAAGAAATTCAGAAGCTCCGCGGCGATGCTGATATGAGCATTAAGGAAGATGTTGACCAGATCAACAACCTCTTGGACGAGCTGAAAACCTTAAATGATAAAATCGTCAAATATCAGGTTTTGGGCTATGACGGAGTTGCCGACCTCCAAGACCAAAGAGATTCTGCTCTGCGTGATTTGAGCGGTTTGATTGACATTAACTATTTTACACGCGAAAACGGCGAAATGGTTATTCAGACCAAAAACGGCGTTACGCTTTTGGACAGAGACGCGCATCATTTGAGCCACAGCTCCATTGCTCAAGCCAGCGCAACATCCTCTTATGCCGGCGGCGGAATTACGGGTATTTATGTTGACGGCGTAGATATCACAAACCAGATTGCCGGTGGTGAGATTCAGGGACTTATCGAAATCCGCGATGTTACCCTGCCCTCACTACAATCGCAACTTGACGAGTTGGCCGGTGTATTGAAGAACCAGATAAACTCTATTCATAACCAAGGTACGGCTTACCCGAACACGCCGTCCAGCCTTACAGGTACACGCAGCTTTATTGATCCGAATGCGCAAAACATTAAAATTGAAAACGGAGATGTTCGCTTTATTGTCTTTGATTCTGAAGGTAATCAGGTTGCTACGACAAACCTTAACGGCGGTCTGGGCTTTACCGAAGGAAGCGTTGCCGATATGACACAACGTATTAACGACTGGTTGCAATCTCCTGACGGTGCAAACCTGCCTCAAGCCTCTGCCAGCTTTGATGATGACGGGCATTTGGTTATTGATACGGGCGACAGTGAATACAGTATTGCCATTATGGATGAAGTCAGCTCGACAATCGGAAGTGAGCAAGGTAGTGTCAGCATCTCCTTTGACGCTAACGGGGACGGAACTTATGACCGCTCTGCCGAAGGTTTTTCAAGTTTCTTTGGCTTAAATGACTTTTTTGTCAGCAACGCGAATGAAGCCATCTATGACTCCAAAGTTGTAAGCAAAGGAATGAACCTCGGACTTAAAAATGTGGTTACCCTTAACTTCTCGGATACATCACATGGTTTGAACTATGGTTCCATCAATATTTATCCGAATGATAGTTTGCAGACAATTGTTGATAAAATTAACAGTGATCCTGTCTTAAACGAAAACCTGCAGGCTGCACTCGTTCCAAACGGAAACGGTTATGTCTTGCGCATTGTCAACTCATCCGGCGAGCAACTCGAAATCACTGAAAGCGTAGCTCCGGGTGGTCAAGGCGGCGTGATTGAAAAGCTTGGCCTAGCTCCTTCTAATGCTTCGGTATCTGCATCTATCTCCGTAAGAGAAGAACTAAAAACAACACCGGCGTTGATTGCCAATGGTTCTCCGCAATATGATGTAGCCAGCAGTGAATATAAGCTTAACCAAGCTTCTAACACGATTGCGAACGAGATGGTTAAGGTCTTTACGGAAACTCAATCTTTCGGGCAATCAGGCACATTGTCTTCAATGTCTACGACTTTGTCAAACTATGCTTCGACCTTTGTCGGAAATATTGCTTCCGAAACAAATGAAGCTTCCAAGACCCTTGCTTATCAACAAGAGTTAACGACTTCAATTTCGACAAAAGAGGCTCAAATCAGCGGTGTGGACATGGATGAAGAACTTAGTCAGTTGATTGTTTATCAGCAGAGTTATGCCGCTTGTGCTCAAATGTTTACAGCGTCCAAAGAAATTTTGGATATGCTGTTAGGTATGGTTAAATAGGAGGTATTATCATGGTTAGAGTTCCTACTTATTCAACTTATATGAGTTTGATGAACGGTGCGCTTAAGAATAAGCAGCTCGTCGATCAGTATAGTTTTCAGTCCATTACTGGCTTGAAGGCACAAACTTATTCCGGTTACGGAATGAGCGCCTATAGCATTGTGAGCCTTGAGGCTGCTCTGACGGTTAATAATAACTATATGGATAACAACAGTATCTTGCAAGTTGAACTGAACACGCTCAGCAAGTCTTTGGAATCTGTTCAGACAACAATCAACGATTTTAAGAGTATGTTGACATCCTTTAGCGGCTCCGTCAGTGATACTTCGACACAAAAAGATCCTGATAAAACCGGCGGTGAGATTACGTTCTCAAGTGATGATAAAGCTGACTATCTCGGTAAGTCAATAATTGTTAACGGTACGACTTATACTTTTGCTGAAGATGGAAACGGCAACAATATTGATATCAGCGGTGCGGCATCGGCTCAAGATGTCATGGACGCTTTGGAAGCAAAACTTCCCGCCAACCCTGATTTCTCTTTTGACGGAACAACTTTCTCTTATCCTTTGTATACAGTTGATAACACGTCTTCAATTATTGATGCAAACGGTGTTACAACCGGCTCTCCAAAATCGGAAAGCACGGCTTTGGTCGGTAATCTTACGCCTGATTATACCGGCGGTGAAATCAGCTTTTCCAGCGATGATATAAATGATTATCTGGGAAAAACTTTGACCGTTAACGGCGTTACATATACCTTTGCCAATAATGGTGACGGTAACAACATTGATATCAGCGGTTTGACTTCGGCTGAAGAAATTATGACTGCTTTGCAAAACAAGCTGCCGGCTAACCCTGACTTTAAGTTTGAAGGAACAAAATTTTCCTTCCCGCTTTATACCATCAACGGCTCTTCTACCGTACTTAAAGCAAACGGTGTTACAACAGGCGAGCCTCATACGATGAGCAACGACCAATATCAAGAGATGAAACAGCTTCAGACAAATGCCTTTTCTTCTCTAAAGCTGCTCGTTGACAGTTTGAATACCTTTGTTAACGGAAAATATTTGTTTGGCGGCGGTAATACCTCAACTGCTCCGATAAACTTCCCGTTCAGTTCTTTGGAAGATTTTCAAAACTATTATGATGGTATTAATATCAAATTTCCGAGCAGTGCCGCTGCTAACCTTACCAATATGACAATGAGCGGCGATAAGGTTGGTGAGTTAACCATTGCTTCAACCGGTGGAAATACAGCAACGCTCACTGCCGGAAATGCAGGAGGTTTCTTAAAAGAAGGTATTACGGCTAACGATCGCACAACCGGAGATTTGACCTTTGACAAAGAAAAAGGCACAATTAAGGCAACACAACATGGCGCCTTTGCTTCTCTTAAAGCCGGCGATACAATTGTTATCGGAGGAGATGGTTCCGGAGCTAACGCAAAAGCCTACACGATTAAGTCTGTATCTTCTGACGGCAAAACCATTACCGTTGATGAAAGCACGCCGATTATGGAAAGCATGACGGTCTCCCCGACAGATAATGTTACTTTCTCAACATCATTTCCCGTTGGGTCGGTTATTAATATGGAAGGCTTTGGCAGCAACACTGCTCCTCGCGTTCAGGTTACCGGTATAAGTGATGACGGTTCGACACTTTACGTAACTGCTGATCCGAGTTATTTGCCTGAAGAAGGAAAACCACAGGTCATTGCTTCTTCTGATAAATGGAGCCTTGAAACTCAATCTTATTATCAAGGAGGAACGCTCTCCTCTAATAAAATGATTTCAGATAACCAAAGTCTTACCTTTAATATTAATGGTCAAGATGCTGTATTTGAACAAATGTTCCGCGCGCTCGGGCAAATAGCTCAGGGTAATTTGGTTGATTTAAGAAATCCGGCAGACGGAATTGAAAGTACGATAAATGCTGATCAGGCTATGGAAAGAGTTATGGGTTCGCTAGACTTGATTCAGAATGCCTTATTTAACTCTTCAGCCAGCGTATCTACCTCCAATCCTGATATGTATTCGGTATTGGCTAAGGTTAATTCCGATGTCGTTTTACTTAACAGCGTTACTGAAAACCAAACCTTGGTTAAGAATAACTTGGAGAATAATATTTCCTCCTTAAAGAATGTTGACAAGACGGAAGCTGCCACTAAGTTGCTTCTTGCGGCAGAAAACCTGCAAGCTTCTTATTCGGTTATGCAAACAACTCTGAACTTGTCAATTTTGGATTACCTCAAGTAGAATACGAAAGGTAATCAGGGCAGAAAAAAGGCCTTTCCAGAATGGAAAGGCCTTTTAATTTATCTTTCTCTTCTAATTGCTTTAATATTTCGTATAAAGGCAATATCCGTTTCAAATTTTTCTAAATTTACAGGAAGCTTGCGACGCCAGTTCGGATGCTTATCTCTATCAACCCCCGGTAAATTTTGCATTTTTTCTACATGAAAGATATCTTCCGGTTGCGCCAGAAAAACTTTGGATACCGTTCTTGCGCCGAAACGGTGGACCGCCTCCTCAATGCCTTCAGGATAAGCTTCGCCAAACAGATAGTCTCCTTTACGCCAATTGTCTTCCGGCCAAACACCATTAACATCCAGCACATGCAATAATTTCCATCTGTCTGCTTCTCTTTTCTGATAAGCTTGTGCTTGAGCCTCATCCGAATCTATAATATCCAAACTTCTCATTAAAGCTATATCATAGCCAAACCACCACATCCGAAGCGGAGCCATATCATGTGTGCCGATAGATGTAAAAGCATATTCGGGGTATTGTTGCGGGCTACGAAAATCTCCCCAACCGGCATCAAAACGTTCTGCCCATAAGACCCCCAAAGAATAGACATTTCTTGCTCTTAGGGTATCCATAAATCCGTCAGGAACGTTTCCGATACTTTCGCCAACAATCATACATTGATTTAAGTGGCTTTCCAATGCCACAATGTTAAGCATGTCTCTAAAGTTAAAATACAGATATGTTCCTGCCGTACCTTCATCAGGTACTATGTACAGCCGCATTAGTCCCATGACGTGATCTATGCGTAAAGCGCCCGCCGAGCGCATATTGGCACGCAAAATTTTGATAAAAGGCTGATAACATTTGTCTTTAAGAACAAACGGATTAAATGTACCTAAACACCATTTTTGTCCGGCCGGGAAAAAAGCATCCGGCGGTGCGCCTGCACCAACTCCCGGAATAAACAGCTCCGGATTACTCCAAACTTCCGTACTATCCGCGCTTACGCCGACCGGCAAATCACGATAAAAACCAAGTCTTAGTCCGCATTCAACCGCAGTTTGGTATGCTAAATCAAACTGGCGTTCCGCCTCAAACTGCATAAACTTAAAAAACTCTATTCTATCCTTGTGAGCGGCAATGTATTTTTGCATTCCTTCACTGTTGAAGTCCTGAAAATCTTTTTCCCATGCGCGCCAACCGCCACCCCAATTAAACGAGCATTTTTCATCATATAAGCATTGAAATGTTGCCATTTTTTCTAAGTCAATGCCTTTGCTCTCGCAATAACGCTGATAGTCTGCCTGACGGTTTTGGTCTTTGCCGAATTTAAATCTTTTATAAAATTCTTCCAGAAGTTTCGTCTTTAGCTGATAGACTTCCGTATATCTGATTAACTCGCTCTCTCTCAGTTCTTTTATCTGCTCTAAATGTTCTTCTCTATCTGCCGGATTAAATTCCGGAACATTCTCAATATCAATATACATCGGGTTCATAAATAAGCGGCTCAAGGAGCTGTACGGACTAGCATCTTCCGGGTAAGTGTGATTTAAGACATTCAACGGATTAAGGCCTATTATATTGGCACCATTTCGTGCCGCTATTTTAACCAATTCAGACAAATCCGTAAAATCTCCGATACCCCAGTTGTGTTCACTTTTAATGGAGTATAATTGAAGATTTAGCCCCCATATTTTACCGCTAGCCAGGGCTGCATTCTCATAGCACTTTCTCGGTGCTACGGCCAAGGTTGCATAGTAAACATCTTCATCCACCTTGAATGATAGATTATAATAGCCAAAGCTCAAAGTTGTATTGATGCGAATTTCGACACGCGCCATCTCAACATCATTTAATTTATATCTTTCTCCGGTATCATTCACACGAAAAGAGAGCTGACCAAACATACCTGATCCCGAATTTTCAGGAGCTGCGATAACGTCAAACTCTGCATTTAACTTTGAAGACGGAACAACTGCCGTAAACTCAACATTTCCTTCTTCGACAACATATATTGTTTCTAATGTACGGCTCCATTTACGACGCTCAAACTCAGCCAAAGATTTATCCACGTCTTCGCTTGTCCAAGCTTGATATCCTAAGCTATCAGCAATACGACGGATGACTTTTTCACTGACCTCATAATCTTTTTTTATCAGTCCAGCATCCGTAAAACGAACGGAAAGTCCAAGTTTCTCCGCCAGTTCTCTCAGATTATCATCCATTATTTTATCCCTTCATTATTTTTTTATTTCAAAAACCAACACGCTCCATCCCGGAACTTTTATTGTTTTTCCTGATGTTACCGTACCATTAAATTTTTCAGAGCTGTCGACAAGAAGCGTCCAGCTTAATTTTTCATCAAATTCCGGAAGTTTCCAACTTTGCTCATTAAAATCAGCATTAAAAATACACATTACATAACGTCCACCGGAATAAACACAATAAGAGATATTTTTACGTTGCGGATTGTGCCAATCTTCTCCGGTAAATTCGTCTCCTCTTTCTGTATACCATGTAATGTCTTTGATGCCGTTTTTGCTTTGAGGATGTCCTGTAAAAAATTTGCGACGTTCAAAAATCTTAAGTTTTTTCCGCAAGCCTATCAACTTTTTAACAAAGCGCGCAAAGTTTCTATTTTCGTTTGTGACCGCCTCCCAAGCAAGCCATGTCAATACATTGTCCTGACAATAGGGATTATTGTTGCCGAACTGTGTTCGTGCCAATTCATCACCGGAAAGCATCATCGGTGTTCCAAAAGACATCAGTAAAGTTGTCATTAAAGCACGGGCTCGGGCGTAGCGGTTATTCTTTATAGTCTTATTATCGCTCTCGCCTTCGGCACCGGAGTTCCAGCTCCAATTACTATCACTGCCATCTCTATTTTCTTCGCCATTTGAGTTGTTGTGTTTGCCGTTATAGCTGACTAAATCTCTTAAGCAAAAACCATCATGCGCGGTTACAAAATTTACACTTGCCAAAATGTCTCTGTTATTATAATTAAAGACATCTGATGAACCTGTTAAACGGCTGGCCAGCTCTGCCGTTTGACCTAAATCTCCCTTCCAAAAACGGCGGACTACGTCTCTGAATTTGTCGTTCCACTCAGCCCACCCCGGCGGGAAAGCTCCAACCTGATATCCACCAAAGCCGACATCCCACGGTTCGGCAATCAGCTTTGTTTCACGCAACAAAGGGTCTTGTCCCGCAGCATATAAAAATCCGCTTTGTTGGCTGAACTCTTTGTTTTGTCTGCTGACTGTGGTAGCTAGGTCAAAACGAAAACCATCAACGTGCATTTCTTTGACCCAATAACGCAAGGAATCCATCACTAAAGTTAAGACATTCGGATTTTGCACATTAAATGATGCGCCGCAACCGGTTGTGTCAAAGTAATAACGTTTATTCTCGGGGTTCAAAATATAATAAGATTCATTATCAATGCCACGATAGCATAAGGTTGGTCCGAGCTGGTTCCCCTCACCCGTGTGGTTATAAACCACATCCAAAATAACCTCCAGATTATTCTGGTGGAGCTTTTTGACCATATCCTTAAATTCTTTTATATCCCCGTGTTCCAGATATGACTGCTCGGGGGCAAAAAATGAAAAACTCTCATAACCCCAATAGTTGTCAACAACATAACCTTTTTTATGCCTGTTGCCAAAAAAAGCATGTATCGGCAACAATTCTACCGCCGTTACGCCTAACCATTTCAGATAACCGACTACCGACTTATGACTCATGCCTAAAAATGTTCCGCGCTGAACATCCGGAACTTTGGGATGCAGACGAGTAAATCCCCTTGTATGGGTTTCATAAATAATGGTTTCTTCGAACGGGCGTTTTAGAGGTTCATCTCCTTCCCAGTCATAATCATCATCAACGACGACAGACTTCGGAACATAAGGTGCGCTGTCCAGCTCCGAAAAAGACAAATCTTTATCCGGACTATCCCAATCATAACCGAATATGGCTTTATGCCAAATAAGCTTACCGACAAGCTGTTTGCCATAGGGGTCTATCAATAATTTATTCGGATTAAATCTTTTACCTTCTTCCGGCTTATAAGGTCCATAAACGCGATAACCATAAACTTGTCCAGGCTCCAACCTCGGAATATAAATATGCCAGACGCTGTTGTCATTCTCGGTTATGGCATAGCGCTTTAGCTCTTGTGCGCCGGTTTTATCAAACAAGCAGAGCTCGACTTTTTCGGCATGTGCTGAAAATAAGGCAAAGTTTACACCCTTCCCGTCGTAAACCGAACCTAGTGGATAAGGTTTACCGCTTGAGGGTTTATTGCTTGCCATAGTCGTTCTCCGCTTGTATTAAAAACTCTTCCTAACGTATCGGCTTAATTACGATGGTTGACAAAGGCGGAAGTGTTACGCGAATAGAATATGGTTTCATATTCCACTCCTGTTCTTCGGCCTCCATGAATCCTTCATTTTTAACGCCGCTACCCCAGTAGTTTACATCATCACTGTTAAAAATTTCTTGATAACGACATTTTTCAAAGACACCAACACGATAATCGTGTCTGACGACCGGTGTAAAGTTACAAATCGTAATCAGATAATCTCCGGGCTGATTACCTTTGCGGATATATGAAATAACACTATCATCCGCATTTGAATGTTCAATCCATTCAAAACCACGATAATCAAAATCGACTTCATAAAGTGCGGAGTTGCCTTTATACATCAGGTTCAAATCGCGAACGCAGTTTTGCATACCCTTATACATCGGATATTCCAGCAAGTGCCAACGCAGGCTTTCTTCCGCGTTCCATTCCCAATCTTGACCAAACTCGTTGCCCATAAACAAAAGCTTCTTTCCGGGGTGGGTAAACATAAAGCCGTAATAAGCTCTTAAGTTTGCAAATTTTTGCCACTCATCTCCCGGCATCTTGGCCAACATTGAACCCTTGCCATGCACGACCTCATCATGCGAAATCGGCAAAATAAAGTTTTCATTAAACGCATAGAGCAAACCAAAGGTCAGCATACCATGATGATATTTGCGATGAATGGGATCTTTGCTGATGTAACGCAAAGTATCATTCATCCAACCCATATTCCACTTATAACCAAAGCCCAATCCGCCCATTGAGGTCGGACGAGAAACCATCGGCCATGCCGTGGACTCTTCCGCACAAGTGAACGCGCCTTTGTTATGTCCATAAACCAGCTCATTCATCTTACGCAGGAACGATATAGCTTCCAAGTTTTCATTACCGCCATAGATGTTTGGAATCCATTCACCATTCTTGCGAGAATAATCCAGATACAACATTGAAGCAACCGCATCCACACGCAAACCATCGATGTGGTATTCCTTCAACCAATAGAGCGCACTTGCGCACAAGAAGTTGCATACTTCGGTGCGACCATAGTTATAAATCTTTGTACCCCAGTCCGTATGTTCGCCTTTGCGCGGGTCGGCATGTTCATATAAATGCGTACCGTCAAATTCTACCAAACCATGTCCGTCTTTCGGGAAGTGTGCCGGAACCCAGTCCATAATCACACCGATACCGGCCTGATGGAATTTATCAATCATATAACGAAAATCATCCGGATTACCGAAACGAGATGTGGGTGCAAACATACCTGTTACCTGATAACCCCAAGATGCATCCAACGGGTGTTCAGCCAAAGGTAAAAATTCAACATGCGTAAAGCCCATATTGCTGACATAGGGAACCAGATAATCGGCAAACTCACGATAGGTCAAATATTCCTCGCCATTTTCGCCTTTGCGCCGCCATGAGCCTAAGTGAACTTCATAAATAGACATCGGACGATCAAAACTATTGGCTTGTTCGCGATAGTTCATCCAGCCTTCGTCTTCCCAATGATAGTTATCAATGTTATAAACGATGGAGGCTGTGTTTGGTCTTTTTTCGGAATAAAAAGCAACGGGATCAGACTTGACCAAAATATAATCTTGTTGGGTTTTTACTTCATACTTATACAACTCACCCTGACCGATGCCCGGAATAAAAATATCCCACACACCGCAAGTCGGGTGCTTGCGCATCACATTGACACGACCATCCCAGTTATTGAAATTTCCAACAACCGAAACTCTTTTGGCATTCGGGGCCCAAACGGCAAAACTAACACCGGCAACACCATCCATCATCATCGGATGTGCGCCGAGTTTTTTATACATGTCAAGGTGAGTTCCTTCAGCTAAAAGATATGCGTCAATATCACCGATATTGGACTGAAAACGATAAACATCTTCAGCCGTATAAACATTGCCTAAGTCATTCTCAATTTTGAAACGATATGCAAAATTTTCACCGACACCGAGGTTGATTTGATAAAAACCACGGTCATCCAATTTGGTCATTTTTCCAAGTGAAGTTCCGTCATTTTTTATGACCTCAATCGAACGCGTGTTGGGTTGATATGCTCTGATATAAACCTCTTTGCTTCCCTTGTCGCGGTGTATGCCCAAAACGGCAAAAACGTTGCCATGATTACCGTCAATTACTGCCTGCATTTCTTCTTTTGATAACAGATATTCCATATAGCCCCCTATAGACTTAGACATAATTAATTTTGATAATAAAATTGCCCTTCAAAATTAGATATAAATTCTTCTCATTTTAATTGCAAGGCAAATTCGGCACCTGTTTATCTTTTATTTTGCAAAATCAATATTATCTCAAGATTTGTTATTGACGTATAAAATTTTGAATGTATATTAGAACGTGTTAGCAAACATTTTTTATTTTTATTTGGAGTTAGTTATGGTTAAATACAACGAAAATGCAATCAAAGAAGCTGCTTACTATTTGTGGGAAAATGCTGGTCGTCCGATGGGTCAAGACGAGTATTTTTGGTCTTTGGCTGTAGCTCAGTTTTCTAACAATTGCAAATCTTCTTCTTGCAAGTCTAACACTTCTTGCAACACAAAGAAGACATCTGCTTCTTCTAAGAAAACTTGCAGCAAAACCTCTTCTTGCAAGAGCACTTCTTCTACTAAAAAATCTGCAAAATAATTGCTCTTTTTTAGAGTTGAAAAATTAAAAAAAACCTCTCAAATTTGAGAGGTTTTTTTCTTACTTTTTTTGTGCTGAAATTACATATCCGAAAACTTCAGAATCACCTTCGTTTCTTAGTTTTTCTCGACTTATTTTTTCTTGTAAAAAACCATTTTTTTCAAGCAAGTTTTCAACATATTTCAGGCTATGTAAAAAACGCCCAGATGCATGCAAAAACCATTTAGAATCGTTTATGGAATTTTCAGAAACAGTAAAGATTACACGCCCCCTTTTTTTTAGGGAATCAGAGAGTGCTGAAAAGAGTTTTTCCAAATCTCCGATATAGGTAAAAACATCTGCAGCAACAATCAAATCATAAGATGATTTTTCAGCATTCAGATATTCAAAAATATCTTGGCAAATCAATTCACTATATATCTTTTTTGTGGCTGCTTCTTTGAGCATTCCGGAAGATAAATCTACGCCAATCAGCCCTCTGAAGGAGGCATATTTTTTTAAGAATTTTCCGCATAATCCGGTACCGCAACCCGCATCCAGAATCCGTAAGCCGAAGTATTTTTTTGCACCATAAATTTCTTGTAAGAATCTATAAATTAAATCCGGCGCGCGATATTCAAGTCCATCTAAAACTTGCTCAAAATCGGGTGCAAAAACATCAAAAATATTTCGCACGTATTCTGCAGGGGCAATACCTTCCGAACGCCCATCAGATAAGGCTTTGCACATATGCAAAACTATCTTGTTTTCACCATATTTTTTCTGCCAAAT
Organism: uncultured Alphaproteobacteria bacterium; assembly: GCA_944392155.1. Taxonomy (GTDB): domain Bacteria; phylum Pseudomonadota; class Alphaproteobacteria; order RF32; family CAG-239; genus Scatacola_A. The sequence continues at coordinate 35,168 of CALXVR010000007.1, read as the reverse complement.
TTTTACATATTCAGCACAAAGGGAATCTTGTTTTTCTAATTTTGCTTCATATAAAAGATAACCAAAATTTATGTGATGAGACTCTTCTCCGCCACTTTTTTCCACAGCCTGCCATCCATTTTCAAAGGCATTTTTCCACAGCGATTTTTTCTGATAGGCTTGTGATAAATAATTGTGAATCCAAGGGTCTGCAGAATCGATTTTTTCCGCCTTTAGAAATGCAGATAATGCCTCATCATAATCTCCTGTTTCAAGCGCAGAATTTCCGAGCAACGTCCAAGCATGTAATGCATTGGAATCCAGCTTTGTTGCTTGCTTGGCATAGCGCAAAGACATAGCATAATCTTTAAGATCAAAATAGGTGTTGGCAAGATTGATGACGGCAACAAAATAATCTTCATTTATCTCAACCGCTTTTTTATAATATTCCAAAGCTTCGTTATATTTTTTCTGACGGTAAAAAACATTGCCTAAATTTATCAGCGCTGACAAATTTTCAGAATCATATTTTAAGGCCAAGCAAGAATATTTTTTTGCCTCTTCCAAATTTTCCAATTCATAATATGCGGTTGCCAAATTGCTTATGGCAGGAAGAGATTTTTTATTTTGCTTATATGCTTTGAGATAACACTTAACTGCCGACTCTTTATTGCCCATGGCATCAAAGCAATTTCCGGCACAAATATAGTAATTTTCCTTTTCGGGGTTGCTTTGCGCAAGCTCCAACCAAGCGGAAAGCGCCAATGGAAACTCGCCTTTTTGATAATATTCTTGCGCCATATTTTCCAGATTTGACAATGTCTTAACCCCTTTCTTGCAAATTTATTGATATTTTTAATGATTTTTAGTAAAAAAACTATTGACGTTTAGAAATAAATATTATATCTATTCTTCTCGTAAACGATGGGGGTATGGCGGAACTGGTAGACGCGCTAGACTCAAAATCTTGTGGCCTCAGGCCGTGTCAGTTCAAGTCTGACTACCCCTACCAATCAAAAAAAAAGACCTGTTTCTAACAGGTCTTTTTTTTATTCTATTACTCTTACTTATAGTGATATCGGCAAGAGATAATCAAAATTTCATTATCTGCAACACGATACACTAGGCGATGTTGTTGATTTATGCGTCTTGACCAACATCCGCTTAGGTCAAATTTAAGAGCTTCCGGTTTACCTAAACCTTCAAAAGGTGTTTCCATAATATTGATAATCAACTCCTTGATTTTTGCCGCTAACCTCGGTTCTTGCTGTTTCATCAGCAAATAGTCCTTATACGCAGTTTTGGTAAACTTAAAGCTCGTCAATTTTGACATCTATGACTTCTCCGTTATCTGCCTGTTCAAGGCTTTTTCTTAAATGCTCTGCATTGTACGGATTGGACAATAAGTAACAAGTTTCCATCCACGAATTGTAATCATCCAAACTCATCATTACTGCTGACGGCTTATTGGTTCTGGTGATGATTTTAACCTCACTGTTGTTGCAAACTTCATCCAATAACCTTGCCATATTTTGCCGAGCACTTGTATAAGTTACAGCTTCCATAATCGAATCCCCCACCGTTGTTTTAAATATTGTACAATATTCTGTACAATAATGCAACAAATTTTAACGCATAAAAAAGACCTGTTTCTAACAGGTCTTTTTTTTATTCTATTACCTCAATAAAGTTTGAATATCGTCCCACCGACTCATTAGACTGTTTGAACGCAACATCGCTCATTATTTTGTTTTCATAAAGTTCCTTAAAATAATCCGTCGGTTCCACACTTAAAATTGAAGATGCTTCATCATAGCTCAACTCCAGCCCTATCAACGGAGCCGTTACATCAAAGTTTATCATCTTCTCATAATATTCTTTGGCTATCTTAAACTTGGTAGTCAAAGGTGCTTCCGTCCCCTCATCTCTGATTTGCACATAGCGTTTGGCAGTTTCAAAACGGATATAATTTTCTATCAGAATCGGAAAAAATTCTTCCAATGCTTCAGCCATAATTTCCTCTCTTTTACATTTGACTTTTGTTTTTTCTACCGCCTGTTACAACATCTGTCAATCACTAATAAAATTGCCTAAAAAGTTTATATACAAGCTATAAAAAATCTTGTACCATCTTCTTAATCTTAAATCTTTTCGGAGAAGTAAATATGTCTGACATCTTGCAATATGAGGACTTGCGAATCAGCTTTCTCGGGCACAGCGGTTTTGTGCTCAACAAAGACGAATCTTCCGTGGTGATTGACCCCTTTTTGACCAATGCACCTATGGCAACCCAAAAACCGGAATCCATTAAAGCTACGGATATTTTGCTTACCCACGGGCACGCCGACCATTTGGGGGATGCCGTTGCCATTTCCAAAGCCAACAAAGCCCCTATTACCGCTGTTATGGAGCTTGCGGAATATTGTGCTGAGCAAGGTGCGGAAATCATCCGCCTTCCCATCGGCGGCACCTGGAAATATACTTGGGGAACGGCACAATTTCGTTATGCCATGCACAGCGGATTTTTACCTAACGGAAAGTCCTTTGGTCAAGCTGCCAGTATCTTTATGAACTTTGGCAAGGTCAAAGTCTACGCCTTGGGCGACACGGCGCTCCAGCAAGATTTTAAGCTTGTCGGCGAAATTTATAAACCCGACATCGCTTTTATTCCCATCGGCGGGCGTGCGAACATGAATATTGATGAAGCAGTCATCGCCGCCGGTTGGCTTAATCCCAAAATCGTCGTACCCATCCACTATGACCTCTTCACGGAAGGAAAAGTTGACCCGCTTGACTTTAAAACCAAATTGGAATCCGCAACCAATATTCAATGCAAAATTATGCTCCCCTGACAAGCTGTTGCCAGCTTGACAAGTGGACGCACTTGAGCGCAAGCTGTTGCCAGCTTGACCGCATCAATGGCGGCGGTACGAATCTTTACTGAACCGCGATGCTTCCTAAATGCATATCTATCTTTTGTGCCCTATGTCGTTATGGATTCTTCGGAGCAAAGCTCCTCAGAATGACGGAGGAAGGGCGTGAATTCTTCGGGACAATGTCCCTCAGAATGACGGGGAAAAGGGTGCTCCTCTGAACGGGTGTGTATTTTTTCCATTTCAAAGCTAAAATCTTTGCCATAGAAATTCATCAGAATCAAAAAATCACTCCATTGTACATTGCCTTTGCCCAACTCTATGCGGTCAATGATTATGGGGTTAAGCCCAGTTCGGCGGGAAACACTTTGTAAGCTGTAATTCTTATGATACCGACACCTAAAAAGTACAAAACCCAATTGTCGGCGTAGCTTGCGTTTTTGTTTTATATTTTGCAAGTTAAAATCAAAATTCATACTGTTCAACTCCTATTGTTTTGCGTAAAACAAAACCGCTCTCAAAGGAGAGCGGAGGAGTTCGAAACTGTACAGAAACAGTGTGCTTATTCGTCCGCAAAAAACGGCTTATATCGCACCATCCCCCATTGCTGGAGGTTAATTATTTTCTGTAAGGAGTTTCGACACTCCGCCACCAGCCTAACCATTGCTGATGACGGATGTAATTATAAAGGTTTCATTCTATTTTGCAACACATAAAAAAAGCACCTTGCGGTGCTTCTTTTTTATGCTCTTTTCCAGCTTGTGCCGGAAGGCGTATCTTCCAAGATAATGCCGGCTTCTTTCAGCTCATTGCGAATCTGGTCTGCCAGGGCATAATCTTTGTTCTTTTTGGCGGCCAAACGTTCTGCAATTTTTGCCTCAATATCAGCCTCGCTCATACCGCCTTTTTCACCGGCGCCACCCTTAAACCAGACTTCCGGTTCTTGGTACAACAAGCCCAAAACATCTGCCGAAGCTAAAAGTTCAGACTTATATTTAGCCTTGTCTTCCATTGTTTCGGCTTTGTTCAGATTATTGACAATCTCGTGCAGAACAGACAATGCCAAAGGTGTGTTGATGTCATCAGCCAGAGCTTCCATCAACTTAGCGTTCGGAGCTGTTTTTTCTGCCTTAACATCGGCATTCTGACGCAGAGCATTATAGAACTTATCCAATGCTGCTTTTGCCTGATTCAACCCCTCAAAAGTGAAGTTAAACGGCTGGTGATAATGCGTGGTCAGGAACAACAGGCGCAGAGCCTCTGCCGGATATTTGGATATAATCTCGTCCACATTATAGAAGTTGCCCAAAGACTTTGACATCTTAACACCATCTACCATCAACATTCCGGCGTGTACCCAATATTTGGCAAAACTTGAGCCGGGATGTGCGCAGCAAGACTGAGCGCATTCGTTCTCATGGTGCGGGAAAATCAGGTCCGAACCGCCGCCGTGAATATCAAAAGAATCGCCTAACAACTTGGAGCTCATCGCCGAGCATTCCAAGTGCCAACCGGGGCGACCATAGCCCCAAGGGCTGTCCCATCCGGGTTGGTCGGGGTCAGATGGTTTCCATAAAATGAAGTCTGCCGGATTTTTCTTATAATCCGCAACCTCAATGCGCGCACCGGCCAACATCTCCTTCATGGAGCGGCCGGAAAGAAAACCATAATTCGGCATAGAATCTACGCTGAACAAAACATGCCCCTCTGCCTCATAAGCATGACCGTTTTGCAACAACAACTTAACCAGCTCTATCATCTCCTGAATATATTCAGTTGCACGCGGGCGATAATTCGGGTCCAGAACATTTAATTTTTTCATATCGTCCAGATACCACTGAAAAGTCTGTTCCGTAATCTCACGGATGGATTTTCCGGTTTCTTTGTGCTTGTTTAGAATCTTGTCATCAACATCCGTAATATTAGACACATAGGTTACGTGCTCTTTGCCGTAAACCTGACACAGAAAACGATACAACACATCAAAAACAACCGAGGTTTTGGCATTGCCCAGATGTGCGCGGTCATAAACTGTCGGACCACAGACATACATACGCACATTGTTTGCATCAATCGGGGTAAACTCTTGTTTGCGGCGCAACAGCGTATTATGCAGGCTGATTTTCATTTTCTGTCTCCTAATCACTTATTCCCATAAGGCGTTTTTGAGCCTTTTCCCTGCCGATGAACGGCAAGAGATGTCTCAGCTCCGGACCATCCGGCAAGCCTGTTAAAGCCAGACGCAACGGGTGGAACAAATCTTTTCCTTTTTTGCCGGTTTGCTGCTTGATGGAATCGGTCCAAGTTTTCCAGGTTTCGTCATTCCACGGCTCTTGCGGCAAAAGCTCGGCAGCTGCCTTGGTTGCAACCTCATCTTCAAGCACCGGTTTAATATTTTTAAAGCAAACATCAGCCCAAATCCGAACATCATCAACTTTGCTTAAATTACCGCGGACGGCATTCCAAAATTCTTCGCTGACATCCACTCTGTCCTTGACATTTTCATAAGGCAGAGCGTGCAGATAAACCGTATTGAAACGGCGCAAATCTTCAGCATCAAACTTTGGCTGAGAACGACCCAAGCGACCAAAATCCAAAGAAGCCGCTAAATCTTCCAAAGCATAAAAAGGCTCAATGCTTTCAGAGGTGCCAAGCTTTGCCAAGAAAGAGCAAATTGCCATAGGCTCAACACCTTCGGCTCTCAGCTCGCGAACACCCAAAGAACCCAGACGTTTGGATAATTTGCCTTCCTTGCCCGTGAGCAAAGGTAAATGCGCAAACTCCGGCACTCTGCCGCCGATAGCGTTAAACATCTCTATCTGAACCGCCGTATTGGTAACATGGTCTTCGCCGCGGACAATATGCGTAATCCCGAAGTCAACGTCATCAATAACCGAAGGCAGATGATACAAAAACGTGCCGTCTTCGCGAATGACAATCGGGTCGCTCAACTTAGAGGCATCATACTTAACCTCACCGCGAATCAGGTCATTCCACTTAATCTCGCCGGAAACGAGCTTGAAACGATAATGCGGGCGGCGTCCGTCTTTCTCGCGTTGGGCGATTTCTTCATCGCTCAATCTGCGTGCATAAATCGGTGGTTGTCCTTTAGCCATAAGCTGCTTGCGCATCAGCTCCAATTCCTCGGGGGTTTCCCAGCAAGCGTAAATCCGTCCTTGTTGTTTGAGTTGTTCCACAACGGCGTTATAACGATCCATTCTGGCAGACTGGCGGGCTTCCTCCGTCCAGTTCAGTCCGAGCCAAACCAAAGACTCTCTTAAGGAATCTTCATATTCTTTTTTAGAACGCTCTCTGTCCGTATCATCAATACGGAGCATAAAACGACCACCTAATTTTTTGGCTAAAAGCCAATTAAACAATGCTGTGCGCGTATTGCCGATGTGCATATAGCCGGTCGGGCTCGGCGCAAATCTAACTTTGATATTATTACTCATAAAAAAAATCCACTAAAGTTTTGCAAAACTATAGCGGATAATATAAGTTTGTTACAATAAATTCAACAGATTTTTAGAAATTTTCTTGTTCCAGCATCATTTGGTTTTGTGCTTCCGCCGAAGCCGTTATCATTTCCAAATCTTCCAAGAACCATTCTATCTCATCATCCACGCTTCTCAACATCTCGTAAAAACGTCCTCTATATGAGAGAATCAGGCTGCTTTCCGCTAATTTTAGGTCTATGATTTTCAGTTTACCATCAACTTTATGCACACGAAAACTTACCAAAAAACTGTTTTGATTCTGTGGATTTTGCTGTTCTCCGTCTAAAGTTATCAAGGTATTGATATCCGTATAATTTTTTTCTGTTTTGATATTGGTAACTTTGAAGTTTATGTCAAAGTTGAAGTTTAGCGGAAAACCTTTATACAAACTCAAGGAATAGCGCTTGAACAGCGGAATATATCTTTCCTGCTGTTCTTTGCTCATCTGACGCCAGTATTTGCCGACAACGAATTTGCCGATATAATCCAAATCTACGTCGTTTAGAAACATATCATCCAGCTTAGCATATTTGGTTCTGATATCTTTCAGAGAAAAGGTTTCCAACAACTCTTTACCCTTTTGATTTACCCAAACTTCGGCTTCCTTGGGGCTGATTTTTTCAGCCGCCGAAGCAACTCCGACAAAGCAGGCAAAACAAAATATGATAAGTTGCAAAAAAATCTTACTTTTCATAAAAAATCTCTTATTATTGTTCCATCTTGTAGTAATTGTAACATAATTTGGTTAATAAAATGAAACTTAAATTCGTTTTTTATTGTTTTTTAGCCTTAACTCTTGCCTCTGAAGCTTTAGCTGCAAAAGATGCCGGTCTGCGTTATATTCAAACAAGAGGCGTGGTTCGTTGCGGTACAGATCTTTCTGCTCAGACTTACGCCTATAAAGATGAAAACGGTGATTGGAGAGGAATTGATGCAGACTTGTGCCGTGTGCTGGCTTTAGCCGTGCTTGGAGACAAAGAACGGATTGAAATGGTTAATGTTACGACAAACATGGTGTCGAAATATCTGGTAACAAATAAGATTGATATTATGCTTGGCGGAGCGCCCTACTCTGCGAGTAATGAAATTCGTTCTCAGGCAACACCTATTGACATTATCTACTATGACAAACAAATGTTTTTAGGAAGAAACGCCGACAAAGCAACCTCTATGGAAGACTATAAAGGGCAGAAGGTTTGTGTGGTCAACAACTCTGACGACCAGTACAATTTAGAAGAATATAATGCTCGTTACAACTTGGACTTAAAACCATTGCTTTTTGCAAGTTCTCAACGTGCCAAAGAGGCTTTTTTACTCAAGCGTTGCAATCTTCTTACCGGAAATGCTTTGTTCCTGACAAATGTCTTAAAATCTGCCGGAATTAAAGATAAAACAACTCAAGTTTTGCCTGAAGTTATCAGTGTTAAACCCGTTTATGCTTTTGCCGCAAAAGAAAATAATACTTGGAGAATTTCCGCCAAATGGATTCTTAATGCACTAAAATTGGCAGAAGATATCGGTATTAATTCTGAAAATATTAATATTTTTATCGGTGTTAAAGACACATCAACAAAAAATCTTCTCGGGGTTAATCCTGATTTGTGGAATAAATTTAAAACATATAATCCCGAATGGCTTCGTAAGGAGCTTACCGAGATAGGAAATTTCGGAGAAATTTATGAAAAAAATTTGGGCAAAGGATCCAGCTTTAATCTAGACAGAGAACAAAATAAGCTCTTAAAGGACGGCGGCTTAATTATTCCGCAGCCTTTTCTATAAATTTTGTATTTAAGTATGCGGCAGCGACATCCAATGCATCTTCAGTGACACGATGACGCCCTCCCTTTATGGTGTATGTCTCTACATTGCAGCCCATTTTTTGCAAATTTTTTCTGGAAAAATCCAGTGCCTCAAAACGCACTAAATTATCTTCATCTCCATGTATGAGCAGCATATCCGGTGAACTTTGAGCGTGCTTCAATAAAAATTTTGCAGGAGCCACAATTCCGCTGAAACTTATACAGCCACCGATTTTGTTCTCTCTCATCAATGAAATATAAATTGCCAACATTGCGCCTTGAGAAAAACCGCAAAGATACAAGTCCTTATCTTCCAGTTGATATTCGTTCAAACAATTGTCAATATAGGGGTTAACATATTCAAAAGCCTCGCGATAACCCGGAGCCATTTTTTCATAGAATGCGACGCACTCCTTCAATGTCGGGACAGTCTTGCGATCATCATTGGGGTCAAAACGATGCATAGAATACCATTGCCTTTTATTGGGATGTATTTCGCACATAAAAGGAGATTGCGGCACATGTACGGCAACGTCATCAAGCTTATCTATCAGCGGGGTTATGGTTTTATCTATGACCTCAGACGAATCTATATAGCCATGCAAAAATACGACCAACCGCTTGGGATGACCTTTAACATGAACGATTTCCTCTGTGATTAAATCCGGCAATGTTTTTACCTTCCTTATTTGTTCTTAAAATCCTTTACTAAAAAAATATTAATATATGATAAACAACAAAAAAAATATCTCCCCCGAAGTTACGCTTCGGGGGAGATTTATCATGATTTGGGATATTTTTCTTTAACTGCTTGCCATTTCTCAATCACATCTATCAACTCATAAGGCAAATCTCCGCCGTCTTGCAAGACCATATCAAAAGCTTTCAAAATTGCATCTAATTGGTCGCCTAACGGTAAAGTTTTTTCATAAGCTTTGCGACGTTTTTCCTGACAAGTGAGCTTTCTTCTAGGCATTTGTGTCTCCTTATTTTAAGACTTTATTGGCTATGGATAACCCTTTATCCAGAAGATTTTTTCGATATTGATTTTGCGTATTATTATACTCATCTTGCTGAGAAAGAAACGCGATGTTATCTTTCTCGATATCATCAAAAGCTTCATCAATAAGCCGATTGTTGGCTGCATCTGCCGAAGCTGAAGATGATATTCCCATTCCGGACATTCGAGCGTGACGCGTTGCAAGTTGTTGCTCCAAGATATTCTTCTTACGTTGCATATTCAGATATTGTAATATTGTAGCATTTTTTTCTTGCCTTTTGGCCGAACTTTTAGAATCAAAAATGCTTTTTATATCACTTGCCATACCAATAGGACCTAATAGCGATTTTAAAGATAATCCGCCGCCAATTTGAGATGCCACATTTGATGCTCCCAACGCTGAAGCTCCTCCCAAAATACTACTTGCCGCACCTGCAGAGCCTGCTGCTCCGGCAGAGCCTGCTGCTCCTGCTGCGGCGGCTGCTGATAATCCACCCATGTTGTTCTCCTTTCTTTTATCCTTTGATTTTAACTTCCAATACCGCTGACAATAAGGTAAAAGCCAACGGCTCATCTGACTTGATACTCCAAAGAGGCTTATCCATCTCTCTTATCCACCCCAAAGCACGCAGGCGAACATCGCCACTGTATGAGCTCGGCGGAGCATCTAAAATATCATCCTTAAACAGACGTTTTAGCGGAACTTGCAGATAACCATTTCCCATATCAATACAAAAACAACGCGTGTTTAAGATACGGAATAGCCCGCTGATAACTCTTAGTGCTTGCGGGGAATATGGTCTAACGGCATCTGCCACATATGGCAAAGGCTCTATAATATGTTCATAGGGCAAACCTACAACCAAGTCCGAAGCTTCCTCCAATAAATCTATACAGCCGTTTTCAACCTTGTATTTTCCGACGCTGAAATCATCGGCCAGCACAGAAATTTCGCATCCTTCCAGATGTTCTAATCCGGACCATAATTTCTTTGGTGTTTCAGAATGAAGTTTGACGGCGCAATCGGCATAAAATTCATCGCTTATTTTTTCGATGAAATATCCGTTTTTCCTTAAGGTGCAAAAATAAATTTCATTTCCGATTACGGCTACAGATAAAAACTTTCCATTGGTTCTGAGTTTGCTCCAGGCTGTTACTTCTTCCGTACGATAACTTGTTAAACAAGACACTGAGCCATCAGCCAATACGATGTATAAGACACATTCATCTCGGCTAAAATCGTTATCTACCGGAGAGCTTATTATTTCTCCTGACATTAGGGTTAGATCTTTTGACTGATATGCTTGTTCCGTATCCGTGTACAAGAATTCTCTAAGCTGATGTCCGCTTTGCGAAACAAAAACCGTCGCACCATCAATTTGTTGCGGATATAGACAGCATTTGTCATAACTCCCCGTACTCGTTTGACGACTCAACTGAATGCTCGTCGGGGTTAACGGGTTGCCACTGACCATCCATTCGGCTCCGGTTGTAAAAACAAGTAGATGTCTTGCTGAAACCAAAGCCTTTATGGTATTTACCTGATCTGACAATATGCCGAATTCTATGGCTTCATCATCCAAGCCCGTTCCGATATCAAAGCAAAATAAGTCTCCTGACTTTGAAAACCACAAGCGGTTCGGCAAACTCTTGGAGCCACCAAAGACCAAACGATTTTGATGGAAGGTTATAGAATTTGGCCAACCTCGTAGTGAAGAAAAAGCAGATTCTTCCCAATCGTTTGTTGAACCTGTAGATGCCAGCTTACAGTTTACTGTCGCTTTTACTTCCGTAGGGCTTACATATTCACTTATTGTTACCTGTCCACTGCGAACATTAATCAGGCTTCCGACAGATGCTGCGGTAAATATTTCCGAAGGTGATGATATGGTAATCGTTCCACTCGTGCCGCTTGGTGATATACTTACTTTGTGATTATAGTAATTATAAAACGGACAATAAATTCTTCCTTCTTTGGTATAATACTCCATCTTTGAGATTTGCCAATCTTCATTATCTCCACGCGTGATTTGTTGCGGCGGCACATCAGGATGAACGACCAACAAGGTATCTGCACTTTGTGTATAATTCAGGGAAGAAAGCTGATCCGATGTCCATGGAGAAGCCAAGGTCTTTATGCATTCATTGTCCTTATAAATCCTGATTTCTTCTTCACAAATGCATATCAGATAAATTTGCTCAGTGTTAAATTCAAATGAAATTAACCTTGCCGATTTATTTATTTTTTCAACCAAAGCCAAACCTTTGCGTCTTGAAACACCTCCGGTCGGTTGAATAATTACATTCTCCAAAGTACGCGCACCATTTTCAAAAATGCTTAAATCTCCGCGTCCATACAAATTTCTTCCGATACAACCGGCTGTAAAATTTGTTTTTACCTGAAGCAAATTACTCATTGTCTTGCCTCCACCAGCGTAAAGTCCTCAAAACGTTTGGGGGTTGACTGTTGAGCATCTATCAGGCGTGTTCTTTTTTCCAGTTCCTCGAAGTTTTTTTGCAAATATTCCGAACGTGTGGTGCTTTCGGTCAGAGGCAAGCAAAATTCTGACGCTAATCTTGCTATCAGTAACTCGCAAAAATATGCCGGAAACAAGCTCTCATGCGGCCGAAAAATATATGTTAAATTGACTTCCGGTACGTTTGTGTGCAGGCGATTTTCCACTATACGATATTCTATGCCGCTGCCATTACGACCGCTTCCCGCGGATAAAACGCGTAAAAAGTCATTTGGCAACTGGTAAGCATAACTATAATCTGCCAGAGGAACACCAGCCAAACGCGGCAGAGCTTTTTGACCGACAGCAAAACTCCAAGGATATGAGGCTAGTAAACCATCTCTTATCATCGGGTATAAGTTTGCGGCAACTTCTGCCTCCGCTGTTCCATCCAAAAAAGATGTTATACTTTCCGCGCCGATTTTTAGCAAAGCATTTGAACATATGCTAATGTCATTATAGGCCATTTTGTTTCTCCATAAAAATGGGAAGCCGCTTTTACGCGACTTCCCGGTTATCATTTGCTAATAATGCGTTTGTTTGGTAGCGTTAAGCGGCTGCCTGAGAAATGGTATCCGCCACGGTTACGGAACCGGCGGCAATATCCGTTACACTCAAAATTGCCGGAGCAACCGCCGCCGCATTATTGGCTACGACCAAAATCATATCTCCCTTACGAGCAAAAGCCGAAACATCATTAAAATACCCAGCTTCTTTTACGGTTTCCAAAGTATCGGGAGTTTGATAATTCCAAAGTGTGAATCCGTTAGCATAAGCCATTACGCTAAAGTTTTTTGAATTAAATGCCATTGTTTTATTCCTTTCTTATTCTACTAAATTGAAGCTTCTTTGCATTTGATGCGGATGACACCCGTGCCGTCAATCAGGCAAGCACCTTGGCTCATCATGTTATTGACAAAGTGTGCCGCATGGTCGCCGTGCCAGCTGATGTCTGATTTTACTTCCTGACCACAAGCATGTCCTACTGCGGTTTTGTGGAAGATGAAGCAATCGCGATTGGTGCCCTCAAGCGGCAAACCTGTATGCATAATCCAGTTAATGCCCAACCATTTGCGGCTTTCCGTACCTTTTAAGAACGGCAAGTTATCTCCGGCATAATCCGAATTTGAAAATTCCTGAATGTTAAGCAAAGCATTCCACTGATGCGGACCAACCAAGCCAAAGCGCTGACCATCATCCGGAACATCGTTTTCATTCAACTTAGCAAAAGCATCCAAAATTTCTTTCTTGGTCATAACTTCGGCATAATCACCGACATCATTTTCCGGACCAACCTGAGCCAAAGCATTGATAATCAGTTCATCTGTCTTGCGTCCCAAGGCATAAGCACCGGAGTTGGCAATAACACGACGCTCATCAATACTCAATTTCAGCTCGTCCAAAGCATCTACCCAATCGCCGGCGTAGTAATCCTGCAACTCGCATTCAACGGGAGAATGATCCAAGCTCATTACCGGAACCAAACCATGGCGTGCTTTTTGAGAAGCAATACCCTTACCAACCTTCTGGAATACGGTTGAAGAGCCTTTAACACCATTTTTATAACGAACGGTGTTTCTCAACTTAGAACCATTTTGCTGATAACAAAGGTGAACATCTGCTTCAAATTGTTTGATAAAAGATTCACTTACTTGTGTTGACATTATTTTTTCTCCATAAAATTAAAAAAAAGATTTTTGTTCAGATTAAAAAAAATCCTGAGGTTTTATTTCTCAGGATAAAGTTTTTCAAAGCCTTTGGTGATTTTGGCGATATAGGCTTTGTCTTTGTCTCGCCAATAACGCGGGTCTTCCATCATCTTGCGCAAGTTTTCCTCGCTTAAGTCTTCGCCAAAATCTCTGTCTTTGCCCAAAGACGGCTCATTTGAAGACATCATCTTATACAAAGCAATAACGCCGTCCGCGGTTGAACCCAAAGCCTCATAAACATCGGTTTGCAGGTTTCTTTTTGCCCAAACGGAAATCTGACGACAAATCTCACTAAACTTCTCTTCAGAACCGAAGTAGCGTTTAAGCCTATCTATTTGTCTTTCTGCTTCATAATCTGAGGCTAGACTATCCAACACGGGAATAACACGTTCATTGGCTAAATCATAAACCAACTGTGCCTGCTCATTGGTAAAGCCTTTTTCATAAAAACGCTTGAAAATTTCATCATCTCTGTCAAGCAACGGATGCGGAAATTTAACCTCATATTTATCATAGCTTTCCGGCATATTGCGATTGTGAATTTCAACCAAATTATCATCGCGCGAAGCCATATAATTATAGTCTTCAATCAAAGCCTCAAGGTTTACCTGACCGGTTTCCTCATCCCAGAATTTGTCCGGAAGTCCGGCCGGTTTACCTGTCTGAGCGGAAGGTGATTTTTCAATCAGATTTCCTTCAAATTTTTTGTTCATTATTTTTCCTTTCCAAAAAAAGACGTTGTTAAAATTTATTGCCCGAAAGCGCCAAGATACAACTTACTAAATGCCGCTGACCTTCCAGATGTCTTAGTTCATCGGAAGAGCTGTCCGGCCCGAGATAGCGCTCTAAGGTAATTTTTCTTAAATGAGAGAGGACTATTTTTCCCTCTCTGCTTGCAAAACACCTGACATAAGCGGTGCGGATTTCCTCATCGCTCATATCCTTGGTATCATAAAATTCCGGCATCTTGTGTTGCCTCCCCCGTTATGGCGGACGCAAGCTCTGCCAAACCCGCATCGGTCTCCGGTTTGTTTTCGACAATCAAGGAAGCCGGAACATTCAGGGTATGTCCGAGCCACTTGGCGGCTTCAAACATATTTACGGCGGCTTGACCATCTGCGCCAAGCATTGCCGCCTGAGTTATCCATTCGGTTACGTTGCTGACATCTTTTCTGGCTTGTGTCATTGCCAGAGGAGATTTGTACTGAAGGTCAACAATTTTGCCGTCTAAATCAAAGTTCATGACATCACCGCGCCGTCTTAAAATGCAAAAAGCTCTTTTAAGCAACGGCGTTAAAAGTTCTGACTGCAAACGTCCGAAGCTTGCACCCAAGATGCGTGCAATTTCTGCAGAACGCTCCAAGACTTCGGTGGCGGTCATAGACGGCGTGTTAATCTCTGCCAACCTATCCGCCAACAAAGCATGGTTGATTCTTTTGCGTAAATCTTCCAGAACAAGTTGCGAAACATCAAACTTTCCCGGGGCTTCCAATGCTGTTAAACCCTTTGACCCAACAGCTTTCGGAATAATGGCTCCCGGAACCAGTTTAATGTTAGCCGGATTGAGAACGCCGTCATCATCGGCCTGCCAAATCCCCGTTACCGAAATGGAAGCATTTTTCAAAATGAGTTCTACCACTTTGTTAGCGGTTTTAATATCCGGCAAAGCTTTCATCACCGGCGAGCGACCATAAATCTCGCCGGGGGCTTTCAACCACCGAAAATTGATAAAAGGTGATGTCTCAAAGACACCTTCCCTTAAGATAAAGCCGGAATTGTAGCCGACATCACTGTCCCAGATAAAAGCCGTATAATCATAACCACAAGCGCCGCAATTGCCGTTACGCGGGGTTACAGCCTCAATCAAGCGAACTTTATAATCCGGCTCATCCTCGCTTTTCTTTAAGAAATCCGCAGGGACTTCGCTTTCGGGAAAACGTTCTCTAATGCCGCCCAGATTGATGCGCGAGCATCTGAATGTTGTGTCAATTTTTCCGGAAGCGCTTTCTTCAATGGCAATTTCTCTCAAGGGTACGGCATAAAACCGAAACGCAGAAGCCTCTCCCAAAGGCGCTTCTTCAAACATCAGACAAGCCGTGCCCGCCGTTACCAAATCCAGATAGCACTGATGAATTTCTACCGCAAAATTTGAGTGCTCAAAATTTTGAAGCATAATATCCGTTGTTTTTTCTAAAATCGGCGCAACCTGTGCCTTTTCTGTTTCCGTCAATTCACTACCGGATTTCAAGCCAAACCATTTTGCCCAAGCCGGTGTGAGTTCCGCCAACAAAGATGACGCTAATTGGTCTACGGCGTCGGGTGCCGTGCCGTCATAAAGGTGCAAATTGTTTTTAGCGCCATAATTTTCAGACAGGATTTCAGAGCTGACGTTTTCTCGTTGCGGGAAAGCATATTCATAACATTCTCGCCAATGTTCCTCCCAGTTGCTCTTTTTCTCAGAGGCTTTTTGATAACGCGCCACAAGTTTTTCAAGTTTGTCGTTTTCCATTTTTATTCTCCGAGAAGTTTTTTGCGTTCTGTCGGGGCTTTTTCATTGTCTTCTTTTTCTTTGATGCCCGTATAAGAAGTTTTGACCAAGCTGTCATAACCGCGATGTTTGCGCTCCAATTCTTCTTTTCTTTTTTTGTTTTGTTCTATCATTTGCAAAATCAGAAGTTTACGAGACGGTTTAAATCCTCCCATTTTTTGTTCCTTTCATATAGTTTGAGTTATTTTTTGGTTTGCTTTCTCGGTCTTGCCGAAGATGGTGAAATATCGCTTTTTACAAAAGCAATACCTAAGACACCCAGCGCGACACCCCACAGAGGCGATGTTTCCACCATTGCCATAATAATTTCGGAGGCATCAGGATTGCCGCTGATTACCGCCCAACAGATTGTGCTCATAACCATAAACCAAGCTATGGAGACCGACCAACCAAATGCCGATTGCCAGAGCGGTTTGTTTTTTCCGCCTGATTTACTTTTAGGTTTTAAATAACCCATAAGCTTTAGCGGAAAAGAAATGCCGTTTATTAATTTGTTCATGGCTATGCCTCAATGTCGTTATAAAAAATATGACTGCCGATTTCTGCACAAGGAATTTTGCCGACCGACCATTTGGGACGCAGAGTTCTGGTGTGATAATGCGTCTCTCCCCCTGTTTTGTCCTCTAACAAGCCGGAAACAGCTCTCATGGCTATTCTTTTACAAATGCAAAAACCAATATCTGAATCATCAACTTTCTTAATGATTTTGCAGTTTGGGTCATCTGTGTTCCAGCAAGAAAACTGCTTTGGAGCCCGACATACATCAGCTATGGTATTGCCCCACCAATAACGCCCCTTCTTTTTGGCAAACGCAACGCGGTTTAAAACAACAGAGGCGATTGCTTCCTGTCCGGAAATGCTCTCGCCTCTTGCTTCGCCGTAAATGGTTCGGGCTAAAATATCCGCATCTTTGTTCATCTTTTGCCTCTCCCCACATTGTCGAGTTTCTTTTCTATGCGCAGGAGGTGATCTGTTATGCGGTTCTCAACATCCTTGAGATAGTTTACCGACACATAATTGCGGGCAACATGCAGCTTAAACTCCGCCAGCGCATCCTTGCAAAAACTGATTGAATTTTCGCAATCCTTCTTTTGTTTGAAGATGATTTTGAACAATGCTGCCAAAAGCGGAATCTCAATCATCGTTACCCAATTGAAGGTATCTAAAAACATGGTTGTTTCTCCTTATAAAGTAAAATTCGTTTCTGCCGAAAATTGTTTTGAGTTCCCTTGCCACTTGGCTGTCGACAGCGGCGTGGTAACAATGGTTGAGCCTATACGTATCGGTTCGGAAGCCAGACATCCGGCTACGGCATCCAAAGCATCATCATGCGAGGTTCCTTCAACACTCCATTCGCGCATTTCCTCAATAAAAGGTGTTTGCCAAATTTTGCGGTGAACATGGAGCGCACGTTCGGCCAATAAGACTTCAAAAGCCTCCAAAATTCGCTGCTGTTTGTTGTCTTTGGAATAAGCGTCCAAAACAGCTGCGCGAATCCTGCGTTCTTTCAAAACTTGTTTGAGAATCCCCGGCAAAAATCTACCGATGCCGTTTACCTCAACCCGAACTGATGATAAGTGATTGCGCACCAAAAAATCCGCAACATTGCCGCATTGTAACGATGCCGCATTATCCGCATTCTCTGACGGAACACGAATATACTCAATATCATGCAGCCAAAACTTGCCTTCTTCATCACTAAAGACACAAGCAATGACGCTATTGTCGCCTTTGTCTTTTGCCGCAAAGGACGGGTCCCACCAACAAGAGGCTGAAAGCATCCTTTTGCCGCCGATTTTTAATATCTCTCGCTCGTTGGCAAAAGTTATCTCTATCTCACCGTCATAAACACAAAGTCTTTCCGGAGATAGTGTGCTGTCCCTGAAGTTTACGGGTTGCAACATCATCTGCGAAAGGAACTTATTTTCGCCGGAACGTATTCTTATCGCAGCAATTTTTTCTTCCGAAAATCTTTCCGGCCAAGCGCTTTTTCCCTCCTTATTAAGGATAGGCAGCAACAACTTGGTGAACCCTTGCAAAAAAGGTTCCGTATCCGGCTTTTTGGGGTCCGTCTTCGTCTGATAAATCGTATAATAAGTATGCGGTGTTCCGATATAAAGCTGCATGCCGTTCGGCGTTAGAATATAATCAAGCTCGTTTAACTTCTCTCTTAGTTCCTGACGCTTGAGCGGCGTGTCGCAATTTTTGGGGACTTCCACATCATCGCAAATTATCAAGTCTGCTCTCAAACCCGTAATGTTTGCCCCCAAACCTTTTGCCAACATTGATGGGTCGCGAAGTTCCAAAGCTCGACAAACCGTAAATTGATCAGATGCCCATTGGTCCAAACGCGGCGGTTTGAGCCCCTTGGTCAACGGATGTTGCTCTATAATCCTTTTCACATTTCTCACCATTTTTTTTGCCAAAGCATGATCTGCCGCCATAACCAAAATTCTGATAGACGGATTGGTATATAAAACCCAAGCGCAAAAAAGTCCGACAATGGTTGATTTGCCGGAGTTTCTAAATGCCATCAGCAATGCTTGACGGTCACCCTCTTTGTGCCACAAAGAAGACAACCATTTAGACATTTTCTTTTGATGTTTTGGAACTCTTAAACCCTGCAACCTGAACCAGACATACACAAACTCAAAAAAATTAATCTTCATCATCTGAACTCAGTTCGTTTTGTGCTTCCTGCAAAAACGATATTAGTTGTTTGTTTTCATTTTGAGGCTCCGAATCCGTATCTTTTGCATCAGTCCACTCGGCAAGTTTGAGAAGTGTCTCGGCATGTACAACCGCCGACTTGCATGCAGAATGATGCGCACTGAAACCTTTGGCATCTTCGGGAACCGGTTGCTCCGAAAAATTTTCATAGCTGTCTATGACCTCAGAAATTTTTTCAGGCAATGTTTTACGAAGTCTGCTTTTCAGAGCCTTTAGTGTTTTTATTTTTTTTGTTGTCATTCTGATTAAACCCCATAAAAAAAAGACCTCGCTTTGGAGGTCTGTTTTTCATTGCTCAGTTTATTTTAGATACACTACTAGCAAGTGATGTTTAGGGTGTAACATAAAAAAAATTGTTTGTCAAGAGTTTTTTCCTACAACTTTTAATTTTTTTATACAACTGATATGGAGTCACTATGTTTGCCGAATGGATACCCAAAACTCTCTTTACCAACTCAACACAAGTAAAAAAGCCCAAAGGCGCGCATTTTTGCGGCGCATCCATAACGTCAACCAAGCAGGCAACACTGAAATCTTTGTCTTCCAGCATATCCTCTATGCTTTTGGGCTCTTTGTAGTTATATGTATTGATAATAACTTGATCTGAGAATGGGTTTATTTCCAGCCACAAACAGCCCTTTTGCATAGACTGCAATATATAGCAATGCCTAAAACCTGACTTTAATAACCTCAGCCACCATAAGCCTGTTGAATTTGTAAATATTACATAAGTATTAGATTTTTCTTTCATTCTAGATAATTCCTTTAGCCTTCAAATATGCTTCCAACACATATATTCCATTTTCCCAAAGCCTTACTTCGCTTCGTTTTGCTCTTTTATCATAATAAGGAGGCGTGCCGATTCTTCCCCATTTAATCATCGTGCGCAAACAACGACCATTAACCTCCATTTTGGCACGCATTTTTTTTAATATTCTTTCGACATCGCCTATTTCCAAGCATCTTATTTTTCCGGAATAATCACATCTTGAGCGCAAGCCATCCCCTCTGGCTTCCAAAGACTGACAAAACCAAAACCACACTTCTTCGGCATTATCAAAAGGCTCATAATCTTCCCTCATTTTTTAGTCCCCTAAAGCACAACTTAACTAATTATTAACTTTTAAAAGTTATATATAAAGTTGTAGGAATTTCAACATAAAAAAAGAATTGATTCCTAATAAAAAATATCTTACAATCTATTTATTAGTTGAATTCTTTAGATTTTGAGGTGCAGCATGAAGTATGAACAAGTTTGGGAAGCTGTTGATAAGTTAGCCAAAATTAATGGTCTCTCCCCTTCCGGGCTGGCAAAAAAAGCCGGACTTGATTCAACAACCTTTAATAAAAGCAAACGCACTCGTCCGGATGGTAAAAAAAGATGGCCCTCTCTTGACAGCCTTAATAAAATTATTGATGTTTGCAATATCAGCTTTGATGAGTTTTTTGCTCTTGTCTCAGACGAAGATGATGATAAACTTTTGCACTCCATCCCTTATGTTTCTTATTCGGATCTTTGTGACGGCGTGGTCCATATATCGGCAGATTTTTCTGATAACAAATGGCAAAAGATTCAATTTCCAGATGGAAAAGGTAATTTGTACGCTTTAGATCTAAACACAAATATTTTTGAACCTATATACAGAAGCGGCACCCTTTTAATTTTATCTCAAGAATCCGAAATAAGAAGCGGCGACAGAGTTGCGGTTTTTATGAAAAATGATGAAATTATTATTGCCGAATTTATTAGAAGAACCGCTACCACAATCGAAACCCAAAATATTATCAATTCCGAAAAACTTTCAATTAATGTTGATGATATAAAACTTATTCACAGAATCGTTTGGGCCAGCCAATAAGGAGCTATTGATGAGTTTACATAAATTTTATTTACAACAAAATTCCGATACTCTGGATAATACTGAAAATAAATTCGACTTCATACCCGATATGACTAATCAGGCCGCGGCAAAGTCTTTGGATAAAATATGCCGGATTAAGATTGAAGAAATATCTGATTTACGCAATACAAATGCGGACACTTCCTGCTCCGAAAAAAAACTTAGAGAATACAGAGACTATGCTGTTAGGCATTTATAGCCCCATTATTTCTCTTTGTTCTTTGATGAATGCCTCTATGTTATTTAATGTCTTTTCGGGTGAATCTTTGAAATTGATATGCCGACTATCCTCAATCAAGCATTGTTTGGCTTCTCCATCATAGAAACAAAACGGGGTGCTAAATCCTTCACTATAGGATAAAGAATCATCAATATGCAAATCTATATGATGTTCCTTGCAATATGCCGCCTTAGCAGAATTCCATAAGTTATCATCAACCTTAAACTCACCGTTTTCAAAAAACTTGACACATCCCTTAGCATCATAAAAATCTAAAATAGCAAAGATTTCCGTATAGGGAATTTGCCATTGCTTTAGGTATTCTTCTATTGTTGCTTTGGGACCACCGCTTATGATATGTATTTCCATTCCTCGTTTCAGGGCTTGCGCTGCGAAATCTTTGAAATATGACGGATTGTCGGTTATAACCCCATGAAAATCCAAACCTATTTTTATTTTAGCGCACTCTGACATCGTCATCGCCCCCAAATAAGTTGGAAAATAAATCTTTCAGAGAGCTTGGGCTCAGTGCTGACAGTGGATTAATACTGATTTGAGGATCTGCAATACCTCCGGCAATGGTATAGTTGGCGGCAAATACCGTACCATCTTTTCCCGCCAATAGACTTCCAACCACAGGAAGCTTGCCGATAAATGTATTTATACTATATGCAGGTGCAATAACACCTTTGACATCAAGAACTTCCGTTGCTCTGTTATAAGCTCCGTTTCCGGTTATTCCCATAACATTACCGAAGGCCTTACCATTAGTTACAAACAATGTTTTGTTCTTATATTCAAACGGTGCATCGAAATGTGAAAAGGCCATACCTTCACCGGTCAACAAGTTTACCATTCCCGTAAAGGAAGCCATTGTTAATAATTTGGCTATGATAGGCGTATTGTATATATTGAAGTCTCTGATTGAAGCGTGACCTATAAACTGTTTATTTTTATTTCTTCTGGCTTCTATCTTCAGGTTTCCGCCGCGCATGTTCTCATAAACTCTCAAGACCTTCAATGTGCTTCCGGCGTTGTTAGAATCAATGGATAGGAAATATTCGCCGTTTGGCTTTGGAACATAGTCCGCTTTGATGCGGGCTTTGCTGCTTGCCCCAAAATTTCCTACTAAATGTACTTCTGAAAAACCTATACCATTTCTAAGTTCTGCTGAGCCGGCAAAATTTGTAATCGGAACATCAGGGTTTGTCCATAAGTTATTTACGGCAATAAAAATATCTGTGTCCGTTACTTTTTCGAGCTCATCTTCATCTTCTTTATCCGGCTTCGTTTGTTGCATCTTTCTTAGAGCTTTGTTACGCATTGTCTCTTCGTCTCGCTCAAAAAGCTCTGTTAAATCATAGCTGTTACCGGATATATTGATTTTGATTTTTTTCGTCGGTTGTTCCAAAAATTCTATTTTTGCTTTTGCCGAAGTTTTTGGACCTTTTATTCTTGTAATATCGACAATTCTAACTTCGCCCTTACTGTCTAATTTGATATTTCCGTTTACTTTAAAATCTTCTTTTGACAAGCCAAAACTCGGTATATCCGTTAGCTTATCATTACTAAACACCAACTTTGCTTTGATTGCCGCTTGTTGGTTTCGGGGTTTTCTGAAGCCTAAAAACGAATAATCTATTGTCGCGTCTTTCAAGGCTGCCAATATATCTATATCAAATTTTTTGTCATTATATTTAGTTATCTCTGCGTCTACATCCGCATAGCCTTCAATATAAGGCGGATTAAGCATTCCGACATCTATACCTAAATTTTTCTTTACGACATCATCAAACCTGAATGAAATTTTGTATTTACTCTTATAGTCTTTGCTTTGGAAGTTCTCATCCCACACTAAACGTAAAGGAATATCGTCAAGCTGAGCATCGCCGATGACAGACATTCCGTTGTTATCAACCACCAAATTGAGTGTTTCTGCTTTAACCGTTTTGTTTTGAACTATTTTGGGAATAGAAACATTACTCAAAACAGATTTGACATTTACTTTTACTTCATCGGGTTTTAAATCATTTTTCAGTTCAAATTTTAAAGATAAATCTGTTTCGGCCTCGCCTTGTATGGCGTTGGCGTCTATGCCCATTTCGGAAGTATAGCCCAAAGGCGGATTATCTATTAATTTCAGTGCATCTGTTATGCTTGAAGTGGTTTGCAAAT
The DNA here is from genome assembly GCA_944392155.1 of uncultured Alphaproteobacteria bacterium. Taxonomy (GTDB): domain Bacteria; phylum Pseudomonadota; class Alphaproteobacteria; order RF32; family CAG-239; genus Scatacola_A. The sequence continues at coordinate 12,218 of CALXVR010000007.1, read as the reverse complement.
TAATGTCGGCAAAGTTATCATACTTATCCAGATCATATAATAAGACGCTTCCGCCGGTCAAAATAACACCATTAGAAACACCTTTGTCTACATCTATCTTAATGCTGTCTCCGGTAAAATATGCCGTACCATACATATTTTTGATATCAGGCATACCTTTCAAATAATTCAAATTTGAATCTATTATAGTCCCCTTTCCATCCAGATTGGAGAACTGTAACTTGCCTGATTTTGGGTCATAATCAAACTCAAACTTAAAGCTGGCATTTTCTATATCTCCTCCATAGATGCTGTCTTTCACCCAAAGCCAAGCATCTTCTCCGACATATCTCGGCCAATATTTGCTCAAGTCATCAAAGGCTAATTTTTGAACATCTGCCGTGGCGTGTATTTGTAAATCTTTCAATGAATTTTCAAAGAAAAACTTCTTCATACCACTTATTTGTAAACCTAATTTGGTCTTTTGCCCTCCCAAATCAAAAGAGGCATCTTTTACTTCTATCTTGTCTACACCTCCATTGATATTTCCTTCCAGCAAAAATGACGACACATCATAACGAGAATTTTCATCTTCCGAAAACATTATGTTTCCTTGACCGCCTTCAAACTGGAAATTTATATTTTCGACCGCGGTGTCTAAGCTTTTTAATATATCATCTTTATTTTTGAGGACATCTGCAAAATTTATCAAAGCTTCTATCGTTCCGCTCATTGGTAAATTTATTGAATAGAGACTTTCGCTCAATTGCTTTTCCAAAAATGTATCAACAACATCTGCCGGAACTAAATCCGAAAAATAAAAACGTAATCCCAATTTGCTACTGCCGGGACGATATTCGGCATCAATACCTACCGTTGAAATACGATCTTTGATTTTAAGCAGTGCATTAAAATCTGTTTCCATGTTGGTGAAGTTACGCTCAAAAGTATAATTCAAATCTGAGAAAACCCATTTGCGTCCCAGATCAACTTCATGAAATTCCAGTTCGGCATTCCTGATAGAGATATCATGGATATAACTTTCTGGATAAGCTTTATCTTCAGAATTAAACCTTTCCACAAAATCTTTGAACGAAGCAAAGTAATATTCCAATTTTTTCTTATTTATTTCATTTTTATTATCTTTGTTTACGCCATATGTCGTAAATAAATAAACAGAGGGAGAACTAACCTCTACCGAGCTCGGCGCGATTACACCTCTTAACAACGCCCTGATACTAAACGATACGGATGTTTTGGGCGCATTGATGATAAATGTGCCATCATTTTTCTTGTAAACCACATTATTGGCAATAATCTTAATCGGCTGAATGGAGCGCACAAGCTCCAAGTTTACGGCTTCTACCGTGACCTGATATTCTGCATCATCATGGTTAAGAGCCTTAATAATATAAGGCTTCAAAAAAGGCACGGCGACAGGTCCTCGGTAAAGCTGCCACAAAAACAGGAGCAGCAAACCAAGAAAGACAACGCCTGTATAGTCCATAATTTTACGGGCTTTATAGAGTTTATTTGAGACCTTTTTCATTTTCCTCCAGCCACGAAATTATGTCATTATAATTACGGAATCGATACAAATCATTATGTCCGGCATAGGGATATATAATCATTTTTTTCGGCTCTTGCGCAAATTGATATAAATTTTTTGCCAGTTTTACGGGAACCAACTCGTCTTTACTGCCGCCCATTACCATAACAGGACTTCTTATTTGCGAAATAAGTTCCATATTGTCGTAATAATGCTCTTTCATTAAAAACTTCAAAGGCATAGGCACTTTGACTTTGTCCTGAACGACATTAGCCAAGCTGTCAAACGGAACCTCCAGCACCACCGCCGCAACAGGACTTTCTTTTTGCAAAATATAAGCCGTATGAACTGCCGTATGTGAACCCAAAGACATTCCGTAAATTATGATATCTTTATTTTTATATCCTAACTTTTGCAGCTCTTTTGTCGCGGCCAAAGCATCTGCTTCCAAATTTTTCTGATTTATCTCGCCGTTAAGCCCGCCAAAACCTCTGTACTCAGGTAAAAATATGCCATATCCCTTACGAGCAAAAGGCACTAATTTATGAAAAAATCCCTCAATATTATGCGCGTTGCCATGCATAAAAACCACAACTTTATCATTGCCGTTGCTCGGTTTTACATACCATGCCCAAAGTTTGGTACCATCTTCTGACTTATATTCTATTTGCTCAACATTCAAACCGCTTTCTTTTGCCGTTTCAATATCTGACGCCGAGCTTGAAGGCGCGTAAAAAAGCATTTGCGGTACAAAAAACACCAAACCGCAAAGTATGGCATAAATCGCCGCGCAAACACCAATAACATAGGCTAAAAACTTTTTCATGCCGCGCCTACCTTACCTGCCAAAGCCGCAGACAAAAACAAGTCAATATCACCATCCAAAACCGCCTTGGTATCCGAGGTTTCGGCTTCGGTTCGCAAATCTTTGACCATTTTGTATGGTTGCAAAACATAAGAGCGAATCTGATATCCCCAACCATTATCTCCTTGAGAATCTCGTATTCCCTGAGCTTCCGCCTCACGTTTCTTGAGCTCAATCTCATATAAACGCGCTTTTAGCATATTCCAAGCACTCTCACGGTTTTGGAACTGAGAACGCTGGCTCTGACACTGTACCACAATACCTGTCGGAATATGGGTAATGCGCACTGCGGAATCGGTCTTGTTAATATGTTGTCCGCCCGCACCGGATGCTCTGTAAGTATCTACCCGACAATCAGCCTCATTAATTGCTATCTCTATTTTATCATCAATAACCGGATATACGCCGACCGAAGCAAAACTCGTATGGCGGCGTCCCGCGCTGTCAAAAGGCGAAATTCTGACCAAACGGTGCACTCCCGTTTCAGACTTCAGCCACCCATAAGCATTATGCCCGCTGATTTTGACGGTTACGGATTTTATGCCGGCAACATCGCCTTCCGTTTCCTCTACATATTCGACCTTATATTTATGTGCTTCCGCCCAACGCGTGTACATTCTGAGCAACATTTCCGCCCAGTCCTGAGCTTCGGTGCCACCACTTCCCGCGTGGACTTCCAAATAAGCGTCATTGGCGTCCACTTCGCCTGAAAGCAAAGCCTCAAGTTCTCCTCTCTGCGCGCGATGTGCCAAATCTTCCATTTGTTGTTGAATATCCGCAATTAGGGCTTCATCGCCTTCATCTTCAGCCATCTCAGCCAAATCCGTTAAATCTTTTAGTGATTTTTCCATCTCTTGATAGTTATTGATGGACTCTTCCAGATTGTTTTTTTCAGACATCAGGCGTTGCGCTTTATCCGCATCGTCCCATAATTTCGGATCTTCGGAAAGCGTGTTTAACTCATCCAAGCGAAGCAAAGCATTGTCGTAGTCAAAGAGACCTCCTCAGCAACTCCAAAGAGTGCTCAATTTTTGCGGCTATTTCGCTTAATTCGGCTCTCATTTATTCTATTCTCCTTAATATTCCGCGCCCAGCTGAAAATCACTGTTAGATGAGTTTTCAAAGACGGCACCGCCTTCGGCATTGTTATCATTTTCGGCTTCCGTATCGCTCCCGATAACGCGTTGGCGTACCTTATCAAAATCAAAATCAGGTTTCAAGGCCTCAACAATTACGGATTTATCTGCCGGGACTGCCGGTTTTCCCGTATCGTGATTAATTCGAACCAGTTTAATTCCTTGCGGAATACGGAACGGGATATCCGGCTGGTTGGCTAAGGCCTCTTTCATAAAGCCATAGAATATCGGTAACGCCGCAGCAGCACCCGTTTCTCTTCTACCCAAGGTTCTCGGTTCGTCAAAGCCTACATAGACACCGACGACCAAGTCAGGAGAAAAGCCCATAAACCAAGCATCCTTATTTTGGTTTGAGGTTCCGGTTTTGCCGGCTAAGTGTTTGCCGATAGAGCGCAGTCTTGCACCCGTGCCTCGTAAAGCAACACCTTCCAAAATACTGGTCATTTGGTAAGCTGATAACGGATCAACAATTTGCTCACGAGAATCTGCCAAATGCGGAATATCCTGATTTTCAAATTTATCCGCGTTGCAGGTATCACAAGCTCGTTTATCCTGTTTTAAAATCGTTTTACCATTGCGATTTTGAATACGCTCAATAAAATAAGGCTCAACTTTTTTTCCGCCATTTACAATAACGGCATAAGCACTTGCCATATCTATCAGTCTTGTATCTCCCGCACCAAGCGACATTGACAACAGTTCGGGCAAATTCGGGTTGACGCCTATACGTTTGGATAATTCCGAGACTTTATCCATTCCGACATCTTGCGCTAAACGCACCGTCATCAAATTGCGCGATTTTTCAATACCCTGACGCAAGGTCATTAAACCATAAAACTTTTTAGAATAGTTTTCCGGTTTCCACTTTGGTAAACCCGCCCCTTGATCCAAAACAAATGGCGCGTCCAAAATTAAGTCTGTCGGGGAATAACCATTTTCCAAAGCCGTTAAATAAACAAAAGGCTTGAATGCAGAACCTGTCTGACGACGTGCCTGTGTTGCACGATTAAACTGAGATTTACTAAACGAATAACCTCCGACAACAGCCAAAACTTTTCCCGTGTGAGGATCCATGGCTATCAATGCTCCTTCGGCATTCGGAACTTGGCGGAGCTCATAAGAATTTTCCGGCAAGTTTTTCTTTTCAGCGGTTTTCTTCTCAATTCTTTCAACAAAAACAACATCGCCTTTATGCAAAACATCCGAAACAGCTTTCGGCGCTCCGCCGACATCTTGAGTTTTGGGCAGATTTTTCCTTGCCCAGCTCAACAAACTTAACGGAATCTCTCCCTTTTCATTTTCTGCCGTTTCTATCAAAGCCTTATCAGCCTTTACATCCAAGACAATAGCTTTTTGCCAATTAGAATCTGCGCCCTTGGGCATTTCTACTTTATCAAAATTTTCTTTATATTTTTCATCTAAAGCAATATTGGCAACAGGGCCACGCCAACCATGTCTGCGATCATAATTCATTATTTCATCGTGAAAGACTTTGGTCGCAATATTTTGAAGTTTCGGATCTAAGGTTGTTCTAACAATCAGGCCACCTTCATACAGAGCCTCATCTCCAAAATCATCACTGATTTCGCGGCGAACCTCCTCACTAAAATATTCGGCATTTTTTAAGAAACCACTGCTCCGCTCTACTGTCAACAAAGGCTTTTCTTTGGCTTCGTCCGCTTCTTCTTGCGTAATGTATCCCTCTTCCGCCATACGGTCTAAAACCCAGTTGCGGCGACCTACGGCAGCTTCATATTTGCGTTTGGGATGATAATTGTTCGGTCCTTTGGGAAGTGCTGCCAAATAAGCTATTTCTTCTATGTTTAGCTCATTTAGAGACTTTCCGAAATAATTTAAGGCAGCGGCGGCAACGCCGTAAGAACGATTTCCCAGATAAATCTCGTTGAGATATAATTCCAAAATATGGTCTTTACTGAAAGCGTTTTCAATTCTGGTTGCCAGAATAGCCTCTTTGATTTTGCGTGTATAAGAAAGCTCTGAGGACAACAACATATTTTTGGCAACTTGTTGGGTGATTGTTGAAGCGCCAGCCGGACGACGACCCGTACCAATATTTTTGATATTACCCAGCATTGCGCGAATGATGCCCAAATAATCAATTCCGCCATGGGTATAAAAATTTTTATCTTCCGCGGCAATAAATGCGTTTTTTACTTGATCCGGAATCTTATCTATCGGCACGAAGAAACGTTTTTCAGCCGCATATTCCATCAAAAGCTGACCATCACCGGCATAAAGACGCGTTGTTACCGGCGGCTCATATTTTTCCAACTGATGATAATCAGGAAGTTCTCCGGCGTATTTCCACAAGCTGCTGATTATGATAACAAAACCAATAACTGCGAAAAAGAAAAATGTACTTAATAAAGACGATAGTGTTTTAAACATAAAAAAGCATCCGAAAAATTGATTAATTTTTTGCGTTATTTGCAATCTATTACAATTTATCTCAATAGAACAGCAAAATTTTATAAGAGTTGGATAATTTTTATAAATTAAAATATGGAAGCATGCTGCATATTATCAAAAAACTTGTTAACCGCCTTTGTTGTTGATATGGCAAGTTTTTTGCGATATGAGGCTTGCTTAAGCAGACGCTCTTCCGTACGGTTGGATAAATATCCCATTTCAAGCAATGCTGACGGAATGTCCGGCGCTTTCAGAACTGCGAATCCTGCAAAGCGATGCGTATTGTCAACAAGTTGGACAGATTTACGCATTTCCTGAACCATAAAAGTAGCAAATTCCGAAGAGCGGTTCATACTCTCACGCTGGGCCAAATTGATTAAGATATCCGAAACTTCTTTCGAATGCTCCACCAAATTAAGTCCGCCGATAACATCGGCTTTGTTCTCTCTTTCAGCCAAAGCCTCAGCTTCTTTGTCTGACGCTTTTTCTGAAAGTGTATAAACGGACAAGCCCTTAGCACTGCGATTAACCGCGCTATCCGCATGGATAGAAAGGAATAAATCCGCTTTGTAACGACGGGCGATCCGCACACGCTCGCGCAGAGGAATAAAGATATCCGTACTGCGTGTCAAATATACTTTGTAACCTTCTTTTTCTAAAATTTTTTTAAGTTCTTTACCCATAGCCAAAGTGATGTTCTTTTCATAGACTCCTGAATAGCCTATGGCTCCGGGGTCGCGTCCGCCATGTCCCGGATCTAAGACAATTATTTTCTTAGAATCCTTTTTAACTGTCTTCACCGGATTGGAGCGAGACTTTGAGGCAACTTTTGTCGGAGAAGAATCGCTTGAGAATACGTAATCAGAGCCGACCTTAGAGGCAAATTCACGCTCAGAAGCCAAAGAAACATCTACGACAAAACGCCAACCGAAAGTCGATTGCGGGGGCAGCATAAAAGCCTTTTTGATAATCGCCGGTTTCTTTAGATCAAAAACAATTCGCGTGCCGTCTGTTCCTACCGTTCCCAAACGGGTTTGGCTCACCAAATTATTTTTATCATCATAATCTTCCAATTTTTTGCTGACATTAATATCAAAAGTATCCACAACCAGACGCTTGGGATTATTCAACAAAAAGACCTTATAATCAAACTTCTTATCAGCGTCAAAAACTATACGAACCGTGCCGACTCCTTGACCTATACGCATAGATTTTATTCCACCGGCAGCTTCAGCAGACCAAGAGAACAGCAAAGCGCAAAAGAGAACCAGACAGCAAAGCAATCTGCATCCGAAAAATTGCGAAAGATTTTTCAACGCCTTCCTCATCTCTTACCTAAATAAAATTAAACTTATATATTTTGATTATAAGGAATACTTATTACCAATCTATTAAAACCACAAATAAAAAAACTTAATCTTCCGCATAAATTTGCTGTTGTGTTTTAAATCAAATCGTATATTCTAAGGCGGAATTGTATGTATTTTTATGTATCGGCTTTAGGTCTTATTACAGAATTTGGAACATTTTTTCAAGGTCTAAAATTCGGTACCGCCGTTTTTCATGGCGAAAAGCGTGCTTTGCATACAATGAAGAGGAAAAGATTTTTGCCGGATTAAGGTCCGCGGGTTTTGAGCACAGATAATAAATAAGCAATAAAGATGCTTGAGGCCAAAGAGAGAGTTTTTATATACAAAGCTTCCCTTGTCGGTTGAAGCTTTGACAGTCTGTTGATTGAGCCCGTTTGCGTACGGGTGTTTGGTTTAGTTTAAATGCTCCCTCGGCCTACCGGCTGGTGAAATTTCTTGCAGTATGGTTTTAATATTGCAAGCTATTATGGAGTTTATTTATGACCAAAAGAATGTTGATTGATGACACGCATCCTGAAGAAACTCGTGTCGTTGTCGTAAACGGAAACAAGGTTGAGGATGTTGAATTTGAATCCAGCAACCGCAAACAAATCAAAGGAAATATATACTTAGCCAAAGTTATGAGAATTGAGCCGTCTTTACAGGCTGCGTTCGTTGATTATGGCGGAAACAAACATGGTTTTTTAGCCTTTGGCGAAATTCATCCCGATTATTATAACATCTCCGATGAAGAGATGGCGGAAGTTGATAAAGAAGTTGACGCCATTATTGAGGCTAAAAAACAAGCGCTTAAAGAACGTGAGGAACAGCGCGAAAGACAACGCATCGAACGTGCAGAACGTCGCGCTCAGTATGAGGCAAAAAAAGCCCAAGAAGAAGCTGAAAAAGCCGCTGCCCTTGCCGCTCAAGAAGCCGTACAAGAAGATGAGGCTAAAGGAGAACAAGCAAATAATGATGTTGTTTTAGAAAAGCAATCTTCCGAAGAAGTTGCCGCTCCTGAAAGTAAGGAAGAAGTTACAGCTCCTGAAAATACAGAATCAGCTTCTACAGCTGAAAATTCTGACCAACAAGCTTCCGAAAATCAGGAACCTCAAATGATTGAAGATGCTCATGCCGCAGAAGAAAAAGGTATCGAGGAAGAAGCTAATGCTGACAAGAAAACACGCAAAAGAAGAATCCTTAAGAAGCGCTATAAGAAAAAACTTGCCGAGGAGCAAGAAAAAGCCGAGTTAAAAGTTTTAAGTGAAGCTACAGGAACAGAAGAAGATTCTGTTTCGGAAGAGGTTTGCGAAAACAATGGAGCTTTAGAAACTCAGGAAACGGTAAAAACAGAAAAATCATCTTCTTATATGAATGACGATGATGCTGTTGACGATGATGATGAAGACGAAGAATATGACTTTGAGCTCCAGAGAAAACTCATTAAGGTCAGAAAACTGTTTCATCGCAGCAATATTCAGGATGTTATCAAAGAAGGACAGATTTTGATTGTTCAAGTTGTTAAGGAAGAGCGCGGAAATAAAGGCGCTGCGATGACAACTTATTTGTCTTTGGCCGGACGTTATTGCGTCTTGATGCCTAACCGCATTAAGAGCGGCGGTGTTTCTCGCAAAATCACCAACGCTTCAGACCGCAAAAGGCTAAAAACCATTATGCGCGAACTGCCTTTGACCAGCGATATGTCCATGATTATACGTACCGCCGGTGAAGACAAGACCAAAGCGGATATTGTTCGTGACTATAATTACCTTATTCGCTCTTGGAACCAGATCCGCTTAGATGCTTTGAAGAACAAAGCTCCCGCACTTATTCATGAAGAAGGAAATCTGATTAAGCGTGCTTTGCGCGATATGTACACCAAAGATATTTCCGAAATTATCGTTGATGGCGACAAAGCTTATCAGATGGCCAGAGATTTTGTTAAAATTCTCTCTCCGCACAACTTGAAAAAAATCAAATCTTGCAAGAAGAACGATATTCCTTTGTTCCAGCGTTTTCAGGTTGAGAGCCAGCTTGACAAACTTCATGACTGTAATGTTCAGCTGGAATCGGGCGGATATTTGGTTATTAACCCGACAGAAGCTCTGGTCTCTATTGACGTAAACTCCGGTCGCGCGACCAAAGAGAAAGATTTGGAAGAAACCGCTCTTAAAACCAACTTGGAAGCTGCCGATGAAATTGCAAAACAACTTCGTATGCGTAACCTTGCCGGTTTAATCGTAGTTGATTTTATTGATATGGAAGATCCGCAAAACAACCATGCCGTAGAAAAGCGCATGAAAGAAGCCATGAAGCAAGATCGTGCTCGTGTTCAGATTGCAAAAATGAGTTGTTTCGGCTTATTGGAAATATCTCGTCAGAGAATGCACTCTTCCTTTATGGAAAGCAATTACCAAGTTTGTCCGCATTGTCATGGCTTGGGCGTGGTCAGAACCACGGAATCCGGCGCTGTCCTGATTTTGCGGGCTATTGAAGAAGAAGGCATTAAGAATCGCTCGGCTAAAATTAGTATCGCCGTTCCGACAGATATTGCCATTTATCTCTTGAACCAAAAGCGTCAAACCCTTTGCTCTTTGGAACAGCGCTATAATATGGAAATTGTTATTTGTGCCGATGACAGCATTAAAAATGTTTCCGAATATAAGCTTGAGCGCATTAAAAGCCAAAAAGAAGCTTTAGAAGAAAAGAAAGCAGCCGAAGAGGAAGCAGCCGCAACGGAAGAGCCGGTCAAGGAAGAAAATAATCGTCGCGGTAAAAAAGGAAACAAACACAAACAGCAGGCTCAGCCCGTAGAAGAAGTTGCTCAGACCGAAGCCGAAGAAGCTAAGGAAGCTCCGGTTGAAGAAGCTCAGGAAGAAATTTCTTCAGAGGAAGATAAAGAGAATAACGGTTATAATAATGATCGCAGAGGTCGCCGCAGAGACAGACGTAGAGACAGACGTGGTCGCGACAGACGCAGAGACAGAAGAAACCGCGATAATCACAACAATGATGAAAATGCTCAAAATAATGAGCAACACAAAGAAAAGTCTGAGACCATCATTTTGTATAATTCGCATGAGGATATCAAACCGCAAAATGATGCCGAAAAACAGGAGAAAACAAACTGGTGGCGAAAACTCATCGGATAAGCTCTTTGTGGCATAAATTTCTTTTGGGGCTGATTTGCAGTATCTTGCTGCAATCAGCTCTTTTGTCCTATGCCAAAGCAGATTCAATCAGCCTTATTTCGGACGAAGAAACCGAAGATTTTTTGGCCAAGCAACTCAAACCTATTTTTAATGCCGCCGGCATTCCTTTCAACCGCAACAATATTTATATTGTTAACGACAATTCTCTTAACGCTTTTGTCAGCGACGGAAATAATATGTTTGTTAACACCGGAACCTTAATGCGCGCCGATAATGAAAATGAAATTGTCGGGGTTTTGGCTCATGAAACCGGACATATTATGGGCGGACATATTTTGCGCCAAAAGCTCAAACTACAAGACATGCAACAGGTTAGTTTGGCTTCCTTATTGGCTGCCGGAGCTGCTGCGGCGGCAACGGGGCGCGCCGATGCGGCTATGGCGATTATGATGGGTACGCAAAGTTCTGTTTTAAATGCGATGATGGCTTATCAGGTTGAGGAAGAAAGAAGCGCAGATGAATCCGCAGTAAAACTTCTGAGCGCAACCAAGCAAAGTCCTATCGGAATGCGTAATTTTATGAAAAAAATTGAGCATCAAAATCGTTTGAGCGGGGTCAGTGAGAACCCATATTTTCGCACACACCCGGTTACATCAGAAAGAATCGCTTTTTTGAATTATGCCGCGCAAAATTCACCTTTTCCGCAAAGCAAACGCCCCAGCGAAGAGTTTTTGCGCATTAAAGCAAAACTCTCAGCTTTTTTGGAAGAACCGAATAAAGTTTTGCAAAAATATCCGCTTTCGGATAAGTCCGTTGCCGCACGCTATGCGCAATCAATTGTTTTTTTCAGAATGCTTAAGCTTAATCAATCTCTTAAATTGATAAATGAGTTGATTTCAGAAGAGCCCGACAACCCCTATTTTCATGAGCTTAAAGGTCAAATTTTTATGGAAACCGGAAAAATTAAACCGGCTCGAGCGGAATATCAAAAAGCTTTGGCTTTGCTTCCCAACTCCGCTTTGTTTCAAATCAATTTAGCTCATGCCGTATTAGAAGATAATCCGTCCCAAGCTGAGCTTAAACAAACAGCGGCTTTGCTCAATAAATCTCTGGTGCAAAAACCGGATACTTACGGATGGTTGTTGTTGGCACGAGCTTACGGCGGCTTAAATGACCTGGCGAACTCAAATTATGCTTCGGCAGAATATAGCTTGCGTATCGGCGCTTATGATATTGCCAAAAAACAAGCTAATCAGGCTCTAAAATCATCACCTTCCCCGCAACTCCGTCTTAAAATTGATGATTTACTTAATCGTCTTGAGGAACTTTCCCCTTCAAAAAACCGCAAGCTGTAGCCCAAGCTGTTGCCACAAACTGGAGCCAGCTTGACAAGGGGACGCCCTTGAGCGCTCACTGGCTGCTTTGGCGACCATTGTTATACCGCGTTGCTTCCTAAGTGCATATCTTGCTTTTGTGCCTTATGTTTTTTTGCGGAAAAAATTTGTAGGCTCATTAATGGTAGACAAAAAAAATTGTAGTCTCATTAATAGTTGACTCTTTTGCCAAATCAGAGTATCCTAATATTCAGATATGGACTTTAACTTTGAATGTCGGGAGAATGATTATGCGAAACTTGCTTTTATCTTCAGTTACTTTACTTTTGGTACCGGCAGTGGCGATAGCCTCTTCCGAGTTCAACTCACATACACACACCACACCTATTGAGTTAAAGCCCATATCCTCCCCTTCGGGTATTAA
>CALXVR010000006.1 GCA_944392155.1 uncultured Alphaproteobacteria bacterium | reverse complement strand
GGCGTCCCCGAGAGGACTCGAACCTCCTGCCCACAGTTTAGGAAACTGTTGCTCTATCCTGATGAGCTACGGGGACACGCCGCCATTTTTATAGCTTTTTTTCTTGTTTAATGCAATATTTATTTTCCGGCGAGCTTATCCAAAAATTTCTTTTGAATCTCGGCGATTTTTTCCACGCTGTCCACCACCACATATTCATCTTTGGCGTGCATTCCTTCACCCGTGCCGGAATGCATTATAACGATGGAGCCGCGCTCGGCAAAAGCGCGAGAATCCGTTGCGCCGCCGATTTGCTCAAACTCTATCTTTTGCCCCAAAATAGCTTCTGCAAAGTTTTTGTAATCTTGGATGTACGGATTATTTTCATCCATAACCACCGGCACACTGGAAGAGGCGATTCTATATGTAACGCCGTCCACCATGCAAGCCGCCAGATTCTTTTCCAGATTCGCCACGCTTGAAGTCTCAATCAGACGAAAATCCAACAAGGCTTCGGCATAGTTGGATATAACATTTGAAACTTGTCCGCCGTTGATTGTGGCAATATGAACCGTATCAATCCATGTGTTTTCGGGCATCGGCAGATTTTTGGAAAAATAAGGATAAATTTTGCGAATATTGTTTAAGACCGTGAGCAGATTTTCATTGGCATCAATACCTTCCCAAGGGGTTGAACCATGAGCTTCTTTACCGACAGATTCTATCTTAACAAAGACCGGATTCTTACATTTGCTGACGATTCTCAAAATATTACCGCCGACATCATTATCCAAAACAATCTTGGACTTCATATTGGGGTGAGCCTCCAAGAAAGCTTCCGTGCCTTTGCTGCCTTTTTCTTCATCAGAAGAGAGAATAACCCCGAATTTGATATTAAGTTTGTTTTGCAAAACATGAAACATTGAGCTCATAGCCACGGCCGCAAATGATTTCATATCCAGAGTGCCGCGCCCGAACATTTTGCCGTCTTTGATATAAGGGTCAAACATCTTGTCTTCAGCCGGCACAACATCCAAATGCCCCAAAACCAACACGTCAAAATCTTCCGTATCCGCATTACGCAAGAATAATACCGGGGCAATATTGGGTTTTTCAAAAATATCAACCAAAGCACCGCTGCCGGCAAACATATCTGAGACATATTTAAAACATTTTTTTATCTCGGTAATATTTCCGGTTTCGGTACGAAAACGAATAAGGTCTTGAGCAGTTTTTATAACATCCATCAAAATTCTCCTGTTTGTAACTGACTTATTTTTACGTTTTATTTAATATATTTAGTTATCATAATCTTAAATAAAATAAGAAAAGATTAAAAAGGAAAGAAAATGAAAACGGTTTTTGCAGCCTTATTTGGTGTGTTGTTGTCCGTAATGCCTGCTCTTGCGCAAAATACGGCGGACGAAAGCGAGAGCGGTTTAGCCATACCTCGTATGGTTTCTTTGCGGTCAAACTTAATTAATGCCCGCTCCGGTCCGGGAGCTCGTTATCCCATAGAATGGGTTTATATGCAAAAAGGTGCTCCGGTTGAGATTATTGCAGAGTTTGAACTTTGGCGTAAAATTAAAGATTGGCAGGGTTCGGAATCTTGGGTGCATAAATCAATGCTATCGGGAAAAAGAATGGTAAAAGTAACCACCCCCGGAGAGAACAATTTATATGAAAAACCGGACTATCAGTCAAAAGTTATTGCCAGAGTTGAAGATGAGGTTGTCGGAGAAGTCAAACATTGCGCCGCAGACAACAGCTTTTGTTTGATAAGATTTGCCTCCATCGAAGGCTGGATGCCTAAAAACAACCTGTTTGGCATTTATAATACTGAAAACATAGATTAAAAGTAAAAAACCCCGAGGAAATATCGGGGTTTTTTGTACCCAGACAGAGCTTGACAAAATTTCCTAAAAGCCATAAGCTCTCCACCGGAAAACCTATTAAATAACATATTAAATACATATTTTTATGAAGAATTTGAAAAAATCCGAAATCGTGGATTATATTCAAGAAAAATATAATCCCGAAGCAATGCCTGAAATTTATTTCAAGGAATTGCACGTGTTGAAAGATTTTAGCCTGCGAGGCCTGAAGCTTGTTGCCGGAGAATGGCGCAAATTCGGCTGTTACATTTGCCCAAAGGACGAAAGAAAATTAAATGTCTTCATCCCCGGAAAAAGCACGCATTATTCCGTACCCGCGGATGTATTTTTTAAGTTTTCACATCCCTACGAGGTTAATGACATTTTACGGAGCAAAAAGCTCTCCAGAAATGCCATAATCTTTAAGATAGGCAAGCATGATTATCGCTATGTACCGGGAATTTGCACCTTTATCCGTACAGACTTCTTTGATAAGGACTATGTACTGAACAAGGCGGTCAAAAAATATCGCACAGGACGCGAAAATCTGGTCTGTGTGGCCCGAATTTTCGGCAGTGGTGACAACTACAGCGTATTCTGGGATATCCGCCGCAAGGGAAAAAAGCAAGTGTCGCACTTTTTTAAGGTGTTTGCAGGCAAGTTCCAAGAACATACCTATCCGCAGTTGGATACGCAGATAACCATCGGCGCAAACTCCAAAACTGTTGTCTGGAAGGGTATGTTGTTCAAAATGAGCAAAGGCAAGCTCACTATCAGCTGACATGGCTTGGTTATGCAATAAAAAAAGGTTCTGATTTTTCAGAACCTTTTTTTTATTTTCTTATTCACCGCTTTTGATTTTTTCAATCAATTCTTTAACGGTCGGAATGCCGTTCCGATACAACGGGTCTGTTGCAAAACGATAAACCTGATGTCCAGCAAACAACAAATTGTCCTTAATGCTACCGTTATGACCTACTTCATACAAAGTTTTGTGAATACAGTATGAACGCGGATCAGGAAGCTTTCCGGTTGTGCCGTTTGCGCGAGACCAAGTAGAAAACTGGCATTGCGACAAACAGCCGACACATTCAGCACGGTCAATCTTCATTTGTTTCCATTCGGCAGGTGTCAAAAAGACAACCGTATTGTCAGGAGTTTCCTGAATTTCGGTATAACCGGCAGAAAGCTGCTGTTCAGCCTTGGATGCGTCCTCGGGCTTAATGTAAACGGTTTTATTCTCCCGAATGCTCAAGGGATGAGAAAACTCGGATGTTTGCTCTTTAGAGAAAGCGACCTCACCTTGCTTGCGCTGAATCAGCTTTTCAAGGAACGTATTCTTGATGGCTGAGGAGAAGAAGCCTGTCGGACTGAATTTTTGTAAAATAACATCGCCCTTTTTGACCTGAAGCATAACTTTTTTCCAAGCCTCAGAAATCGGACTCTCTTTTGTAATCATCGGACGAGTGCCAAATTGGAAAGCAATTTTGCCGATATCGGGATTATCAATATAATCTTGCCAATCTTTCAAAGACCAAACGCCGCCGGCTAAAATGATTGGGATATTATCCAAACCAAGAGAACGCAACAAACGACGCAACTCAACCAGACGCTCATAGGGAGCCTGAGGTTTTGTCGGATCTTCGGCGTTAGACAAGCCATTATGTCCGCCGGCCAGCCACGGATCTTCATAGACCACACCGCCTAAAAATTCTCTGAAGTTGGAATAAGCCCGTTTCCATAAAACTTGAAAAGCGCGGGCGGAAGAAACAATCGGATAATAGTAGACGCCGAAACGAGACGCTAATTCACCCAAATGATACGGAAGACCGGCACCGCATGTAACACCATGGATTAAACCCTTGGCTTTTTCTAAAACACCGCTCAAAATTCTTTCGGAATCAGCCATTTCCCAAAGCATATTCATATGAATACGTCCGTTTCCGTTAGAAACCTCATGAGCAACTTGTGCTTGGGCAACACCGCCTCTGATGGCATATTCAATCATTTCCTCATGGCGTTCGGCACGGTTTTTCTTATGGAAAGTTTCAATAATCACGTTTCCTTTGCTGTCATAAAAATCAGGGCTGACACCGGAAAACGTTCCGACGCAGTTCTCTTTGGCCCAAGAGCCGGAGCTGCGCCCATCACTACCGTTAATGCCTTTTCCACCCTCAATCAAAGGCAAAACTTCTTTGCCTGAAATCATGATCGGATTTAATTGTTTCAATGCCTTTTTCCTTATAAAATTCATTAATCAGGACAATATATAGCATATATTTTTTTAAATTACACTAAAATGTTGCAGTTTTGTTACAATTTTGTTCAATATGCCAACTCTAACAATCCCTGAGGAATTTGGTCAATGGTAACCAAAGCAATAATCATACAAATCAAAGCATACACTTGTAGCATTTGTGTTAATGCCTTGTTTTGAAATAAGGTAATTTTCTTTTCTGCATCATGAAGAACTTTGTTTATTCCAAGCATTATAAATGTTGTAATAATTGCCTGAATCCCCAGTCCGGCATCTCGAATTAAAGTTTCAATGGGTGAAAGAATTTTGAACAAAAAAGTAAAAAAGACCATATAAACCGCAATGGCGGCATAGGAAATATGGCGAAGACGTTCATCTTCGATTTTTTTCTCTTCTTTGTTCTTGCGCAGATTTTCAACAGAAAGAGAGGATATCTCCATTCCTCGAACCATCTGGGGCGTTTCGCGTTGTTTTTTTATTCCTAAAAGAGTTTCCTTAAAACGCTCTTCTGCAACACATAAGCCGCAACCTTTAGCCGTAAAATAAGCATGGTTAGGATCTTTCCGGCAAGGCTTAATATTATGCATCAAATAATGTAAGTGTTCTTGCCACTCTTTTGCCGTTGGTCTGGCTCCTCCTTTAACAAAAGCCCGTTCAAACATCTCCAAGGTTTTTTTATCAAAATATTCATGGATAGAATAGGGGTGGGGAGCTTGATAAGTATCCGGCCACAAGCCATAAGCGTAATGATATTGTTCTATACGGTTCTGAATAGTAAGCATTTCACCTTCATTTTTGCGAGGAACGCCTGAAAACGGATGTATGCCATTGTTTAGAAGCTTAAATATTATGACGGCCAAGGCAAACTTATCTTGTTCTTCGCCCATCTCTTCGCAAGATAAATCCATTCCTTCAGGATAAATATATTCTTCGCTGACAAATTCCGCCGGATATCTCCCCAATTCGCCTTTAATGGAAAACCCGTCGCAATCGACCATGGCGACCATCATTGTATCCTTATAAACGGAAACATTTGAAGGTTTGAGATCAACGATATAGTGCCCGCAAGTATGAAGCGCTGCAACCATCGACGCAATATTGTAAGCGGCAAAGATTCTGTATGAATATTTTTCGGAAAGCTTGAGTTTTTTGCGTATGGCTTTTTGCATTAGGTGGTCTAAAGAAACGGCTTCGCTCATATTAATCAGCGGCATCAAATAGCCGACGCAAAATCCGTTTTCATCTTCCAAGAGGGCATCGGGCCAAGCAATTTGCACATATTCAATACCGTCTTTAACCACAGGCGGAAAATTCGGGCGGTTAAGAAGCATTGCTTCAAGTTTTTTTCTGTTTGTTGAGCTTTTGCTTTTTTTATGAAATATTTTAGCGACACTATTAGGATTTCCGGCATTCATATAAATTTTTCCGGCGGCTCCTCCTTTATGGATAAGTTTCCCTAGACGAACTTTTTCAAAATGTCCGTCAGCATAAATCGCATTATAGATTGAATTTTGTTCTTCCGCCGTATCTGTCATAGCTTCGCCCAAAATAAAGTTTTGTCATCATTATTAAGCCTTTTGGCGTCCGGCGTATTAAGGGTGTTGTTCAACGCACGAATAGCTCGGGCTTTTTGTGTCTCTTTACTCAAATATTCATGTATGGGATAAATAAATTTTTTCTCGATTCTTCGGAAGTCTTTGGAAAAAGCAAAACTGGTAACTCCATCACTCATCAAAAAAATGGCATCGGCATTTTCAAAAGCCGTAAAACGTAAATTTTCTTTCCAATCATCCATTGTATAAAAATATGTCTCGCAGGAAAAAAAGCCGTTTTCAGGGCGGGAAGCAACAAAATTTTCGGGGTTGTGTTCATCTAAGGCCAAAGCGGCTCCGTCGCCGATATGAAAAAAGATGCCTTTTTTTCCCAAACAAACAGTTCCGACTAGGGTTGCTGCAAAATCATTAATTCCTTCTTCGTCTTTTGTTTTATTGAAGCGATGGCGTAATAATTTGCCGCGGGAAACCTCAATGGCATTAATTATTGCGTGGCGAATATTTGCAAAATTGGCATTTGCAAGTAAATCGCCGATTGTTTCACAAATTATTCTGGCACCGATTTTGCCAAACTTTGCAGATCCGGCACCGTCAGAAACCACGGCAACAAAATTCTTCCCTTTGTTGGTATAACGAAAACAATCCTGACAAGGCATATTTCTTGCCTCGTGTAAAGGACCTGTGATACTTGTTGCCAGAGCGCGTATTTTCTGATTAATTTTCATTTTCATCCCAGTCTCCGGTATCTTCCAACTGGTCAGGAATATTCGGAGCCGCTTTAGATATACAGGAAACACTGCGGCTGAGCCAAAGGAAAAACTCAGTAAACTTAAGACCTGTTAAGCGTTTGGGCGACATTAAAGAAAACTTGGCCAGCTTTTCAAGATTCGCGCCTTGAGTTCCAACGGCATGGACAACGACTTTTTTATTTTTTTGCGCATAACGGCATTTTTCTGCAATAATTTCCCAATCATAATCTGTTGGCTCACCGTCAGAGATTAAGAAAATCCAAGGACGCTTGGATGTAATTCCGCAACTGTCATAAAGACATTTTTGCTCTTCAATTTTTTGCAGAGCTAATTCCATGGCTTTGCCGAGAGGCGTCAAGCCGCCGGCTTCCATTTCCGGAGCCTCAAAATTCATTGCATCAATCCAATCTGATGCGATTACGGCCTCATCTTTTCCAAAGGCTTTAATAATCAGAAGCTGCACACGAGAGCTGGCATCAATGTCTTCTTTTAACTCTTTTTCAAGAGCTTTAAGTCCGGCATTGAGCTGCTTAATAGGCTCGCCACGCATAGACCCGGAACAGTCTAATACCAACACGCAAGGCGTGCGTTCATTAGCGTTGTCAGCAAATTCCACATATGGAATCATATCGTTTGTCAGATTATTGTTCTCAACCATATTATGCTCCAACAACAAAAATTAACGGCGGGGATATGTATGAGGATATCCGCTACCCTCAATAGGGGAAGGCTCAGACATTTTTCCGCAGGAAGCAATACAGAAAACAAGAGCAATGAAAGCCAAAACTCTTAAACCGTTTTTCATTTTTATTAACCTTTTCCTTGTATTAATAAACATTATATTTATATACTCTTAAAAGCGAGTAAATACAAAATTAAAAAACAAGTTATTAATAGGGGCGGCATGAAAAAATTTTGGTTTGCTTTTTTGATTCTTGTGTCAACTTTCGGCATTGCTTCCGCAGAAGAGCGAGGCGTAAATATATATGATGAACCTCGAGACATCCCTTCCCGCCCGATATACGGATATACTGGTAAGAAGGTTAATTTAACGGATTTTGAAGGAAACTTTTTACTTGTGGTTTTTTGGTCTCGTTATTGTGCGCCTTGCCTGCGAGAGTTGGATAACTTGTGGCGCTACCAGCAAATCGTGGCAAATGACGGCATCAAAGTTATTCTCGTATCTCCGGATACGGAGTGGAATAATGTTGATGAAATGAAAAAGATGTTGAAAAAATATCACGCCGGTGATTTAGAAGCTTATACAGACATAAACGGACAGCTGGCGTCTGATTTCGGAATTTTTACCTCGCCAAACACGGTGCTCATCAATAAGGACAGTAAGGAAATCGGGCGATTGCGTGGTTCTGCGGAATGGGATGATGATAAAGTTGTCGAATACATATATAAAATAAAAGCGGAACACATTTAAGAGGCGGTTATGACTGAGAAATTATACATAACATGGGATGAATTTCATAAAGACACCAAAGAACTTTGCTCAAAAATTAAAGCAAAAGGGCAGTATAATAAGATTATAGCGGTAAGCCGCGGAGGGCTTTTACCGGCAGGAATTGTTGCTTATGAATTAAATATTCGTGATACGGAAGTTGTTAATATGTCAACTTATGACGGAGAGAAACAACGGCAACAAAATTGTTTTGAAATAAAACCGGCGGAGGTTGGCATCGTTGATGAACGCACCCTTGTTATAGATGACCTTTCCGACACGGGCAACACATTTAATCTTTTGCGCCAAATGTTCCCTAAAGCTTGTTTCGTGTCCGTTTACGCAAAAAGTAAAGGCAAGTCATACGTAGATGTCTTTACAAGAGAGATGCCGGATTCGTGGATAGTATTCCCGTGGGATTGAGAAAGCTTTTTGCTTGTCAAAAAAAGGGATTTAAAGTAGCATAAACACAATTGCTTTTTTATGATACGCTAGCTGCCGACTTTCGGCTATCGTTTGGTCTCAATTTTTTTTGAGGGAGAATAGTTCAATGGTTCGCACAGCAGAATCTAATCCGAATATGTATAAAATGTCACGAGGACGCACGGAAACCGGAGCGCCCAATCCTATTGACGTGTATATTGGTCAGCGTATTCGTATCCGCCGTCGGCTTTTAGGTCTTTCACAAGAGGCTTTGTCTAAGAAAATGGGCATAACCTTTCAGCAAGTTCAAAAATATGAAAGAGGCTTAAATCGTATTGGTGCAAGCCGATTATGGGATATAATGCAAATTCTTGGGGTCGATGCCAACTACTTTTTTATGGGTATGGATGAAGAGATAAGCAAACAAAGCCCGCGTAATATTATCTTGTCAGAAAATCTTGAGCAGGTAGAGCAAGAAAACCCGATAAAAAATGATATCATGCAAGATTCGGACTTTATAAAGCTAGCCAAGGCTTATGAGCGTATAAAAGACACTCAGGCCGGGGAACATATCCGCGGCCTGATATTCAGCGTTTCAAAATATTACAGAGAACCCTCCGCATCATAAGTCAGGGAACATGTTCTTGCCTCTGGCCATTCGGGTCATCTGGGTTTCAATTGAAGTTGCAAGATTTAGTTTACCGCTCTTAATTATTCCGCGAACCTGATCGCCTTTAGTCGTATCCGGATTCGCAAATAAGTAGCTGACTAACGGCAACTTACGATCAATTCCGTTCAAAGTTTGGTGCAATACGCCAAGCATACCGCGCGAGAACAAGTCGTAAGCCAATTCTTCACTCATACTTGTTGACGCGGCATATTTAACCACAGAGTTAATGGCATCGGTAATATTGTTAGCGTGGATAGTTGAGAGAACAAGGTGTCCGGAAGTAGCTGCACGCAAAACCTCACTTGCTGTGTCAGGCGTACGTATCTCGCCCACCATAATATAACGTGGTTTAGAACGTAATGCAGATTTAAGACCTTCGCCCCAATTTCCGTTAGGCGGCAAAGTTTGTTTACACAAACCGAGACTTCCGCCCATGGAATGATAAACACCGTCCAAAGGCATTTCTGACGGGTCTTCGATTGTATAAGCAAAGCCGCCTTCCATAGTCAAAAACTCTTTTAAAAGACTTGAAATTGAGGTCGTTTTACCTGCGCCGGTCGGACCAGACCAAAGGATAAGACCGGATGCATTGCTGAGAGAAAGCAGATAGGTTGTTAATTCATGACTAAAACCCAAAGATGCAAAAGGAGGAATCTTTTGAGGCATTTTACGAGCACAATATTGAATACCATATAAAGAAACTGTGCGTTCTACACGATAAAATGTATTTTCATAAAGAACAGAATAGCTGGGATTATGCCCGTCCCAAGACTTTTGAAGCAAGTCATAAAAAATATCGAAATCGTCGGGTTTTATAATCTGTAATCCATTTTCTGTTCTGTTGTCACTGATAAAAGATGTTTTGTCCGGAGTAACGTAGATATCAGAAAAAAATATTTCATTAAGTTTAGCCATATTATCCTCGTAAGGTTATCATTATTTTTTTATAACCTTAACATAATATATCTTAAGAAAGAATAAAAACAAAGGATTGTTTATTGAAAATACCAGCCTATGGCACAAGTCGCGGCTTCACGACAAGTACATTTTGTAACGGCTTCAGATATGGTAATAGGTAGTTTTTTTCCGGTGTAAGTATTTTCATCCATTTCGGCTAAGGTCATTTCTTTGTCTGAAACCCTCATGCCGACAAGCCCTGCGGAAGAACCGTTTCCCCAGTTCGAGGTAGCCATTGTAACACAGGCCTCTTGTCCCAAGCCGTTATATACGATTTGGAAGGCTTTGCTATCTTCATCTCTGTATCTGGCCTCATTGATGAGGACGCTGCCGGCAAAGACGTTCGTTGCGGAAGAATCCGATGCTTTCATATCGGGGGAAACAATACCATAAGAAATTGCCTGTTTCATTGTCAGTCCGGAATAATTACGCTGACCTGAATAAATTGTTTGAATAGAAGCAACTAACATAGAAATTTGATCAAGGCTTTTATTAACCTTAAACTTAATCATAGCCTTAGAATAACCGGCTATTCCTGCAATAGACAAAACCCCGATAATTGCTAAAACACCAATCATCTCCACCATAGAGCGCCCGAACTGATTAGGAAATAAGTTTGTCATCGCAGTCAGTCCTCAGAACAACACTTAATAGAAGGGTCTCCGCAATAAGGACATACGGAGACCCAAGAAGAGCAATTATGTACTACAAATACGTCCAAGTAATAGAACATACTGCAGTATCACAAGCACACTGCGTTGCAGCTTCTGTTAACGCAACAGGTAAGTTTGTACCACTATAAGTCTTACCATCTGCCGCAGTCGGAGATACCTTCATATCAACCAAACCTGAAGATGAACCGGAACCCCAGTCAGAAGTTGCCATCGTAACACAAGCCTCACGACCCAATCCTTCATACTTAATTGTGAATGCAGCGTCTTTATTTTCATTAACGGCTGCTGTGGCAATTGTAACTTTACCGGCGAACGCGTTTGTAATAACAGAACCGCCGCCATCCATTTCACCCGGAATAATACCGAAACTGATGGCATTTTTGTTGCTCAAGCCTGAATAGTTTCTCTGTCCTGAATATAATGTACGGATATTTGCCACCAACATGGAAATCTGATCCATACTTTTATTAATCTTAAATTTAGTCATAGCCTTAGAATAACCGGCAATACCACCAACTGACAAAACGCCGATAATCGCAAGCACACCGAGCATTTCAACCATTGAACGGCCACTCTGCTCATTTTTATAAATATTCTTCATTGCTCTTCTCCTCATAACACACTACCATCTTTATAACTCTAATATACCTAAGAAAATCTTAACAAACAATCCTGTCTTTAGTCATAAATAATTTTGTGTATGCCAAAAGTTATATACGACTTTTGTTTGTTGTAAATAATTTTTTCTAAAAAAACTCCCACAAAAGGGAGTTCTTTTTTTTATAAGAATATTTTTACAAATATTTCCACTGAATTGAGCAAACAGCGGTAGCGCAATTACAGTTGGTCGCGGCATTGACCAAAGAGACGGGAAGGCTCGTGCCGGAATAAGTTGCCCCTCCGGTTGCTGTTGCGGATACAGTCATATCAACCAAACCTGAAGATGAACCGGAACCCCAGTCGGAAGTTGCCATTGTAACGCAAGCCTCCTGACCTAAACCTTCATACTTAATTGTGAATGCAGCGTCATTATTTCCATTAACGGCTGCTGTGGCAATTGTAACTTTACCGGCGAACGCGTTTGTAATAACAGAGCCGCCGCCATCCATTTCACCCGGAATAATACCGAAACTGATGGCATTTTTGTTGCTCAAGCCTGAATAGTTTCTCTGTCCTGAATATAATGTACGAATATTTGCCACCAACATGGAAACCTGATCCATACTTTTATTAATCTTAAACTTAGTCATGGCCTTAGAATAACCTGCAATACCACCAACCGACAAAACGCCGATAATCGCAAGCACACCGAGCATTTCAACCATTGAACGGCCATTCTGTTCATTTTTATAAATATTCTTCATCAGACTTTCCTTGATATTTAAAATTCTTTTACATACAACCTAACACGGATTAGTTAATAAATTACAAATTTATTCAAAATTCCATAAAATCGTATTCTTGGCTTGGCAAGCGGTTGTTGCTGTTTTTTTATCTATAGGCAAAGAATATTTCCCGCCCCACTGGAATGTAAATTCGTTGTTTTTATTTTTAATGTCTATAGAAAGCAGCCCCAGCTTATTTTGTTCACTCATTTGGTAAGTTACCATATCTATACAGTCTTTTTTTGAGACATCTTTATAAACGATATAGAAACTTCTGGTTCCGGGCATAATCATGCTACCGACATCATCTCCGCCGATAAATACTTCTTTTGCAATTGGTGATACAATTTTATCTCCGTTAACCATTGTTTTCGGAACAATATTGCCATCTAAGGCGCTTTGTGTTGAAAGCCCCCAATAATCGGGTCTTTTTTTGTAATGCTTCCGAATATTCTCAGCTAGAACAATCATATCATTTTGAGCAAGGACAACTTGTTTGCTTGATTTAACCATAAAACAATATACGCAAACAATAACCAATAACAAGCCAAGGAAAAAAGTTTTGCGATAATGCAAAATAAAATCTCTTATCTTTAATAATTTGATCATTTTGCTTTTATCCTCCGATACCCATAGAACTTGTAATCTGGTCTTGCATTTGGAACACACCCATAACAGCCCAAGCGATAACACCGCCGACTGAAAGCAAAGCAACCATGTTTAAGATAGATGCTTTTTGCTCAATCAGATAAACGGATTCTTCAAGCCAATCATTAGCCAGAGCCTCCAGAGCCTCCTCGAAATTATCCAATTCCGAATAAATTTTTAAGTCGCTAATGATTTCCTTATCAGGAAAGTCAAGACCTGTTTTGCTTAAAGCCTGACCTAAGTTATCACCGTTGTTGATAAAGACTAGGGTTTTATCAATACGCTCTTTCAAATAGCTGCTGGAATCTCTGCGTAAAGCACGCAACGCGGTAGAAACCGGAGTACCGCCTTTTACCAAAGCAGATAATGCCAAAAGCCAGCTAATACCCGTAAAAACTTTATACAAAGACCATGGCGGCATGTGATCCACAATAGCTCTGATTTTGCCGGTCCAAATACCAATCGTAAAATAAATCAAAGCCATAACAGCCGGCAAAGACGCAAAAGCAACAGCCCAATAGTTACTAATCCAATCAGAAAGGTTAACCAAGGTCAGAGCCATACCCCGCCACCGAACCGTCGGCGCGGCATCAATCATTGGCGGCACCATGTAAACACCAATACCATAAATAATCAAAATAGCCATCATAAACAAAAATGACGGATAAGCGATAGCTCCGATAATTGGTCGAATCATCTTGGTAGAACCTTCCGTAACACGAATTAGGTTCATCAAGGCGCCTTCCAAGTCAGAAACGTCACCAACGGAAAGCATCAATCTTTCGCGGTCAGGAGCCCAACCTTTAAGAGCATCAGAAAATGGTAAACCGTTTTGCAATGCCTTTGCCCAACTTGCAATAGCGATAGCCATAGGCTCATCAGGATTCTTACCGCCATTAGAGGCGCCATCATGTAACATGTCCAAAGCATTCATTAAGGAGAAACGGTTTCTCATCAGCGAGGCAATTTTACGATATATTTTCAAACGAGTTTGGTTTGAAAAATTACATATCATACGGGCATAATAGACTTCAATGGCGTTCAACTGCTTCATGGCTTTAGCCATAGAACCCGATTTGCTCCGTCTTTCTTCCTGAGCCATAATTTTACTCCTTAGTAAACCGGTCGTTGGTCAAGCAAGCCGCACCAACGCTCAACTTCGTCTAAATCAATATATCCTTTAAGCATACGCTCGGTCGCGGCATCTTTTAACGGACGCCCGTTCAAATCACTGGTCCAATAATCAATGGCTTTTCTTGTTTCACCATTAATCATAAGTTCAAGGAACATCGCATCAGGTAAAATAATCTCCGGTACGCACATACGTCCTTTAATCCCTCTACCGTCGCAGAATTTGCACCCCGGACCACGCATATACGTGTTTTCAATTCCAAAGTCGCCTAAAGCAACCTTAAGCCGTTGCACTTGAGGCATATTCAGACGCTCTTTAACGGAAACACGACAATGAGGACAAAGCTTTCTGAACAAACGTTGAGAAATCAAACCTTTCATAAGTTCAGGGTCCGCCAACATATAAGGCTGAACCCCCATATCTCTGAAACGTGTAATAATTGCCGGTGCAGAGTTCGCGTGCAACGTCGACCACACGCCGTGTCCGGAAAGTGCGCCCTTAAAAGTCAGCTCTGCCGCCGCCAAAGCACGAATCTCACCCACCATGATAACGTCTGGGTCGGAACGAAGCGCCGCAGATAATGCTTTATTAAACTGTTCGTCTTTTTCTTCTTCGTCATTAGCGTTTGTAACCGGCATCTGTCTTGCGCCGGGAATAGGGTACTCAGGCGGATCTTCCACCGTAATCAAGTTAATTTCATAATTTTTTTCTTGCAAAAGCTTAATCATGTTGCGTTGCAAGGTCGTACTTTTTCCTGAACCTGTCGGACCCGCAATAATATTCAGACCGATAGGCACAGCTCTAAGACGGTAGAACAGGTTTTCCTCATACTCACCGAAACCTAAAGCGGCCAAATCTCCGGAACCATCTGGATTATCATCCGCATACAATAAACGCATAACAAGATATTGCGTACCGAAAGCAATAGGGTTAAATTGCAAACGAATAGCTAGCACGTTGTGCGGTAACATTAACTTACCTTTTGAACCACGCAAAGGTGTGGAACCTAACTTTTGTGCGCCTTGAAATTCATTTTGAGCATAGTTCGCATCAGAAATATCTGCGGAAGCAAATGCAGCACGTACAAAGGATTCTCCCCACTCCTTGTTGTATTCCATTTCGGTTTGCATCATACCATTTACGCGAAACATAATTTGCGTACTATCTGAAACCACAATATGAATATCAGACACCTTTTGAGAAGCCGCTCGCGCAACAACGTTCACGAAGTCCTTCTGCATCTGCAGCTGATTAAGGTCTTCATCATTCGCTGAAATAGGCTGATTTCGTTCTCCGAACGCGTAAATTGCATTTAATTCGTTTTGAGAAACATACCGGGGCTTACCAATACTAAGCTTCTTTTTGCGCGCCAATACTTCAAAGCTTAAAACGCGTCCGTCAAACTTATGAGATTCAGAAACCAGAAAAGTTCCGTCTGAAAACAAAGCCAACAAGCGCCGGGTATCGTCGTTGATAACTAATGACGTCCCCGGTAAAGTCAAAAGTCTGTTACCGTTTCCAAAAAGCTGATCAAGTATACTAACCGGCTTTTCATCAATGGCATCATCTACAGCAAGATTCGTGTTCCTCTGAAGGACAGGTGCATCAGACAGCTCGGTCGTATTTTCTTCATTTTGGGGCTCATCAACCATGATATCGCCTATCTAACAAACATGCTGTTTCCCAAACTAGGTACGCCTTTGTTAACCATAGTCGTATTTTTCAAATTAGAAGATGAAGACCTATTAGACGTCGTCGATGATTTCTTCTTTCCTGTGATATTAGACTGAACAGGTTCTTTATCTAAAATACCGCCGGCTGCAAAGTAAAGATAATCCTTCATTCCGTTAATATCAGCCCGAACATGTGTCTTGGTGATTTCATCAATACGATGTCCGGTCTGAAGTACGGTGCCTTCACGAACCATAAATGTGTCGCCGTTCTTATTTATTAACTTTGCAGTTAACTCATCGCCTTGTCCACGAACTTCCATAATGGCGTATTCTTCAACAAGCTTAGGCAACTCTTCCTCTGCTTCGGCAACAGTAACCTCTGCTTGAGCGAAAGGATTATTTTTCTCTGCTTTCTGTTCAGCAATAACCGCTTCCAAACGAGACTTCAGAATAGAGATTTGTGTCTGCAGATTCTTAACTTCTCTCTGGTAGTTTTCTTTTGCTGTAACGGCATCTTTCTGAGCTTTAGATGCAAGCGAAGCAATGTGCGTCATCTTGTTTTTCATACCATCTATCAAGATTCTTCTATCGCGCTCAACACTTTTAATCTGCTCATAGAGTTTAGCATTATTTTTAATCCATTCTTGTTTTTCTTTGAGCATGGATTCTTTGTAGGCTTTAAGAACTTTTTCCTGTCTGAGCTTCTCAAGCTTTGTCTTTGCTTCAATAACAGCAGCTCTTTCGCGTAAGAGTTTTGCTTCTTGTTCTTTTTCCCATTCTATTCTTTTCCGCTCTTTTTCTTCTTTTTTAGCTTCTTCTTCTTCAATGGCTTTCTGTCTTTGAGCTTTAATTGCGGCAATCTCGTTTTTAATTTTTTCGCGACGCAACTCCAAAGTTAATAAAGCGGTTTGTTTTTCCAAATCAGACATTTGAGCAAATAACTTATTGTCGATTTTTTCCAATAAGCCTTCACCCAGATTTTCAACGTCAGGTGTATTCAGCTTCACTGTTGTTTCAGGCAAAGCAGCAGCATCGCCGGCAAGAGCATTAGGTCCGGTCAAAGGCATATTAGCATTCGGACCGGTTAACGGCATATTGGCATTCGGACCCGTTAAAGGCATATTTGCGTTAGGACCTGATGTCGGAGCATTTGCGTTCGGACCTGTCAACGGCATGTTCGCATTCGGACCGGCCAAGGGTGCATCCGCATCAGTCGGCTCTTGCAAAATCTCAATAGTAGCACGTTCCGGCAAACTATCTTGTACCGGCATCGGAGTATCTAAATCCAATGCTGCCGGATTATTTTCAGGAAGTGCATTGGCGCCGGCATTATCAGCAGGAGCTTCATTGTTGGTAGACAATGGCATAGGCGCAGGGAGCTCATTAGGCAAAGAGAGCTCATCAGGAATACTCCCTTCAACGCCAAGAAAACTGGCCCCTTGTTCATCATTAGAGAGCTGTGGCATATTGTCAGGTTCTAAAGTAACGTTTTGCGCTTGCAAGTTCTGAACCGGCATTATAGCGATAACAGAAAAGCACAAAGTCAAACCTAAAAGCTTTTTCAAATTACAAAACATAGATTGCTCCCTCATATTCCCAAGTTTTAGCACTGGTATTGTATCTAATCATAGTAATATCAAGTCCTGAAAATTTTATTAATAAATCATTCCATACAGAAGGATTATGTATCGATGTAAATTTAAATTGAACGGATCTGTACACATTTTGCTCCGGTGAGGTATAAGCAAAACTTGCTAAAGAAACGCTTTGTCCGATAGATTGGAATAAGTTATTAAGCGTATTCTTCATGTCTATGTCGTTTTTTAGCGGCGGAGACGAGATTTGTCTGATTTTGGGCAAAGGAACAGATACAATCAAATTATTACCGTCATCAGAAATCGACCTTCCGGAAAATGTTATTCCGGACATGTCTAATGCCTTTTCAATCCAAGAAATTCGACCGACCTGTCGGCTCCAAGAAGTTGTCAGACCACCGGAAGAACACGAAATGTTGCCGATAACCCATCCTGGCGGCATAATTGTAACAACATCCTGTATTGCTTTATAACAATAAGTCATCACTTGTTCCGGATCTGAAAGCTTTTCCCAAGGCTTAACTTCAGGAATTTTCTCCACCGGTTTTACGACTTTCGGCGCAACAGGTGCTATAATCGGACGTTTAGGCGGAGCCAAAAATATTCCGTTAATAATGCTGGAAAGCAACCACAATCCGACAATGGCAGATATTGCAATAACCAGCATTAACTTTGTGCCGCGTAACGCTTTAATCTTTTGCAGTTTAGCGCGCATGCCTTGCGACATAAGTTTATGCAAATCCGGATATTCTGTTTCTTCAATGCCCCATTCCGGCGGTGCTATTTTACGTCCCCAATCCGGAACTGCCAACATTGATAAAAATTGGTTTTTGGCTTCTTGCTCATTTAAAAAGAGCATATCACCGTCTGACAAAATAATGTCGTTACGGATACAAGTATACCACCAGCCGTTATCCACTTTAAAAACAGCAACAAAAGAGGATCTGTCGGCCATTGCCGTTGCTAATGTAACGGCGGCGACATTTTCTCCGCTTTTGTAACCTTCTTTAGAGGCGCAAATACCAAATTGTGGAGCCTTTCCCTGCTTAATGCAGAAAAGATCCGCACCTTCCATTACGCCTTCAGATGCCTCTCCTACTTCAGTAAAAGGATCATCTTTGTTCTGTAAAGGCTGCCAGAACAAGCTGGTTGCATAAGTTACGCCGTCTAATTCGATACTCGTACCCCAAGTACGCCTACCGTCGTCGTAATCATCATCCAATAACTTTGCATCTTCCAGCACTGTTTTTATCCTTCCGAGGTTAATTGCTCATTCTGGATTCGGGGGTCAATGGCGATTCCAAAACAACAGGAGTTAACATAATAACCAAAATACTTCTTGTTTTGGTAGCTACGGCCGTTCCTCCGAACAAGGAGTTCGTTGCAGAACCGACACCTGTCTTTGTTGCTTCGTTTTCAACACGTTCATAACCTGTCAGCACCAAAGTCTCGCCTGATTTCAAAGCAACTTCTTGCGTAAAGCCGCGAGATTCAATAATTGGGTTTTGAATATACTGACCACCTTGTCCGTTTTCATCTCCGCCGCCCAAATCAACTCTTTCCATCTGGATCAAGTCGGATAATGTTAAGTTAAACATCAACATCAAACGACCATGTTCCAAAATTCTGGGTAAAACATCCAACGTAAAACCTGTTTCGATTTCTTCCGTTTCGGTAGAAATATCGTAATAGCTTGCGTCTCCGCCACTGTTCGTCTTGGTGATTTCAGAAACATAATTCTGCTTCTTAATAACCTGAATAGGTGCGGGCTTGTTGTTAAGCGTTGTAACTGTAC
The DNA here is from genome assembly GCA_944392155.1 of uncultured Alphaproteobacteria bacterium. GTDB lineage: Bacteria > Pseudomonadota > Alphaproteobacteria > RF32 > CAG-239 > Scatacola_A. The sequence goes on along the minus strand of CALXVR010000006.1, from coordinate 49,781 downwards.
CTGACGTAATCAGGTTTGTTGTACCCTGACTTGACAAGGCTTGAATAGCGCCTTTAACCGTCCAGTTTCCGGGCAAAACCGTCATTGTAAGGTTATCTGTAATATCGCTGCCTAATCCGGGAACACTGGTTAAACCGAGTTCGGTTTTTCCATCATTGAATGCAGCGCTCAAGTTCAAACCATATTGATCGCTATCGTCAATATTAACTTGCAAAACTTTAACACTGATTGCAACTTGACGAGAAAGTCTGGCGTTTTGCTCATTTATAAACTTAGCTACTTTCTTAATATCATTTGGCGTTGCGGTAATTGATATCGTTCCGTTTGCAGGATCCATTGTCAACAACGCACCCTTATCAATCATAGATTTGATTGATTTTTCAATATTGCCCCAGAGCTCAATTTCAGCAGTGCTGGAGAGAGACAAAGAGGAGCTTCCGCCGCCGCCTGAATCTGTAGACGAACCGCCGACATTAACCGAAAGACTGGGTTTGGTCGGTAAGCTATAAAGAACAAAGGTTCTGGTTTGGTACTTATAGAAATAGATTTCTTGCTTCTCATATTTCCACCAAATTCCAAAACGAGACGAAACCTCATCAAGCAAACCGCTCAAGGGTCCTCTGTAAGAAACCAACATTTTGGAAGGTTCTGTCCAGTCCGCGCCGATAGTATTCGGGTTAGGTTTGTTCTGGGCACCGTTTTTCAAGACATCAGCTTCCAATTGAGGCGCATAACGAACCTTAAGAGAGGTGATTTTATTAATCATATCTCCGATTTCATACAAAGTAATAGGTCTGTTTGAAATCAAAGTAATACCGTCCTTGGCTTCCAGATAACTGGGAACGGGCTCTCCCTCATACTCAATCTCGCTGGTGTCACCGAGCCAAATATCATTTTTAACACGGATAACATCTATCGGAGCCGGCGTCTCGGGGATCTTAGCCTTTTCTTTAAGGTCTGTTGTTGCCTCAACCTCACGTTCAATTGTTGCATCCATGCTGGTGGAAAGAGAGCAAGATGCCGCAAAAATAACGGCAACTAATCCCAATCCGAACTTTTGTAAATTACTAATACGCATTCTCATCCTCCATGGTCTCAACAACTAAGACGCGGTTACCTTTATAAAATGTAGCTATCGGAGCGGGACGCGCACGAGCAAAAGCCCTGATTAAAGCAGAGCTGACGTCGGCAAAACGTCCGCGGAACATAGCTCCGGCAGTCAATGTATAGTTACGGTTTGAGTTCCAGATTAAGCGCCAACCGGCTCTTTCGCTCCACTCCGTAAGCAGTGCTTTAAGAGTTTTTCCTTCTTCTGCGAGCCAATCTTCGACAGGATCCTCTCCCGCAGCCATTCCGGCCTCATCATTCTGCCCATTGTCTTCCGTAACGGTTATCTCTTCTTCGTAAGCGACAACCTCATCTTCGATGCTGGGCGGAATAGAGGCAGACAGATTATTGCCTGCTGCGGCCTGAGTAATATCCTGATCTCTGGGGGTTCTTTCTCCGTATTCTCTATAGTCAGCCGCAACTTCCGTATAATTTACGAAATCATTTCCATTCGCATTGGGGTCAATACTCTGAAATTCTGATGTCTGATAAGTATTTCCGGCACAGCTGTTCGGATCTGTGCAAACAAAATTATCCGGAGCAGGCTCCAAAATAGTCCCGCGGCATCCGGAAACAAAAAATATACCAAAGAAACAAGCTGCTAAAATTTTTGTCTTGTCCATTCCGAGGTTTCCTAAACTACATTTTTTCATATTTTTTTACCTATCATACATATTGGAAAATAAATAATCAAGCGCTTCAAAACTTATTACCATGCCTGATAATAGGCGGCTTGATCGCTATTTTCTTTTGGGTTCCTGTCTATATTACTGTTAATCCGTACTGTCCTTATAATAAACGAGTTTGGTTCTCTGGTTGTAAATACCGTGTTGATTTTACGATAATCTACACCCTTATTGGTTAATATATTATGTAACAAATTTAATCTTTTTTGCTGCAAGGCATAAGAACTTGTACCGTCAATTCGTATTTCTAAGATAACGGAACGGTCCGAGTTGACTTTATTGGCAAAGGCGTGAATCCACTTCAAGGTTGTGCCGGATATTTCGGCTCTGTTTGGCTGAAATGCTAAACGCATCTCTGCCGGCAAAATTTTTGTCGGCTTGTTGCTGGATTTTCTTATCCTTCCTGTTATTCTATCAACAAAGCTGTTGCTGTGCTCCTCAACAGACGCTTGCTCTTCCTTGTCATCAGAGTTTTCCGACTGAGAAGTTGTGCTTGAAAACAGAGAGGTGATGCTTTTAAGGAGCCCTCCTTTGCTTTCTTTGTTTTTTTGCTCGTCGGCTTTATCGCTGTTTTTTTGAGGTGAAGAAGCGTCTTTCGCGATTTTTTCGTGCTTTGCTTTTTCTTCTTCCTCTTTTTCTTTGGAGCCTTTAGCAGAAGATTCAAGTTGAGGCACCAAATTGTCTTCCTTCAAAATATCCTCAGGTATAGGAATCAAAATATTTTGAACCATTTCTGCGGCAACCTTAACTTCATCGCCGGCAGAAGAGGAATTTCCTTTAGCCTCAAGTGTGACTTTATCCGCGTCTTTATAGTATTCTGATTCTAATATTTTATTGTTTTTAGGAAATTTTGTTCCTTTTGCGGCGACCCATGGGCTATCACTACCCGAAATTTCAGACATCTCTTTCCATTCTTTTGGAGAACTGTTATTTGTTTCAGCTTTATTCGGGGCTTTTTCTTCAGAAGTAAGCAAACTGTTCAGCGGGGCGCTGTTGTTGACCATGGCAATCTGATTCGGTTCGGCTGCTTTTGCTACTGCAAAAGTCGGTGTGTCCGGCATATTATGGTCTTTTTGAAGCGGAATTAACAGTTGCTGTTCAATATCTTTTTGTTTTGGAGTTTCTGTATTGTTTTGAGGTGTATCTTGCTTGGCTTCAAGCGTTGTTTCGCGAGAAGCGAGCTGCAGGGGTTCGGAATTTTCTGTTGAAGCAACAATAAGCGGCTGCGGCAAATGTTCTGTTTTAGCATCTTCTTTGGCCGCAGGTGTCTGCTTCGGAGCAATCTCGGAAACGGAAGAAGTATTAACTTCGGAAACATCTTCATCTGCTTTTGTCAGGGGAATGATATTCTGGGAAGAATTTTCCGTAGCTTCATAAACAGAAGGAGGTGTATTCATTATACGCTCAAAATCCGCAGAAACCAATTCGGTTTTTTGCGGCAAAACATCTTCCTGAGCAATTTCCAAAGGAATTTCATCAAAAATAGGCACGTTGTCTTGAATGGGCTCTTTTTGATGTGTGTCAACTTGCGGTGCTGCAGGTGAGGGGGTTGGCTGCGAAGCCGGCGCATAAACGGTCTCAATTGTTGCCTTTTTCTCCTTTTGCGGAATGCTTAAAGCAATTTTTTTAATCGGACGAATATGTGCGGCACGCGCATTATCTGCGGCTCCGGTAAAAAATAATGATATGTTTTTACTTGGAATTTTAATATCTTGCGAGGGGATTTCAGGGGTATGCAAAAACAATCCGTTTATTGTAAATAAAATAAACAGAGAAAAAACAAAGCTGCAAACAAAAGTTTTAAAAGCCGTTTTTTTCATAAAATACAAACCCCTCTAAAAACTAGATAATTCAATATGCGACTCTTGGCAAGCAGATATAGATTTATGCACAAATTTTGTGGATTCTTTTATATTTCAAAAAGCAAAGACAACGCCTGAGAGATGTAAAATATTTATAAAATGAAAATAAAATTCATTAGCGGAATATTTACCATTAGAGGTGTAAAAAAATGATGTTTGGTTAATTTTGTAACTGTGAATTTTTTGTTACAGGAAAATTTTCCAAGCCAAAACAAGTGGTTATCTCTTTTGGGTGCAGATGATTAATGCTGGAAAAAAGTTTAAAAATTAGCTATTCTAAAAGAGTATAAGAAGTTTTGCTAAATTAATTAAGGAGAAAGATTATGCGATTTTTAAAGAAAAATTTTTGGACCCTCAGCTGTCTGGCCCTGGTGCTTGTTATGGCAATGAGCGGCAACGCCCTTGCAGATGGTAACACCTTGATGGAAACAGCCCAGACCAAAGCTAAGAGTGTGTTCTCATCCGTTAAGACCATTATCTTTATCGTTGGTGGTTTCGGTTTGGTCGGTTTGGCATTCCAAGCTATTTTCGGTAAAGTAAAATGGCCGTGGTTTGCATCTTTGGCTGTTGGTTTGGCCATCTTGGCTGCAGCTGGTTCTATCGTAGAATACGCTACAGGTTCTCGTGAAGCCGGACTTGAAACAACCTTCGGTGACATTTAGTCTTATAGCTTAACGAAACAATAATAAGATGAACATAGGGAGGCAACAATGGTAAATTTTAGCAAAAATAAACCGCAAAGCCTCCCTTTTGTTCATAAAAATAAAAAGGTGGTGAGTGAGATGTTGTGCGTAAAATTAAAGAAATTCCTGTTTCTTTCGGTATTGATGTTCGTGGTTTCTTCAGTTTTATTTGCAACGAACTCATATGCATTATTTGAAACATTAACAAATTCCGGTATAGAGATATTTACCGGTATGCGAGAAATCATTTTTGCCGTATCGGGTTTTGGTATTGTTGCCGTAGCCATCGGCGGCTTCTTTGGAAATCTTAACTGGAAATGGTTAAGCGCAATTATTATCGGTTTGGTCGTAATTGCGACAACTGCAGCCATAATCAATTATATGGTTGACAGCAACGCCATTACATCAGAACAAATCCAAGATACTTTAATTAAGGCGAACTAATTTTAAGGCAAAGCAAAGAAGCGAACGGACGATTGAGGAGGATGCCATGTTGAACATTAAAAATATATCAAAAATATTTTTGACGGCCTTTGTGTTTTCAGCATTGGTCTCTTTCTCGCACGGAGCTAGAGCAGAAGTTTTAATCGATTGCTCAGGCAAAGAAGGGTATCAACTCCAGATTTGTGAGCAACAAAAAGCTTTGGCCGAAAAAAATGCAAAATCTAATGAAAAGGCGCAAGAAGAGGCGCGGGAAAAAATAGAAAAAGCTGCAGAAAAAGCAAAAGAAGCAACTGAATCTGTGGGCGCAAGAGCCGGAGGAACAGGACAAGCCGCAAAAGCAGCCCAGATGGCGGTTCAAGATGCACAAGATGCTTTAAGTGGTGCAGAAAGTGCAAAAAAAGCAGCTCAAAAGGCGATGTCAGATGCTCTTGCCAGAGGAGACACCCAAGGAGCGCAGGAAGCCAGAGATCAAATGATTGAGGCTAACAAATCAATACAAGAATATGAGAATAAAGTAAAAGAGGCAGAGAAACAAGCTGAAGCTGCAGAAAAAGCGGATAAAGAAGTGACAAAGGCTGCGCAAAAAGCCCAAAAAGCAGCAGAAAAAGCAGCGAAAAAAGTAGAAAAAACTGCAAAAAAAGACTTAAAAGATGCGCAAAAAGATTATAATAAAATGCTGGAAAAATGTGAAAAAAATCCAGAGGAATGTGATGTTAATGCACTTCAAACGGCGCAAGCAAAAGTAGCGGCAGCGCAAGCTAATGCAAAAGCGGCAACAAAAGCGCGTGAAGATATAGACGGAACGACAGAGCAAAGACAAAAAATGCTGGAAGAGGCTAAAGATGGACCTGTCGGTGTTATGGTTTGTAAAAACGCAGCAGGAGAAAGCTGCAGCAGAGGCTCAGACGGTTGTGAATGCAAAATTGAATTTCCGGATACGGTAGAGGAAGAAGCTCCGATGGAGGCTGAAATCCAAGCATATAATTGTACGGATTCCACAACGGGTGAAAGCTGTACCTTAACAGCAGAAAATGCCGAAACTTGTAAATGTGAATATAGAGAAGTCTACACAGATGAAAATGGTAATACCCAAACAGGTGATATAGGCACTTTTGATGAATTAGATGAAAATGGTAATCCTGTATCGCAGCAGCGTTGCTATGAGGCAAAGGATAATATTTTCAAATACATAGCATGCAAAGCAATGACAACCCTGGCTGATGTTCGTGTCATCGTCTATACCTTGGCTGGATTTGGTTTGATAGCCTTTGCATTTGCCGCAATTTTCAATAAAATAAGCTGGAAACATTTGGCTAACTTGTGCATTGCCTTGTTTATCCTGTCAATGATGACGCCTTTTATCAGCTATTTTACATATGATAACGGACAGCAGATTACATACGGTAACTATTTGCCGGCTGGTTTCACTAACATAGATGGTTCAGATATTGATGCCGCGGAGAATTGCGACACCAGTAAAGGAGATGTCTGCCCTGATGTCAATGTTGATACAAGTGCTAAAGACAGTAAATGGTCTTGGAGCGATTTGAAGAACACCGTTAAAAAAGGTATCAATGCGGCCAAAACAGCCTATAATACGTATAAAACGGTAAAAAATACGGTTGAAACGACAGTTGAACAAGCAAAGAAGATTGGTACGGCAATCAAAAACTCTGAAGGTGGTCTAACAGGTGTGTTAGATACTTTAGGTGAGGTTGCAACAGCTTCAAATACCATCTTTAATACGGTTCAAACCGGAGCTAGTGCGGTTGTCAGCAATGCTTCATCCATCGCAACGGATGTCCAAAACGCCGGTAAGTCTGGAGCAGAGCTTGCGTTTGACCAAGAGAACCAAACACGTATTAATGAGTTGGAAAAGAAACTTGCTGCCGGAAACTTAACACCGCAAGAGCAAGAATGGGCCAAAGCAGAGCTTGAGCAACGCAAAGCTGCGGTTGACAGCAATAAAGTAACAGATTTTGCCAACAACCAAGGACAAAAAGCTCTTGATAAAATCAATCAAGTTGTCAAGACTGGCAATACGGTTACAAACATAACAACAACGGCTTCCAATGCGGCTCAACAGGGTGCAACAATAGGTGGTGGTATTGGTACGGCTACGGGAGATACATTGGGTGCCATCTTCGGATTAGCAACAGCCGCGGGAGAAGGCATAGGTGCTGTTGATGATGCAAAACAAGCCAAAATTGATGCCGCTAATGCAGAAAAGGCAGCCGCAGAAAAAGCCGCCGCAGAAGCTAAGAGAAAGGAGGAGATTCGTCAAAACAACGCCTCTTATTCTCAGGGCAAACAGTGGGACAACAGCTTTAATGCGGGAATGAGCCGAAATAAACCTACCACTCAAACTCCGCCGACAAATACGGCAAATACGAACATGGGTAAAACATCTCAACCGAAAGCAGTCGAACCCACAGAAAAAAATCCATCAAATCAGACAAATAATGCAGAGGCTCCAGCAGGATGGCGACCTGAAAATAATATAACAATAAGTCCTATTGTTGATCATAACAAAGAAGCGGCGGATTATGTCGCATCCAATCTGCCAAAAAATTCAGATGGAACTTATACGGATCCTGAAACTGGTAATGTACTTTCTATTGATAGTAATGGAAAAATAACAGTTGTAAAAGAAGGAAACAAAAGTTAATGATATGATATAAAATTTAACCACTCCTTAACCACAAAAGAGTACACTAAAATCAAGGTGTACTCTTTTTTTTATAAAGAGCAAAATGTGTTATAAAGTGAATAAACAATGCTTTATCTTGCATAAATAAATCTTCTGCCCTAAACTAAAAAAAGAGGAATAGAAACAAAAGTAGTCGGAAAGCAAGGTCAATATGAGAGAAATGATTCTAAAAGCCGTTGCAAACCCTCCAAAAATTTTGTGGGGGCCGTTTTTGCCGACGCTTCTTAATATCGGTATACAATTCCCCATCATGTTCATGTTTATCGGAATAGGCGATGTAAACCCGTTGCTTTTTGTTTTTAGTATCGTTCTGGTACATGGAGCAATTGTGTTGGCGGGAACGAAGGAGCCTCATCTGTCAACGATGATTCAGGCATTCGGGCAAACACGTATGGTTACCACCAATTTATATGTAGAGAAAGGCGCCAAATTTGAACCCTGATTTTGATTTTTTCAGCACCTTTGTTCAAGGGCTGAGCAGCATGGAAGTAATTGTTGCTGTCATCGGATTTATATCGGCAGCGTCTTTTGCCGGTTTTTGGGCTACGAAATTCGGTCATCTTGTCTTGCCTCAGCCAAGGGAATCAAGAGTTTCCGATTTTTTGCCTTTTAACAAATTAATGGCTGACGGCATAACCATCCGCTGCTATAACGGTTCTTTTGCGCGAGTTTTTAGGGTGGAAGGCGTAGATTTGTCCTTTGTGACGGATGAAAAGAATTTATCCATGATGGAAGCTCGAAAATCTTGGATAGATGGAATGTCAGATTTGCAAATCGTTTGCCGAGTAATAACCTTGCGCGAGCGTATTACGATGGAGGAAGATAGCGGAGACTTTAATAATCCGTTGCTTGAACAAATTTCCAATACATGGCGGAATACGCTGGACAGAGTTTACGCCAATCATCACTACATAATCCTTTCTGTGGCGGATAGACCTGATGCTCTGAAAGACCTTAATTATGCATCGCAAGCCCTCTTGGCAACATTGAATGATTATGGTGTAAAGCCAATGTATGAAACCGAAGACAGTCCGGCAGAAGAAAGTCCGTTGTCGGTTTTTGCCAAAATCTGCAGTCCTATAACTCAGCCGGCACCCAAGGTTCGCAATGCGGAAGGCGCTCAGATGAATGAGATGCTGACGGCTGACCATATCCATTTTACCGGAGAAAAGGGAATAATAAAGTTCTTTTCGGGAGAAAAAGAGAAATACGAAATAACCATGGGTATTCGGACTTCCGGAGATTACATGGATGAAGGAATGATAGCATCACTTCTATCCATAGATTGTGAACTGACATTATTGCATAATATAAAACCGTTTTTCAAACCACATGCCAGAGCCTTGCTGATGCAACAACAAAGAATGGCTACCGTAACCAGTTTTTCACCGGATGTTGTTAACCAATATAGCGAAGCTTTGTCAACGATTGAGGATAGTGATGCTGATTACCAAGCCCTAACCGAATATGCCATGACCATCGTATTAAAAGGCGATAGTATGGAAGAAATAGACTTTGGCGAGAGCGAAGTTCAGCGTATTTGTCGTTTGTTTAGTGTTACGCCTGTACGAGAAGGTTGGGTAACACAAGCAACATTTTTTAACCAGTTCCCGACATATGAGACATATCCTCGGACTTATCGTTATCTGTCTAGGGTTGTTGCCATGGCGGTTTCATTTGATAAGCCCTCTGAAGGTTTTTCAAAGTCAGACTGGGGACCGGGGGCTATTACGGTTTTCCGTACGACATCCGGTTCTGCATACCGATTCCAATTCCATGTATCATCAGAAGATTCTGCGGTTGCCCACTGTTGCATTATTGGTCCGACCGGACAAGGTAAAACAACTTTGCTTACGTTCTTGGCTGGACAAGCAATGCGCCACAGCGACCTGAAAGTATTCTTCTTTGACCGTCACCGCGGTGCCGAAATTTTTACACGTTCAATCGGCGGAGCATATGTCGGCTTTGACGGCGATGAGAAAAACGTGTCGCTAAATCCGTTTGATACGGCGAACACTCCGAATAACAGAGCCTTTTTACGTCGCTGGATGAAGTCCATTACAATGGTTGACGACGCATTATCCGAAAAAGAAATAGCTCGCGCCGTAACAACAGCTTTTGATTATTTGCGTCCGGAAGAGCGTATTATGAAAAATCTATATAAAAGCTGTTTTTCGCCGACGGGAAACATGAGAAGAGAGCTGTTTCGTTGGGTTAATCCGGACCAATATGGCAATATTTTCAATGCCGAGAACGATAGTTTGGATTTGAGTGCAAAACGCTTTATGGCCTTTGACTTTACGCATATTTTTGAAGATGAAACCCTCGCTCCGGCCGTAATCAGCTATATCATGCACCGTATTATGTCTGAAACCGGAGATACCGGCGTTCCGTCATTAATTATGATAGATGAGACCGCGCCGATGCTTAAACACCCAATGTTTAGAGATTATTTCATCATCGGTTTGCAAGAGGGACGTAAAAAACGTCAAGCATATCTTTGTGCGTTCCAACAGCCAAATATTATTGACAAATTGGGTGTGGGTGAGGTTATTCGCGGTCAATGCCAAACCATCATCTTTTTCCGCAACCCGCAAGCCATGCCGGAAGATTATGCAAACTGGAACTTAACGCAAAGAGAGATAGAATTTATATTTGGTAAAAGCTATCGCGACTTTCCTTATGCGATTTTGTTGTCTCGTCCGGCAACGGGTGAATCAGTAATTTTGGATGTTGATTTAAGCGGTTTGGGCCCCTATCTGAAGCTCTACAACTCCGGTCGAAAGAATGTTCTTTTGGTTGAAGAGCTAATCAAAGAATATGGTGAAGAAAACTTTGTTACAAAATATTTAAATATTGCGTGATTAAGTGAATAGTCGTTTATCATTTGTTCAAATTTTGCTATTATTAATATAAGGATATAAGGACGTTATGGAGGTTGGATATGAGAAAAAATAATCTTTTGCGACTGCTTGCCGTAAGCTGTTTCTTGTCGCTGGCTATCCGGCCTCATCAAGCCCAGGCACAATGGCCGACGCTCGATATATCTTCAGTAAAAGAAGGTATAACTACGAATATAGAGCTTGTTAAACAATCTAAAGTTGTCACGGATGCAATGGCAACTGCAGGTAAAATTAATTCGGCTATTGGAGACGCGAAAGCAAGTGTCTCGAAGTTTGCCGGTGACAATCTGAAAAAAGCTCAAGAAAAAATGCAAAAACTCCAGGAAGAGAAAGAGCGCATTGAAAAAAGAAAAGAAGAATATGAGAGAATTAAGAAAAAAATAGATGAAAAAAGAGAAGCGGTAGAAGAATATAAACGTCAGATAGAACAAGCAAAAGCTCAAGCCGACAGCTACATAAATGATGCTAAAGAGATGAAAGCCGCCGTTTCTGATTTGGTCTCTGAAGTTAAAAAAGATAAGGAAGAAGATGCGAGCGGTGCGGCTGCGCAAACTATAGCAACAGATCTCAACACAACTCAAGCGGTTAATGTGCCGACATCGCAGACCGTTTCTTCCGGACGAACAGCTTTTGGCACGACAGAAACTCCGTCGTTAGAATTAGCGCCAACATCAGATAATAAAAACTATGGCGAACCGGAACTGATGGAAGCACAATTACAAGAGGCTCCGCTTGATATGCAAAAGCTAACGGAAGAACAGCAACGCATTCAACAAGAAATGGATGCTCTGGATAAAGAACGAGCAGAGCTCGAAGTTGATGCGATGTTTGCCAAAACACCGGAAGAAAAAGCAGCCATTGAAGAAAAAATGAAAGCTTTGGATGAAAAATATGAAGATCTAAATAAGCAAAAAGAAGAAAACGAAGCTAAACAGGAAGCTGCGGCCAAAGATGATGATGCAAAAGAGGATGATAAAGAAAAGAAAGATGAGGAGACCGCAAAAGAAGATAAAGAGGAGCAGGTCCATCGTCCCAAGATTTTAGATGGTGAAACTTCAACCAAAATGGAGATTCCTGAGGCTCATCGTCCTAAGATTTTGGATGGAGAAACCTCAACCAAAATGGAAATCCCTGAAGCGCGCCGTCCAAAAATCCTTGATACGTATCAGGCACCTAAAGATCATCGTCCGAAAATTTTGGATTTATATGAACAGCAGCGAGCCAAAAGCTCAGGCGGTGGTTTTCGTAAGCGCGCAACTCCAAAAACATCAGCGATTGAAGGACAACATTATGCTTCGCGCAGTTTTTCTGACACACTTGTCTTTGCCGACTTAACCGGCGGAAGCGTTCCTGACGGAACAACTAACGGCGTATTCATCTTTTCCAACCGATTGGCTCAGGAATGTGAGGTTGATGTAAAAGATTTAGAAGATGAAAGCATAATGAATGAATGTATAAAAAAATTAGTTAAAGAAAAATCTTCTAATGATGCTGCCATTGCGCAAGAAGCCCAAGCCACCTACAAAACCATAATGCAGGAAACGGTTAATGCTTTGACGGCAGAAAGTATGGCAAGAAAAAATGAGGCAGCAAACTATGAAACTAAAGTTCTTGAAGCAATGGAGAAAACAATAGCGGATACCAAACAAATCAGAGACGACACCGCAGGTTTGTCTTTAACAAATATGGAAATGCAATTTTTGCTAAATCGCATTTTAACCATATATTCGGCTCAGCTATCTCTTGATGCTCTTACAGCCGTAGGCAGTTTTGATAAATCATATTATCAGGATGGCGATGAAGAAGAAAGCGGAGAATAACAATGAACAAGGTTTATCTGACATTACCCGTTTTTATTCTGGCGCTGCTGAGTGCGGCAACACCGGCCTATGCAGATATTGAGCCGTTTCAAAAAGTGCAGGAATATTTGGGCGTTTTAGAAAACAGTAAAAACTATGTAGAAAACCAATTGTCTTTGGCTGAGGAAATGAAACGCTCCGCTTCTGAAGGTGTCGGAAATGTGGTACAAAAAATAAATGAGGTAAAATCTGATCCTTTGGGTGTGGATGAAGAACTTCTAAACATGGTACCGACCGAAATTCCTGATATTAACAATATTGGAAAAGCGCAAGAGCAGGTCGAAAGTGCATATAACAGGCAGGCAGGCCAAGGAAATGATAACCAAGTTGCCCAAGAACAAAATGAAAAGATGATGGATATACAACGCGAAAACGTTGCTAATCTGTACGCCGTGGCATTTACAACCAGATCATTGCTCGCCAAAGAACGTCAGACCACCGAGCCGGAAAATGATATGAAAGATACGCGTGAACTTATAAAGCTGACAAATAAAAAAGCGGCAGAAATGCTCAGACGTCTGCGTAATGTCATGAAACTTGAGGCCGCGACTTCAGAATTCAGAATAACGCAAAAAGCGATGGCATATGCCGTTGATGAAAAAGAAGACAGCGAAACGGGAGGTGAAAAATGAGAAAACCTTTCCGAACAAGCATCATAGCACTTATATGCATTTTTATGTCAGTTTCATCGGCATCTGCGACCTTGAAAATTGATATATCCAAAAATGTCGGCAAAGTAACAACAACTGTTTCAGGTTGGTTAGAAACAGCCAAAAAGCAGATGGAACAGTCTGCCACGCTGCAAACCATGATTGCCATGGGTAAAGGCGCAGTTGAAACAGCCAAAAAGCTGAAAGAAGTCCAAGGTGCAATTAACACAGCGGCTTCAGATGTGCAATCTCTGGCAGAAGAAAGTGCCGGAGTTGTCGGAGATGCTGTGTCCGGTGCGCAAGATGCAGTTGGCTCGGCAACGGGAGATATCCTATCAAAAACAGAAGATGCTCAGGAGCTGCTAGAGCTTAATGCCCAAAAAATGGCTCTGGAAGCCCAAAGAGATGACGAAATAGCAGCAGCGCAAGCTGAGCTAAATGGAAAAATAAGTCTAGCGGAAGAAAATATTGCCAAACTGCAAAATATGATATCATGGGAGCCAAATAATAAGCTCGACTATGAGTCTCAAATAGCGTATTACGAAGGCGAAATAAATAATTATAAAAAAGAGCTGGATTCGGTATCAGATACCATTACTTCCAAATATCAATCGCAAATTGCTGCCGTAGAAAGTAAGATTTTGGCTCTTCGTGAAGAGGCTCTTGCCAAGGCCGGCGATGCTGCTGCAAAAAAACTTAGCTCATTCCTGAATAATGGTGATGAAGAAGTTTCTGCAGCCATGAACGAAATGATAAAAAACAATTTCTTAGCTGAAAATGATGATCTCACGGTTGAAAATATTACGCCTCGTAAAATTTACCGCAAAGTAAATGCACTTAACGATACTGTTGCCGCTTTTAATAATACATGGCGGGTGAAAAAAACGCGCTACGATAATAATGAAACGGCTTCGGAAGTACAAGAAAATGTTCCTCAGATGGAAGGTTCTTCAGCATCATTGGGTATGGATATCCAGCTCAAAGTTGAAAATATAAACGCCGTACTGGAATATACCCGAATGATGGTGAATGATTTGAAAATGAGAACGGCAAACGAATTAAATAATTTATCCAATAACTGGAAACTGACACGTTATGACAAAGACGTAACGGAGTTTAATCTGGATGATTATATCTTTGATGGAAAGTCAAAAGCAGAAAAATTGCTGGATTTGGCAAAAGATATAAAAGATAAGGGCGTAAAAGGCGCTGCCGAAGATATGTTAAATGATGCCGCAGATAACAATGACAGCGAAGCGGAAGAAGCAACAAACGATCCTCTGGAAGCGGTTAAGGAAGAATTACGACAAGCAAGATCAAAAAGCGGAAAATATGAGGGCGTTGATGAAGCAGGTGTCCAAGACATAACTCCGGTAAATGTTGACGAAGAATTAAGTCGTGCGCGTAGTGGTGCTGCAAGTGAATAAGGAGACGGAAAATGCGAGCTTTTTTATCTAAAATATCTGTTCTCTCCTTTTTAGCGGCTCTGGTTGTCGGAGTAGCATATAATGCTGCGGCATTTTTGCTGCCCCCCGGTCCATTTACAATAACGGGAGCTCCGCTTGAAGACGTAAGTATGACACTGGACTATGCTGCCCAAGTCGCAAACAACACTAGTTCTGCTGTAACCAAAGTAAAGCAAGAACAAACAAAAATTGCAAAATCTGTGAAGGAAAGTGTTGCGGGAACGGTAAAAGGTTTTATGCCGACCAAAAAGGAAAAAAATAAAGACCGCGCAATTCCTGGAACCAGAAAAATAGCTAAATGTAAGATTGCAGACATCGAAAAACCAAGCTCGGTAAAAAAGGCGTTCTACAAATTATTCTTAGCATACCCATCAGATAAAACAGATGTTAACGATGCATATCGTCAAAAAGCATATGAGTTTTACCAAGATACGGTTGTAGAAACCTATGTTTCGGCAAGGGAATTGGAAAAAACTCTTGATGAGCTTGAAAAAAGATTCCAAGAATTAACCCCTTCTTTGGTAACAGGCGAGAACACAAGCGGAGGCGCCGAAAAGGGAGATGACAATAACGGAACATGGAAAAATAACTATACAGCTTATGATACCATGAATGAGCTGCTTAAAATAACCGAAGAACTCGCCGCAATGCGCGCCCAACTTGAAGCGGCATATGCCGTAAGAGAAAGCATTCCGCCTGCAAGCAAAAAGAAAAGTAAGAAGAGTTCGTTTTTAGATAGAAGAGATACCGTTCAATTTGCTTCGAGCAGTGTTCGTCAGGGCAAAGAAATTTTGGCTTTTGCCCAACTTGTTGACTTAAATGATTTTCAGGCCGTAAAAACGAGCAGTCAGCCCGTTATCAGCAGTAACGGAGGCGCATCCATAACATCTTTTGCCAAACAAAAACAAGAAAAGGCAACAGCTCTGTCACGCCAAGAAGCCATAGGAATGTTCAGCACGAGTGTCTCAACTTCACAAAAAGCTTCTGTAGCAGAAAACACTGAAGATGAAACTTCGGATGATTATGAATATGACCCGACAACGGCATCTTTGGTCAGCTATACAGTAGCTCCTCTGCCAAAAATAAGTTCACCTTTTGATGGCAATGAAGAGAAAATGGAGGAGCTCAACAAGCTGGATACTATTTTTGAAAAAATGAGCAAAGCATTGGAAATTCACAATTTAATCCAATCATTGCCATCCTACAAAGAAAACGCATCTAAATACAATCGTTTTAAACAACTTCATGACAAATCTGTCGAAATGCTGAGATTATCTGACAAATGCGTTTTACAATATCTAAATCGTTACTATACGGAACCTGAAAAAGTATGGACAGGCGGACCTATCTCGGATGAAAATACGGCAAACTATGACCTACGCACAGGTATTTCAGCTTGGGCAATTAATGCTTTTGAAATAGCAAAAGCAGAAAAGACAGCCGGAATAGACAGTGATGACGGTATTGTTAATCAGATAGAAGTTGTTGATACGACGGATTTGAGCAAACGAGAAGAAAATGAAAAGAAGTTTGACGAAGAAAATAAGAAACTGACAAATCCAAGTGACACGGAAAAAACAGAAGCCATTAATAGAGAAACGGAACTTGTCGCATGGAAAATAGGCGCCGAAGCAGCTAAAAAGCTTGCTGAAGACCAATATTCATCAAGCCCGAAATGGGGAACGGCAAAAGTTCGTTTTCCGATATGGAATGATCAAAGAAATTTTTATAATCAATATATAGATGGAAAATATAATAACATAAAAGAATATATTTCTGCGCTTCAATTTAATAAAATAGCACTGGATATAGCTCAAGACCTCAACAATATTCTGACGAAGGATCCTGAGGTAAAAGCATACAATGCCAAAGAACTGAGCAGCTTAGCCGGATTTGTCAAAGATGACGAAGAGGAAGATGAAGAAGAAAACAATGCGTTAAAAGAAGTTGCTGCGCAAAAACAAGCAGCCTTGGAAAGCGCAAAAAAATCTCGAGATAATGCCTTAAAGCCATTGGAAGAACAAAAAAATATAATCAAAGCCAACATAGATGCTGCCGTTGATTCGTTGAATAATTTTAACAATAGAATAAATCAGCTGGAAGAAGAAAAATTAACGGCACAATCAGATACGGAAGATATGCAGGTATTGTTGGAGCAAGCTAATGATGTTGCGGCATATGGTCGAGCCAACGGAGAAGAAGATACGGGAGATTCCGTTGCGCAAAGTTTTGCCAAAGAAAGCATAAAGGCAAGCCAAGAAAAGAAAGTTGCGACGGAGCCTGAGATAAGCCGCAATAAAACCATGGCCAAAACACAGGAAGAAAAAATAGAAGAACTGAAAAAACAGCTAAGCGATGTTGAAGAAAAGATAAAAAAAGTCGAAGAAGATTATGTTAAAAAAGTTCAGGAGATTGAGGAACAATTTGCAGCGGCTTTTG
This sequence comes from uncultured Alphaproteobacteria bacterium, assembly GCA_944392155.1. Lineage (GTDB taxonomy): Bacteria > Pseudomonadota > Alphaproteobacteria > RF32 > CAG-239 > Scatacola_A. The sequence goes on along the minus strand of CALXVR010000006.1, from coordinate 32,972 downwards.
AGGCGGAAAGACAAAAGATAAGAGACAGCAAAGCGGCAAAAGCGGCTCAAGGATTGTTGAGCATTTATAGAGAAAATGTTGAGCGAACGGTTATTGGTGACTTTATAGGAACGGCATCCGTCAAAGGAATTATCAGCAAGGCGGAAGGCTTGATAGATGATACCAAAAATTATGCCGTTGAAGCCATAGAAAAAGCCCGTTCAGATATATATAAATTGGGAGACGAGTTATATTTGCCCGGAAGTTCACCGATGGTTGTTAAACGCCATGCGGAATTAATGGACGAACTTCAAAATATTCCTCCGGAAAAACTTATGGAATCAATTTCTTTATTAAAAGAACTGGGCGGAGCTTCCGGAGTTACACAAGCATTATCCACACTTTTCCAAACGGTCATAACTCAAAAGGCTTGTTCTGGTGGTCGTTGCCAAGTGGCTGATGAAGAATATTTTATAGGGTTGCAGCCAAAAGATAAAGATTTTGCAGCACCGAAAGCAGCTCCGGAAATGTATATGCCTCCGGCAAGAGAGGTCGTGCGCTTTGATACGGTAAGCTACGACAATGTTCCGCAAACAACAGATGGCATTGTCTCAAAAGATGGTTTCCTCAACTATGGAGAAGAAATCCCGCTTATCTGGCAGAAGATTCTCCAAGAAGATATCTTTGTGGAACAAGGTGTAAATTTATCAAGTATACTGGAAGCCGGTAGCGGCAGAGAAGCAAATTTCATGCGAGGCGGTAGGTATCCATGTCGTTTGGACGATAAAATAATAGATATAGACCCCTATGATGGACAGTATATGGTGGTAAGCGAAATAACCGATGCATCAGGAAACAGCACCGGTTCGGGAGGGAATAATAATAGCGCTGAAAATCTCGCTACAAGAGAGTTTTTGAAAAAAATAGGCGTTTACATAGAAGATAAAATAACAAAAACAGGTAATGCCGGAGTTTCTGTTGATGAAAGCAAACTTCCTATGTGTCAGGAAATAGAGCTTATAGGTAATCAAGGTTTGGGACTCAAATTTTTCTATACGATTAGAGATATAGAAGCAGACACAGAGGGTCCGGCCGCCGTTCAGCCTAAAGAAAGTATAGGAAATCCGAGCGAACTGGGAACATTGTTGAAGGCGGTTGAAAATGGCGGACTTCGTTTTACGGATAAAGTCTTAGAAGTCTTTGAACACTTAAAAGCCATAGAAAAAGAGCAAAATGATGCAAACAGCGAATACAAAACAAATCTGAAAGACGAAATTTTTAATAATGCGCCTTATAATATAAATCAAATAGGAGACTTCTTAAACTTTGTAGAAGTTGAGATTACGTATCGTCAAGCTCTTGAAGAACTTGCTGCAAGTCTAAAAGAAGCAAATGATATGCTGAAAGAACAATTGACGGAAGCAGGTTTTGCGCCATCAGATGATTTTGATATATCTAAAGAAGAAGATTATGAGCTGGCCCGCAATAATCTTGATATGTACAAAAACGAGTTGGTTGAAGAAAGCTTTGAGGAAATTAAAAATGTTGATGCCTCGGATAATGAGGTCGTAGAAGAAAGATTAAACAAAATTAAGCGTATTTTTACCGCTTTGAGGAAAGATAAAGATGAACTCATATCTCTCAACGAGAACTCTCCGTCAGACAGTGAACTTGACGAACAAATAAAGACGGAAGAGGTAAATAAAAGTGTCGTCGGTGAATATGATAAAAAAGTTGAAGAAGAGTTTCAAAAGCAATTAAATAACTTCAAACGACCGTTCTGTGCGGCATATTGATAGAGAAAAAATGAGCGAAAAAGATAAAATATTAGAAGGGACGAAAATTCTTTCGCTGACTGATGGCAATGGTCAGCAGAGAGAATTCGTCAGCGAGGCGGAAAAAGAGGTAGAGGGCTTCAAACTAAAATATTATATGTGGCTTTCCCGTCTGTTTATCTTCTTTTCCGTAATATCGCTAAGTGTCTTTATGAGCTCGTCTTTAGCGTTGTTTAAGCTTGCGCCGCAAGTAAGTGTAGAGCCTTTTTTAATCATCAAACAAGACAACTCGGACGGAATTGTCAGATATGAGCCGATATCATATACTATGGCCTCTAAAAACCAACTAATGGAAACATTTGTCCGTCAGTATGTTTTGCTAAGAAACACAATTATCGCAGATGAAAAAGAAATGCAGACAAGATGGTTTCCCGGAGGCATGATTAATTTTTTGTCTTCGGACTATGTCTTTAATCAGTTTTCAGCATACAGAGAAAGTGTTTGGAGCCGGATTATCGATGCGGAAATGGTCCGCGAAGTGGAAATTATTTCCCTCGGAAAACTTGGCGGTGAGAAAAGCCCGGTATGGAAAGTCGATTTCAAAACCTATGATCTTTCTACAAATATGCGAAACCAAAACACACGAGCACTCATTTTAAGTACGCGCTATTGGACTGCCTCCGTAACGGCATATTTCTTAAGAGGGCGAGAGTTTGTCGGTCTGCGTCTGATTAACCCGATAGGCTTTACCGTAACCCGCTACTCACAAACAGAAGTCGAAATATACTAAAAATATTATTGCTTGTTGATAAGTTGGGGATTTTGGCTCATGGGGTTAGACTTTTAAAATAAAAAAGTTTAAGTTCATAATATCTATACGCGTATACAATAATAAGGATTAAAGTCCATGTACAAAAAATTTATTATGCTATTTGTGTTACTTATGCTCACGGCGTGCGGCATTTTTGGGTCGTATTATGAGGCGGAACCTGTCGGCGTCGGTAAAGGTGTTGATGAGCTTAAATTATCTCCATGCGCATGTTTGCAGGTGGAACTCCCTAAAAATCTGCCGGATTGGTTTGTAGAAACTATTTAATGAGGTAGAGCAAAGCCATGCCAAACCAGCTGGAAGGAAACAATACGCAGCAAAAACTAATCGGTGGTAATGTCCGAGCTAGGCGTCAGCCTCGTTCAGAGGATGTGTTCGTCGCGAATGTCGGAGAAAAAAGATATCTTTGGACAGCGCGCGCTTTCGCCATTATCACGGCAATAAGTTTATGTTGCAATATTGTGCTGCTTCTGGCTATAGCTCAAGTGTTGCCCTTGTATAGAGTAGAGCCGTTTTTGCTCACATTCCAAAGTAAAGAAGAACAAGTATACAATATCCAGCCGATTAAAGGTCGAATGGAAGATCAAAAGTCAATTACGGAAGTTTTTGTTCGTCAGTACGTTTTGTTGAGAAGCTCCTTTGATCGAGATATCCCGGAAATGGAAGCCCGCTGGATGCCTGGTGGACCGGTGCAAGAGATGTCATCGTCGGCGGTCTATACGGAGTTTTTGGAAAAGACGGCCAAAAACGCATTGGATTTGATAAGGGCAAGGTCTCTGCAGCGTAATGTTCGCATCTTAACGGTTAATGAATTGGGGCGCGGCTTGTGGCAAGTGGAGTATGAAACGCAAGATATGTATCCAGATTCTCCTGCGCCTGAGGTTAACTACTGGACGGCATCGTTACGTATAGTATATAGCAGAAATAAAAGAGTTAAATATGGTGAGAGATTAAAAAATCCGGTAGGATTTACGGTTGTAAGGTATTCGTTAACATATAATAAAGTTAAGTAGGTTTTATAGGGTGTTTAAATAATGATTTTACGGTCGGTTAAATTATTCGTTCTTATGGCGTCGTTTTTCTTAGGTGGATACGCGAATGCTCAGACCACAATGAATAGCCTTGATCAGAATGCTGATCAAAGCCAAGGACAATATATGCCGATGAATTTAGGATATGCCGGCTTCAACTCTTTAGGTATGATACAAAGTGCATGGCTGGACCCAATGCAAAATTTGGGTGAGGGACAAAGTAAGCCTGCTTATTCCAAATACTACTGGTCTCCTGATTTGGTCTTGCCGATAAGGTTGCGCGAAGGAATGATGACCTTGGTTAATTTCCCAAACTGGGAGCTTATTGAAGATATTTATATCGGTGACAACGCAACATTTGACGGACAAATATCTGGTCCGAACACATTGTTATTATATCCGAGAAAAGGTGCGAATGTCGGAGTTGACACCAACGTCATCGTTTTTGGTCGTTCCGGAAATAAATACGTGTTCTATGTGAAGAGTGAGGGTGTCAATACGGAGCGTTTAACAAACTCCATTATTGATATAGAAGTAATAGATGGACCTTCTGGCTCTGGCGGGGCTGGTGCCTCAAGTGCAAGAACATCGTCTTTAGGCGGAAGCTATGGCGTTAACGCAAGTCACTATAACCGCGGAGGTTCGGGAAATTCAGTGGATTCTACTTTTACCAAACGTTTTCAAATGGCGGATTGGATAAAGAGTATTCCGCTTGACCCGAGCAAATTTCGTTTTGATATAGAAATTTATGTGCCCAATCCTGATGATGTTGTTATTGCTCCGGAGCGGGTATGGCGTGATGATATCTTTACTTATATCGATTTGGGCGAAAAAGCCTTAAACATGACGCAAAGACCTATTGTAACCTTAATTGTAGAAAGAATAGAAGTCCCCGTTGGCTTCAGAACCAAAGGCCCAAACAACCGCTTGATTATTGTTGAAGGAATAGGTGATATGGTCATGCGCAACGGCAAAAGAATTGTTTGTCTGAAAATGCGTCGTTCTGATGATGCTGGGCTGGAGGATGCCACTTACGCAACAGACTTTGACGATAACCGCTGGGATGTTCCACCTGCATTACCGGGAGGCGAGCGCGCTCAGGGTAATATGGGCGGAAACGGCGGCAGTGAGTTCGATGGAAATAATCCGTCTGTCAGATATGAAGGTGGATTTGGCAATGTTCCCGGACAATATGATGTTCAATTAGGATCGGGAGAAATGATTGTTCCTGCCGGCGGACAAAATGGTGCTCCTTCAGGAAATTACGCCGGAGCTGATGGGTTTGACTACTCAAAAATGCAGCGCATTCGTAACAATAATCAGTATGATGCGGGAATGCGCAATATGACACAAAAATATGGCTATGGAAGTGGTTTTAACACAGAGGGCTCAAACATATCTATTGAATTGGGTACGGATGCCGATGTTTCAAATCTGGAACGCCTGTGGGATAATCTCTCTAATAAATATCCTGACGTCTTAGGCATCTATCAGCCGTTCTTCTCGGTCGATACACCGGCAGATGGTCAAGGTAAAGAATTGTTCCACTTACGTGTAGGACCGGTTAAGTCTTTGGATGCAGGCGATTCAGCTTGCAGCCGCTTGGGTCGTAATGGTGTATTTTGTAGCGTGGTCAGAACTCAATGAGCAAAGAAATACTGACACATTCGGAAAGTTATGTAAAAAAAACCAACCGCATAATTCTTGCGGTTGGTATTACTTCGTTTATTATATTTGTCTTTGGCGTGGTTTTATTAATTAAAAGCAATAAAAATGTTGATGATTATGAAGAGCCGGTTTTTACAGACAACGATGATGCCTTAAATATAACCAACACCAATCCTTTAACCGATAACCTTGAATTTGGTTTGGTTGATGACGGTGAAGTGCCGATAACCATGACGCCGGACCCTATCTCAATGGGACAAGTCGTGCTGGGAACAGAGGCAAAAAACGTACTGACAATAGGAACAAACGGAAAAACGGCAATTAAGATTGATAAAGTTGAATTGGCAGAACCGCCGTTTGATGGATTTGCGTATGAAGACTATTGTACGGATGAGGAGCTTCGCGGCGATCAAACTTGCAATATTACAATGAACTGGATTCCTGTAATTCATGGTAATGTTCAGAATAATTTTATTATCTCATGGCATGAAGCAAATTTAACCAAAGGAAATGCAAAAGCGGCAAAAGTTCCGGTAGAAGGAACCGCAATCAGAAAAGAAGATTGTAATTTTTGCGAAAATGTTTTACCGGCAGGCGGTGTAACAGATCAAGCCAAAGCCGAAATAGCTGCAAAACAAGTTCGAAATGCCGTGGGACCTAACGGCGAGGTTATTGGTACAATAGACGAAGACGGCTACGTTCGAGACGCAAACGGAAATATTATCGGTCGCATGAATTCCAACGGATTGGTTGTTGATGACAACGGTAATGTTATAGGTGTTGGCGACAATCGTAAGCTTGTTTATGATGAATTTGGTAATGTAATAGGTTACGTAAATCCGGATGGAACGGTAGTCGACAAAGATGGTAACATTATCGGGCGGATGCTACCGGATGGAACGGTTGTTGACTTAAACGGTAATCCGATAGGAAAAGCTGTCGATGCCGGATATGTTTACGATAAAGATGGAAATATCATAGGACGTGTATTACCTGATGGTACCGTTGTTGATATGAATGGTAATGTTATCGGTCGATTGAACGAAAAAGGAGAAGTCGTAGATGCCAATGGTAATGTCATTGGCTATGTAACAAAGCCGGGGCGTACGGCCATAGATGAAGACGGAAATGTTTTGGGCGTGGTTATGCCTAACGGTGCCGTAGTGGATGCCAACGGTAATGTCGTTGGCTATGTCGATGAAAATGGTAATGTTGTCACTGATGAGATTATCGGAAAAAAAGGTCCGAAACGTCGTCTGGCTTATGATAAAGATGGAAATGTCATAGGTTATATCGATGAAAATGGTAATGTTGTAGATTTTAACGGCAATATTATCGGAAAAATGCTTGAGGATGGCACTCTGGTTGACCTGAATGGCAATGTTATCGGCAAAGCAGGAGAATATGTAGAATTAGCTTTGGATAAAGATGGCAATGTCATTGGCTATGTTGGTGCAGATGGCAAGGTTTATGATAAATACGGCAATGTCATTGGTTATGTTGACGAAAACGGCAATATCATAAGCAATGTAAAGAAAAAAATAGGTTCATTGGTCAGAGTGGAGCTCATCCCGATAACACCGCAAGGTACCGTTTTAGGCGTCATAAACAACAACGGAACCGTGGAAAATGAAAGCAAACAAGTCATTGGTCGTATATTGTCCAACGGCTTGGTCAAAGATACTTCAGGCAATCAGGTCATAGCCAAATTGGTTCGAGGCGGTTTGGTTGTAGGCTATGGTTGTCGGAACATAGGCTATCTGGATAAAACGGGAAAAATAACAAAAGGCAATAAAGAACTTCCGTACAAGATTATGCCTGACGGTATTGTCATTGATGAAAATGGTTCATATGTCGGAGAGGTCGTCCAGCCGGGTAGAGCTTTTGACAACACTTGTACACAAATAGGAGAGGTTGGCACGGACGGAATAGTCAGAGACGGAGCCAACAATTATGTGGGCTGTGTTAATCCTGACGGAACCGTGCTGAATGAAAGCGGCGAAATCATCGGAGGTGTTTCGCGCTCAGGTATCGCCGTAACATATGACGGAGAATATTTAGGAAAAGTAAGTCCGAACGGAATTGTCCAATCGGCAGCTCTTTTACCTGTCGGCTGTGTGGGTACATATGGCGATGTCTTTAACAAAGATGGCGGCTATATGGGACGAGTTTTGGAAAATCGCTACGTGTATGATTTATCCGGAAACTTTGTTAACGTCGTTGGCGAAAACGGCAAAGTCTCGGTCGCCGGAGGCGGAGAAGCCAAGCTCTTTGCCAATAATTTGGTGGCAAACGATTCTAACCAAATCATAGGTGTCGCTCTTAAAGAAAAAGAAATTCTGGTTGACGCATCCGGAAAATTCATGGGAAGACTGTTTCCTGACGGCAATGTTTATAATGACAAAGGTGTTTCTTTAGGAAAAATTCACGGCAACGGAACCGGATTTTTTAACCGATTGTTGGGTAAATTGCTCCCGCATGGCGAAGTCGTAGATTTTTACGGCAAAAAAATTGGCAAAGTTAACTATGACGGACGTGTCCTTAACCGTTTTGGTGAGCTTCAAGGGCGCATAGATGCCAAAGGTTTATTTATAGACAATAACAATGAGTATCGAGGTGCGGTTTTACCTCATGGTGCTGCGATCGGCTATGACGGAGCTTATCTGGGCTATGCAACATCTGACGGAACTGTCGTTAATCTGGACGGCAAAAGAGAAGGTATAACCAGCTCAGACGGAAAGATATTGAATAAAGACGGAGAAGTTATCGGAGAAGTAATTCCCGAGGATATCGTAACAGATATCTGGGGAAATTATAAAGGACGTGTCAATTCGCTGGGCGATGTTTTGGATAATAAAAACGAGAATATTACCGCAATATTGCCCGGAGGTTCCACAGACAAAAATTTAAGCTTGCTAAAGCACGGAGCCGTAATTGATTTCGGAGGAAACGTTATCGGCGCCGTTATGCCTGACGGAACCGTTATGGATGTCAATAATGTCGTTTTTGGAAGAGTTTTGTCTGACGGAAGCGTGATTAATCAAGCCGGAAATCTGGTCGGCGAAATAGCCGGAGGAGATATTGTCATCAGCAACTCAGACAAAGTTGTTGGCTATGTAGATTTGGCAGGAAATGTCATAAGCAGAGACAATACGACAATAGGAAAAAGCTTGTCGGGAGGTCTCGCAATCGATTCTAATGATAATATTCTGGGCAGAATTTACAAAATCGGGGCGACAATCTTAGGAAATGATGGTAAATATATAGGAAGATTAGCCGCTGACGGCAGTGTTATAAGTATTGACGGCAAAAATATCGGCTATCTTAAGAATAATGGGTCATTTATTGATTTGGATAAAAAAGTTTCGGGCTATGCTTTGCAGGAAGTAGCCAAAAACCGGAGGAATTAGGGTGATTTTGAACGGCAGCTTGTTAAAAACAGTGCATAATTTAAAATTTTTTGCGCAGGCAATAGTCGTGTCTTTTGTGTTGCTTTTTGCCGGTCAGGCTCAAGCTATAGAAATTACGGCTATTGATTTTAACGGCGATTTGATAGGTAAGGTAATTCCTGATGGTAAGGTCGTAAGTCTGGATAATCAGCTGATAGGAAACGTAACAGCGGACAGCTTGATATTAAATTTTGACGGAGAACTCATTGGTGGTGTCGTCCCTCAAGGTATAGCTATCGGAAATGATAATAAACCGTTAGGTAAGGTATCAAATGACGGCTCTGTTCGTTTGCCCTCCGGAAAAATTGTTGGTAAAGTTTTGCCTAACGGCTTAGTGGTTGATGATTATTTCAATATCTTGGGTGCGGTTTTGTTCCCCGGATTGATCTATTCTGATGAAGGAAAAACGGTTGGTCGCCTGACGGGTGATGGCTTGTATACAAATCTGCAGGGACAACAAATCGGATTCGTTTCGGCAGATGGTTACGCTTATCGTAAGATTGGTAATGACTTCTTGTTAGATGGTCGTTTGATTTCATCTAAAATGGTTATATCTTTGGACGGAGAGTTTATTGGTAGTGTGGCTCCCGGAGGAAATGTAACTGACTTTGAAGCCAAAAACATAGGCTTTGTAAAAGCAAACGGATATGTCTACAACGAAAATAATCGCATCATCGGACAAATTGTGCGTTCAGGCTTTGCTTTTAACAATAATGGAGAATATGCGGGATTTGTAACCTATAACGGAGAAGTGGTTAATAAAGATGGCGTTATGGGAAAAATTCGCTCAGACGGTAATATCATTAACTCAAAAGGTGAGGTTGTAGGATTCGCTGTCGATTTGGCGGCCACAGCCACGGACTTAGAAGGTCGTTACTTAGGCCGGATTATGCCTAAAGGTGTTTTGGCTCAAGCTCGAGAGGCTGTCGGAACAATCGGACCGAGAGGTATTGTGACCGATAAAAACGGCAAGGTTATCGGACGTCTGACACAATCAGGTCCGGTGTTTAATTATCGAGGCTCATTGAAGGCGCACGCACTTAAAAGTGGAGGTGTTATTTCTCTCGAAGGCTCACCGATTGGAAATATACGCGGAAATTTGGCTTATGACAACAATGGTCGTATTATGGGCGCGACCTTAGTAGATGAGCTCGCCATCGGAAGCAGCGGAACACAGCTTGGCATGAGCGGTATCAATGCTTCGGTTCTGGACGGCAGCGAGCGCAAATTTATCTCGCCTTTCGGATTTTTATTTTCTTCTGAGGGCGTTTTAAGCGGAACCACGATATCTTTAGCTCCCATTTATAATCTGACCGGCGCCATAATCGCTTATATGATGCCGGATGGAACAATGTATAATAAGGGTGTCGTTGCTCTGGGAAAATTAACGGAAGCCGGTCTAAATATTGATGAAAGAAATCGTGTATTGGGTAAAAACATCGATGCTTATTACACAAATGATGGAGCTGGTGCATCCGTAGGAATTTTATCCGAGAACAATATGGTCTTGGACAAATCAATGAAACCGATGGCAAAAATTTTGCCGGATAGTTCCGTCATAAAAGCAAAAGACAATTCGTCACTTAATTTTACCCCGTTGCTGGGTACGGCATCAGCTCAAAATCTTGTTTTGAATATCACGGGAAATTTACTTGGCTATGTCGGAATTGATGCAATAGTAAGAGACTTAGAAAACCGTATTGCCGGAAAGTTGACTAACGGAGGTTTGGTCTTAGATAATGCCGGACTGCCGATTGGTCAAACTATTGGATATAATGCGGTGGTTAATAATGAATGCGAAGTTATTGGTGTTGTAACGCCTCAGGGCGATATCCGAAATTATCGGGAAACTTTTGTCGGCAGAATTTTATGGAATGGTCAGGCTATTTCTGAGACGGGCGCTGTTATTGGATATCAAATTATCCCCGGAAGTGTTATTGATTTTAACGGCAATATGCAAGGAACTATATCTTCGTCAGGACAAGTGACAACTTATGCCGGAGAATTGTTGGGCTGTATGGATAAAAGAGGAAAGCTCCGCAATGCAGATGGCGAAATTGTTGCCGCAAGGACGGAATTCTATCCTGTTATGAATGTAAACGGAGTTCTTATCGGCAGAACGGTTTTGGATGGTAGTGTCGTAAACGAAGCCAATGAATTTATCGGTTATATGCAACCCAATGATAATGTTAATTCCAAAACGGGTGTTCCTATCGGACAGCTGTTTAAGTATCGTTTTGCTTTTGACAATGATAATAATTATCTTGGGCATGTCAGCCTTGATGCAAAAGTTTTGAATGAAAAAGGCGAAGAGGTAGGAAAAGTAGATTTCGGCGGCGGTGTCTTGAAAGATAACAAACTCATCGGTTATGCCCTATATGATATGTATGTATATGACAATGATAATACCGTAATTGGTCAAATAACCAGAGACGGAAACGTGTTATCTCTAACCGGCCGAAAAATTGGTAGAATAGACAAAGGCTTTGTTATTAGTAATGATAACAAGATTATTGGTAGGGGTAATAGAGATTTTTACATTCGAAATCAAAATAATCTGGTGCTGGGCGAGCTGGAACTGAAGGGAAGTGTTGTCGATTCTTCAAATCATGTCATAGGCACGCTAAAAGAAAATGGCAGAATAATGGATGAAAACGGCAATCTGTTGGCGATAGCCAAACCCTTGCAATACTACAGCTTGCTTAAAGAACTGACTGAAGCTGAAGCCGCGCGCTTGGCCGCCGAAAAAGCCGAAGCAGAAAAATTAGCCGCAGAACAAGCAGCCGGAGCCGGTAAATACTTTATTGGAGATGACGGCTATTTAAGAGATGCCAACGGCAACATCATAGGACGAATTTTGCCGGACGGCACGGTGGTTGATTTAAATGGAAATATTATTGGTCATATTAATGAAAATGGCGAGTTTGTTGGTTTAGATGGAAAAGTCAAAGGCAAGGTAATAAAATCAGGCTATATTGTAGGAGATGACGGCTATTTAAGAGATGCCAACGGCAACATCATAGGACGAATTTTGCCGGACGGCACGGTGGTTGATTTAAATGGAAATATTATTGGTCATATTAATGAAAATGGCGAGTTTGTCGGCTTGGACGGCAAAGTTTTAGGAACGGTGAACGGTGGCGGAGCAGATTGGTACAGCAAACCCTCACAAATCGGCTCGATTCCGGAGATTGGCGTTGTCGATGAAGAAGAAATGAAGAAATATCGTAAATCATTAGGCATAGCATTAACACCTGATGGTGAATATTTGGGCGATATTATGGAAGATGGCTCTGTCGTAGATAAAAAAGGCAATGTTATTGGTAAAAAGATGCCTGATGGCTTAATTATTGATGACGACGGAACTCTCATTGGTATAGAAGAAATTCAAAAGCCCGATAGTTCGGGAATGTTTGTTCCTGCAGGAACCTTTGGTCCGGGAGGAGCTTATGGTACAGGTATCGGAGCCGGAGGAAATCTTGGCCCGGGTGGCGGATTCGGTCCAGGAGAAAGATATGATCCGCAACGTGCAGCAGCACTAGCCGCAGCACAAAATCAGCGGAGACAAGCGATGGCTGTCGGTAAAATAAGTTCGGGGATTCGTCCGGAATCATTTGATGGCTACCAAAAGAACTGGGATGAACAAGGCATAGCTAAAGCCGTTTCCTCATGGCGTGTTAACATGAGCGAAATGATTTTTGCTGATAAACCTATACCGGCCGTTATTGCCAGATCTATTGACAGCAACAATCCGACACCGGTTACCGCTTTTGTGGAAAGAAATGTTTACGCGGAAGAAGGTCGAAATATCGTAATTCCTGCGGGTAGTCGTCTAATGGGTACTTTAGGCGGATTAACGGCAGGTACGGAAACAACATCGTCCTCAGCAAAAGTTCAAATCACCTGGGAACGTCTAATTCGCCCGGATGGCGCATTGTTTGTATTCCAAGGTATTACAGGTGATGCTCAGGGACGTGGTGGTGCTTTAGGTTATTTGGACCAACAACTGTTCAAAAAATATACTTTGCCAATCATGACGACGGCGCTGACTAGTTATACTTCATATTTAATGGCTCCAAAAGACGATGATTCATCTTCAGATACCGAATCTCCGCGCCAACAAGCTGCAAATGATGCAAGACAGAACTTTTTGCAGGATATGAACCGCATTTTTGAGCAAATTTTGGCAGATAAATCAAATATTAAACCGCTGACTTATGTCCCGGCAGGTACTCGTATCATTGTTTATCCAAACGTTGATTTGTGGCTCAGAACACCGGAAAGAGACGAAGCCGAGGTTGCTAAAAATCTTTCCAAGAGAGATGTGTTGATTGATGATAACAAACTGGAGCAAGAGCGTACGGATACCAAGAATAGAAGAGCGATGGGTATGACAGACGCAGACAGAGCAGCTACAGCCGGTTCTGTTGTTTATGAAGCAGAAGGAACTGATGCTGAAGCAGTCTCGGCACCTCGCTTGATGGATGATAGCAAAGTTAAAAATAAGAAGCCGGCGAATGCAACTGCGGGAGCTCCTGTGCTAATGCCGACAGTACCGAGCGGAGGAGCAACTCCGCCGCCACCTCCATCTTTCAGTAGTGGAGCAGGAGCATCATCTTCAAATTCGTCTGCCGGCTCTAAAACAGATAATAGTGTTCCACAGTTATTCTGATAGGAGATAAAGATGAGTTTTAAAGTTTTGGAATCAGTTTTACGTCCTTTGTCCTATTGGTATAATCAGGAAAATATAGAAGAGGTTGCCGTAAACCGATCCGGTCAGATATGGTTGCGTCTTCGAGGCAAAAGAGCATATCCTTGGGTTATGTATAAAGATGAAAAATTAACCAAAGACTATCTTGTTGATTTGCTTTACATTGTTGCAAACACATACGAATTACCATTTGACCCTGTTGAAGGTTCTCCCGTTGTGTATGCGACAATCCCTGGAGAACACCGTTTCTCAGCTATCGCAGGGCGCAACGTAATGTATGACCAAGACGACTTAACCGGAGGTGTCGCTCTGACAATTCGTGTCCATAGTGATGATGTTGCTTTTGGTCTGTCTGATTATGGTTTGTCACAAGGTAAAGGCTTACATAAGATAAACCCGCTAAAAGATATAAAGGACCCGGAAGACCCCTATGAAAGATTGCTTTTAAGCATAAAGAGAGGAGATCACATTCTCGTTTCGGGTGCCACATCAACAGGTAAAACAACCTTCCTAAACAACCTGCTGAAGATTTTGGATATTAATAAACGTATTGTAACAATTGAGGATACTAGAGAATTGCTTGTTCCTCATCCCAATCGTGTACATCTGGTTTTGTCTCGTACGGAACAAACCAATGAAATGGATTATGCCAAAATTATTGACTTGGTTGTACGCTTTACGCCAGACGCCATTATTGGCGGTGAGATATCAACCAGCAATGCCGGCGCTATTTGGGAGTTAATGGGATCCGGACATGATAACTGTTTGGCAACAATCCACGCCGAGAGCTCAGAAGCCGCCTATAAAGCTTTTACGGATCGTATCTTGCATACCTACCCAACCATTGACCGTAACAAAACAATTGAAGAAATGCACCATAAACTACGTGTCGTCCAGATTAACCGAGACGGCAACCTTCGTGCTATTACTGAAGTCACCTAAAAAAAGCCCTCAAGAGAGGGCTTTTTTTGTTTATTGTAACGGTGGAATATTAAGCTGGGCTATTCCTCCCGGACGTATTTTAACGTTAGAATAGCGCATATTTCCGGTCTCTATAACAAATCTTTGTCTACCCGTTAGCTGTGATGCCAAGTCGTAAAAGTCTCTGGCCGTAAGCTCTTGCCGTTGTGGATTCATAATATAAAGAACACAACCCTGCGTCCTTTCTGCCACCCCGCAACGGGCCCTTCCTCTGGGAACTTCAGGATTAATAACAACACCCTGCAGACCATCTCTAACAACAGTTTCTTGTGCGAAGAACAAGCGAGCAAGACCAAATCCCAGAATAAAAGCAAACAACGCACCCAATAAAAGTGCTTTTTTGGTAAACAAATTATCTACCATAAATTGCTCTGCGAGAGGAACTTTAGGCGGCATAATATCGCTATCTTCAATAAACTGCGGCTGAAAATCACTGGCAACATCTTGGTTGTTGTTTAATGTTGGCAGGTTTTCTCCGTCATCTAAAATAGCATCAAGATTGAAATCATCTTTAGGCATATTTGCCGATTGAGCAGCAAAATTTGGCTCTGCTTTAGGCGGTACAACAGAGCCGGCTGAATTCATTCCGCCAGAATTAACAATGCGCTTAATCGGACGTTTGACCTTTTTCAACCTTGGTCGATTTGGGTCCTGCATAACAGCTCCGGCAGGCCTGTTTGTATTATTAAAATCTTCTGCCATTTTTAAACTTCCTCTAAATTAAATTATCTAAAATCGGCTTTGTCGTTTTAAGAGTGCGAATAATTCTCGGAACCATGAAAACCACTGTCTCAGACTTTGGTGATTTTACACCGAAAATTTGGTTGGGAATACCTATAATCAAAAAGTTTTCGCCCAATCTGCTTCTGACGTCAAATTGTGTAATTTGTCCCTTTGTTGCCTCTAAAGTAATATTTGAAAAGATTCGATTGCCTTTTTCAAGAGAGGCTTTAGCCAGAATAGATAAATCCGCTTCAACAGAATCTCTGCGACCGCATTTTCCGATATCAAAACGAGAGAACCAAAGATTAGGAACGACAAATTTTCCTTCGGCAACAGGCATAACCATTGCCTGACGTCCCAAAAATTGGCGTAAGGTATTAATGTTAAGCTCATTTGTGGTTGTCAAAACTCTGCCTATAACACCTGTCTGCGCTGTGGTAACAGTTCCAAAATAAAAAGCTTTTAGCAGATCTTTCCATTCTATGTCTTTTTCTTTATCGTAAGGATAAATTCTAAAAACACTGACATCATAAGCAACCAAAGTTGGATTATTTTCAAAATATTTGATTAAATCCATAATTTTATTTTTGAGCTCAAAATCAGCGTCAAAAGTTACGGAATAATCAGCCCAATCCGTAGTCATATCGGTTATTCCGGAACCTCTCAACACATCGAGCAATCCAAGCATTATCGGACGCGATTTTGGTACATAAAGCGTAAAGTTAGCTTTTCTGCTGATGCGCATAGTCTTTTCTGTGGCATCATAAGAATAATAAATTTCACCAGCGTTAGCTATCATATTAATTACTTCAGAATACTCGCCACGCAAATTTTCTGCCGAGATACTTGCATAAGGCGCGTCTTTTGCAACAAGTTTAATACCGGCTTCTTTTGTTAACTTATATAAAGCCTTTTCTGCTGGCATTTTTTCAAAAGAGAAACCCGTTACTTCAAATCGGGGCAGGGGATTATTGACGCCATTTTTGTGAAGTCTGAAGGCAGACATATTATAAGGCAGGGTCAATATCATCTGCTGAGTATCCCAATTAACACTGCAACGTAAAGGCGTCTCCAAATCAAGATCATTTGCGCCTTTAGGCGTACGAATCATATTCGGATCTTGAGGATAAACAACATCCGCATTGAGCCTTTGGCTTAGAGGAGGCAAAGGTTGAGGTTTTTCTGTTTTGCAAGCTGACAGAAAAACAAAAATACTCATAAGACTCAAATATTTTAAGACTACTTTAGCTTTCATACGAAATTACTTTACCTCATTCTTAGGCGGAACAACTTGTTGAGACGTTGGGTTAATAGGCTTTCTTATTTTGATAACTTTTTTAAGCTCATGGTTTGAACTACCGGAATTGGGCATCGGCTGAGGTTGTTGCTGAGCAGATGTTGCCGAATTTGTCGGTTGTTGCGGCAGATTCCCTTGAGAAACCGAAGCGCCTTGTGGCTGAACTTGTGCCGGAGCCGAGGCGGGAGCCGGAGAAACATCTTGAGGCTTTTCATAAGCGTCTTGCTTTATATTATTTTGTGCCATTAACTTTTCCATCAGCTGATCCATATTCATGCCGGCACCAACCGTAGGATCCACCGTTTTATCAATTTCTCCCAAAACTTCCTTCATTTTCTCCACTTCATGCGCATCTTCTTTAATCATGTCTGGAGAGGAATTGTTTTTGAGCTCTAACTGATATTCAGCCAAACTTTTTTTCAAAGCTTCGACACCACCGGCTATTTTTTTCTCAACATAAGGATACAACTCCTTATGCTCTAAAATATAATCTCCGGTTTCGCTGATTTCTTCTAATACATCCAAAATATAACCATAGAATTTATATTCTTCCATGGCAATATTTCCCATACGTACGCAACGCGCCGCAATCCTTGAGATTGTACGGTCATAATAGTCTTTTAACAGAATATAATTATCCAAATACCAAAGACTTTCTTTGCTCGCGCCTGTAGATGATGTATTTTGCTCCATATTCAACTCCTTACATTCTAATCTAAAATAGCCTATGGCGTTTGTAAATTAATTTCTATGAGCTTTACCCAACAATATCATCTTTGGGAGTATAGGGCTCTTTAGAATCTTTATCTTTACTTATTTCAGCAATTCCTAAATCCAAATTATCGATGGATAAAGGCATGTCATTTTCGGCGGATTTATAAAGGTTGTCTTGAAAAATCAAGTCACCGCTATATAAAGGATTTGTATTTTCTTTAAGTTTACCCGTGTTAACGCTTTCCAAAGAGGTGTCTGCAAAATTCATATTTTGCTTTTCAGAAAGCTCATCATCTTGTCGCGCTTCTTCAGGGGCTTCTTCCTCATAATCCCAAACCCAATCTTCTCCGTCTTCAGCGTTTGCATCGGTTTGTGCGTCAAGTCCGTTATCTTCGCTATCTTCTTGCTCGGGTTTTGAGATTGTCTCTTGTGGAGCATCTTGCGCTTCTTCGGGAGTTTCTTCCTCATAATCCCAAACCCAGTCTTCACCATCTTCGGCTGTTGTGTCGGCTTGAGTATCAAGCTCGTTGTCCTCGCTATCTTCTTGCTCAGGTTCTGAAATTGCCTCTTGAGAAACATCTTGCGCTTCTTCAGGGGCTTCTTCCTCATAATCCCAAACCCAATCTTCACCGTCTTCGGCGGTTGCATCGGCTTGTGCGTCAAGTCCGTTGTCCTCGTTGGCTTCTTGCTCAGGTTCTGAGATTATCTCTTGCGGAGCATCTTGCGCGTCTTCGGGAGTTTCTTCCTCATAATCCCAAACCCAATCTTCTCCGTCTTCAGCGTTTGTGTCGGCTTGAGTATCAAGCTCGTTGTCCTTGCTATCTTCTTGCTCAGGTTCTGAAATTGCCTCTTGAGAAACATCTTGCGCTTCTTCAGGGGCTTCTTCCTCATAATCCCAAACCCAATCTTCGCCGTCTTCAGCGTTTGCATCGGCTTGTGTGTCAAGCCCGTTATTCTCGTTGGCTTCTTGCTCAGGTTCGGAGATTATCTCCTGAGGAGCATCTTGAGCTTCTTCGGGAGTTTCTTCTTCATAATCCCAAACCCAGTCTTCGCCGTCTTCGGCGGTTGCATCGGTTTGTGCGTCAAGTCCGTTATCTTCGCTATCTTCTTGCTCGGGTTCGGAGATTATCTCCTGAGGAGCATCTTGAGCTTCTTCAAGGGTTTCTTCCTCATAATTCTCGAGTGTATCATTGGTATATGTATCGAAGTCTTCAGGAGCAGGGACAGAAAAAGTGTTTTCATCATTTTCAGCTGTCGTTTCGTCTTTTGTGATAATTTCACGATTCGAAAAATCAACGTCAGAATTGCTGAATATATCTTTATCCGATTCCAAACTTTCAGCAAAGGTTTCGGTGTTTGTTTGAGCCTCATGAGAAGAAATTTCGTTTTCGCCATCAATCAGTTCGGAGGGGCTTTTTTCCGCTTCTGCGGAAATATCAAAATCATCAACATTAGGAAGCTCTTGAAAAGAAAAATCTTCGATATCATTCTCTTTTTTCTCATCGCTTTCCTTTTTAAACAACGACGAGGCAAGAGAGGAAAGACCGTCCTTTATTTTTGTTGCGGCTTGCGCGCCGTCTTCGAACAGCGAAAAATCAATCCTATTTTTTTCTTCCGTGTTTTTATTTTTCTTTTTTTTCTTTTTTTTCTTTTTTTTCGATGAGTTTTCTTCGTTTTCTAAAATCTCCGTAATATTTTCTTCCGAAGAAATATCGTGAGAAACGCTGTCGGTAATATCTTCTTGATCATCCGGTTTAACAACATTTTTTCCGGAAAAAAGTTCGGCAAATTCTTCATCTTCGGAAGATGGATTAACTTCCGGAATTTGAAAATCTTCTTTTTCATCAAAGCTGGAAGGAATACGATGTAATGAATTGTTCGATTCTTTCTCTTGATCTGTTTGTTTGACAGATGAAAGTGAAAAATCTTTTGAATGGACTTCAAAAAATTTACGATTTTCTCTTTGAACCTTTTCAATTGCTTCCGCAATGGTTTTACTCGAAAGCTGTTGGCTTTCCTTTAATGCGACAGATATAATGGCAGACAATTCTTTTGTTTGAGTTCTTGCCATTTCTTTAAATAATTCAGATTGAGCTTTAACAATGCCTTTTACCATATCTTCAACAGGAGGCATGGGCGTCGTATTTATTTGGATGTTGTTGGCATTATTATTGCTGCTGTTGCTTGCCGCCAAATTATTGTGTTGCATTATCATTTGCGCCATTCTGTCTTGAGACTCTCTGATGGCGTCTAAGATTTCTTGATTGCTTCCGTTGGCTGATACAAAAGATGTTTCCTTTCCGCCTCCTAAAGATTTTATAGGAAGCTTTTGCAGGGCAAGAGCATTATCCGCTAATGCTTGTGCCATTTTTTCTTGAGATTCGATAAGCGATTTCGTTAGTGCTGTCGTATCTGTTTTTTCAGCAAAAACTTTTGCCATTTTTTCTTGCGAGGCAATAACGGCAGCGGCAAGTTGTTTGTTTCCTATTTGTGTCTTTTCTTCGCTATACTTAAGAGCCTGAGAAAAAGCGGCGGCAATTTCTTTTGCAAAAGAGGAATCAGCCACAACTTTAACATTCCCGCTCATAACCGGCGTTGCCGTGGCTTGAGGGGCAAAAGCCGGCTGTTCAGGCATACTTTGTATCCGTGCATTTGCTTGTGCCTGAGCTTCAGCCAATGCTGTTGCTAATATTTTTGCTTTAGATAGCTCTTCTTTTAGTTCGGGAGATGTCGTGTCCTGAGTAAATTCAGCCGAATGATCTCTGACAACACCGACACTTTGCTCCAAATCATCAACATATTCTTGTAGCAAAGACCCACCGGGAAGAGAACTAAACATTCCTCTGATTTCCGGAGGCTGCTCCAAAATCATTTTATTAAAAGCTTCTTTTCTTTCTTTGCTGAAAATATGTAATTGTCTAAAAATATTTAAAAAACGTTGCGCAATGATGATCGGATCTTCTCCGTCACCATGGTTTTTTTTGAATTTTTTGCGGTTTTCCGCATTTTTATCATATGTATCAACCACTTATTTAGCCTAATATTCGCAACATTTTATTTAAACTTCATCCATATTACAGATTTTAGTCTCAATGTTGTAAATTTCAGGTTAATAAATGAAAAAAACTCCGCTTTCGCGGAGCTTTTTTTTAAAGGTCAATAGCAACAATCTTATGAATTTTACTTAATTCATCGTTGCCTATTTCAATTCGTTCATCAGGATTCCACCGCAACCCATAAAGTTGTCCGTTTTCATCTTCCCGAATGCTCAAAAGTTTTGCTTCTTTTTCGTTTTCAAAATACAAAGCAATGTCACCGACACTGACAACATCTTGCGGGTCAACAAACAAAATAGAACGCGTCGGCAATAATGTGCCTAAACGTCTTGTGCAAAGATTAACGGCATAAGCGTCTTTTTTGTTAAAGAGCTTAACCGGACGCTGAACTTTTTTGGTCTCTTCGTCAAAATCAACAATGATATTACCGTCTTTTCCGGCAACACCATAGACAGAAATTTTAAGATTCTCCTGACTGTTGCTAACCGCGTTAGAAAATGCGGAAATAGCGCCGCGGGGCGTTGATAAAAGCTTGTATTTGGCATCATTACGCTGAATGATTTCTTCCAACATTCCTTTATCTTCCAAGCTTTTAATCTCTTCTTTCAACTGCTCGGGAGCCATATCTAAAGCTTTAGAGATATTTTTAAATTCTTTATCGGAAACTTCTCTCTGCCCCATTTCAATACGATGGTAAACAGACAAAGTCATGTCGGCACTTTCAGCAACCTCAATCAACGTCAGATTCTTTTCATTTCTGATTTGACGTAATCCGGCACCCAAAGTCTTTAAGCCGCTTTTTTCATTGATTTTGTTTCTTCTTTCTTGTTCACGGCGCCAAGATTGAACAATTTCTTGCTGAGAATTTTGCTCATTAACAAAAAGTTCTTGCAACGGGCAATCCAAAAATTCAGCAACACGCACCAACTGTTCTTGGTCTACACGACGATATCCTTTCTCGATTTTTGAGATAGCCGAAAGACTGACGCCCAAATGATCAGCCAATTCCTGCATAGACCGACCGCGAAGTCTTCTAAACATTCTGATTTGGTTTGGGAAAATAATTTCTTCCATAGTATGTTTATCCTTTTGCTGTAAAGAACAAGATTATTATTAACCAAATAATAATTACTAGAGATGCATTAATCAAGAAAATAGTACAAAAAAAGACAATTTGTGTACAAATTATGCACAAAAGGGGGATTTTTTTATCCCCCCTTTTTTTGTACGTTATAATTATTTTTAGCTAAGCTTACTTAGAAAATTCTTTCATGGCCTGAGGTTGCCCATAAGCGGCAATTTGTGCTGCCATCAAATCTAAGTCGTCTTTTCCGAACATAATTTTGTCTTTAGGCACACCACTTGAAATCACCCCGTTCGCATCCATGGGCTGTCCGGCACGATTTGCATAATAGTCGGAAAAAGCATATTTGTTCTTGATTGATGATTTGTCAATTTCTCCATTACTGTAAACATAAGTTGAACGACGATTAATGATTCCGTCAGAGCTGTATTTAACGGCAGAACCGTTATTGCGAATTTTTTCAACAGAAGTCATAATCCTGTCTCCGTCAATCTTCATGCTAAAGTTTGTTGTAGATCCGTCGACATTAATTTGTTTAATAACAAAAGATCCGTCATCATTGATAACAGCCGTTCTGGATGCAAAGACAGTATCCATATCGGCCAAATCCGAATTAGGCATTCTTTCTTTTAATACCTGATGCAAAATGGCGGTATTAACTAATTCTGGCGCCAATGTTGAGTTTTGTCGCAAAGTATTTACGGCAACCATATTAAGCGAGCCGTCTTTATTGGTCATTTTTTTGCATGCCGCCGAATTAATCTTAACACTTTGCTTCAAGAGCTTTCCATCAGAACCATATCTGTTTTTAATAGTTACATATCTGTCTGTTGAGGTAACATTATCATGGCTGAGCTTTCCAAGCAGTTTAATTCTTGAACGCTGATTCGTAACAGAAAAGTTTCCGGCAGCATCTTGAGAGACGGTCCTCTTTACCTCACGTCCATACCAATTTCTTACTGTGGCAGTTACGCTTCCGTCAGCATTTGTTGTCGCATTTCCGCTGTTAAGAGCTCTTTTCGCCATGCGATTAACTTTAGCCGAATGGGCAAGGTCTTTTGCCCCGCTAAACATCTGGTTTCCGGCCCATTTCGAACCTTCAAGGGCTTTTCCGCCAATGCCGAGAGTAGCCTTGGTCGCAACATTGTTAACCATTCCGCCGAAAGGTGAGCCGATAGGTTTAATGCTAAAGCCTCCTTTACTAAAGGATTTTGCAAATTTTTGAGCCTGATCCAAAACAGCCCAGCCAAGCAACAACCAGAAAACAAGTTTCAGGAAGCGAACGGACCACCAAGCCAAGCCGTTTACCGTATCCAGAATGAAGCCGAAATCACTCTTTGAACCAATATTTTTAACTTGGTTATTCATTACTTCAGCCATAATTTGCTCAATTCCCGTTGTGATAATAAAGATAACAATTGTCAGAAACAGGAATGTAAACATAGCCATCATAAATGTTTCCCAAACCTTCGAAACATATTTTTTCCTTGTAATCGGGAAGGCGTAAGCGGCGATGGCAACGGGGATTAAGGCCGAAGCGATGCTTAGCTGTAAAATTGCATCAATCAAA
Source organism: uncultured Alphaproteobacteria bacterium (assembly GCA_944392155.1). Taxonomy (GTDB): domain Bacteria; phylum Pseudomonadota; class Alphaproteobacteria; order RF32; family CAG-239; genus Scatacola_A. Next base: position 10,105 of record CALXVR010000006.1, on the reverse strand, counting down.
AGCCAAGGATAAATGAGCATTAACATAATACCCGTAATCCAAAGAATAATACCCGTAATCAAATATCCCCAATGCGGCAACAACCATATAATGTTGTTTTCAATAAAGAACGCAACACAAATTGAGGTAGAGCCTACAGTTAAAACATCCAAAATCTTACCTTGAATACTTTGAATTGTGCAAAGAATATTATTACCTATGGAAGCAGGAATACCGCCATCCTCAATAACTTGCGTAAAACCGGAGCAGGTCTGTCCCGTTTGACCTGATGTAACCAGTTGAGCCAAAGCCATTCCGGTATTAAAGACAGGGCTAACGATTAAATCAATGAACTCTTGTATGTCAGATTTCAAAATAACAACCACGACAATAACAACAAAAGCCTGATTAAAAATTGTTTTCACAAGCGTACGAGGTTCCTTGACGTCAAAAGCAGATATGTACTTCAAAATGGTCATAGCCAACCATAAAGCCATACCGATAACAACCAAGGATATCATAGCATCCGATAAAGACGTATAAGATAGCTTTGCTAAAGTACTTGCCGTATTAAATAAAACTCTGAATAAATCGCAGAAAATACATTCACTGTAAGAGTTTCTATAAGCTTCAATATCACAAGTTTCCGAATTTCGAGCATTTGCTGAAACTAAACTGGAATTATAAGCAGACGAGGGAACAACAGCATTTTGGCTGGAAAATTCTGTTGAGGGACGCCAAGGAGTTGCGGTTAAATCTTCGTTACCAAAACCGGCGTTAAAAGAGTTCCAATCATAACTAACGTCCTTAGAAGATTTACATTGGGGATCTTCTGGATTTAACTGGCATTCGGCACGACATTGATTAGGATTAAAATCGGCATAACACTTACCGCACAAAGACTGAATCTCATCACACATCGGGTTGATAACGGTACCGTTTTCGGATGTTCTTATTTCAAAATGCAAGTGGTTTCCATATGCTTTCCAAGGAGTTCCGCCGGCAGAACCGTCGCAAGATGTTCCGCCGACTCTTCCGATAACATCGCCTTTCTTTACCATTTGCCCTTGAGAAACCAATATGGCAGATAAGTGCGCATAAGCTGTAACATAAGAAGAACCTTTTCCGTCTTGGCGTTGATGTTCAATAACAATCTTTCGACCATATCCCTTAGAACAGTTATTTGCACGAATAACAACACCATCGGCAGCGGCCGTGACATTTGTTCCGGCATTTGCGGCATAGTCCATTCCATTGTGTTTGGGGTTTTTCCGGTTACGTAAACACAAATCTTCCGGAACTCGACCGACATAACCGGCAACAGGCATCGTATTAATACAGTTATCATAGGAATCATTGAGACGTTTTAAACAATCAGCCGAAATATCCGTACGTGTTCCTGAGGGGCATTCTTTCCATGTTACGTTGCAGTCAGCGCCGCAATTATCCGCCGCCAATACGTCGGTTGTTTGAACCAAAGCCGAAAACAATCCGAAAATTATCAGAATGGTAAATTTTTTAAGATATGTCAAAGTCCTGTTTGTCATCTTAGCCACCTGTTATTTGTCGTTTTCTCGGTTTTGCTCGTCTCTTTTGTTTTCATCAGAATCTTGATGATTGTGTTGTGCGGAAACTTCTTCTGATTTAGGCGGATTCTCATCGCCAAACTTTAATTTGTTTCCGACCTTCTTCATCTTTTCGCCCATTTTTTCCATCTTTTCGCCGGCTTTTTTCATAGTCTTGCCGCCTTTCTTCATGGCTTTGCCGACCTGCTGAGCGGTTTTACCTGCAACTTCAGCTCCTTTTCCCGCGGCATAAGTTGCTGCGCCGGCAATCATCATTGGTACGCCGACAATTGCGCCTAAACCGGTTGAACTAAGAGCTTTTCCTGCATTCATCAAACCTTTTCCTCCGGCTTGTGTGGCTTTTCCGCCGGCCTCAACGCCTTTTCCGGCAGCTTGGACGCCTTTTCCTGCTTGTTCTGTCGTTGCACCGGCAGCCTTGGCACCTTTTCCTGCGGAAGTAACAAGATTATCTTTACTATTTCCTTTTTCGATATCTCCGTTAGCTTTTCCTTTAAATAAACCTTTAACAAATCGTCCTGCTTTTGCGGCGCCTTTTTTAGCTTCTTCTTTAGCTGCTCCACCTACTTTATTACCGGCCCACTTTGCGGCGCTCATTGTTTGTTGTTTTGCAAAATCAGTCATTTGCGTAAGTTTACCATGTATCGGATCTGCTTTTCCGAAGACTTTATCTGCACAGAATTTATCAACATAATCGCTTACGGTAGAAGATATAAGCTTCATTGAATATAAATATACGAACAAGATAATAAGGAAATAAGAACCTGTCGGATCAAAAGTTTCGGCAATCCATTCCGATTCCCCTTGTTGAATTTTGGCAAGCAGAGTATTTGCATCTCGCAAAGCCATGCTGATCAGGGTCAAAGCATAGGTCGTAGTCAAAGCTAAGAAGACAAAAGTTCCTGCTGCTTTTATCATAATACTGATAACGGCAGTAACTTTTCCTTTTGTAACATTAAACGGCCACAGACCGATAACAACCGGCAAAGCCATTATGGCAAAACCAAGCTTAAATGATATATCAAGCAGATAATAACCGATACCCAAAGTAAGCATAAATCCGACAAACCAAATTAAAGCACCGCAAAACCAAAGCCAAAAATTAACGATTTTGAATGAAAGAATGCTCCACGCCCCACCCGTAATAGACCAACAAGTGAGAGCATGACCGATGACCAGATTCGTCGATACATTTTTATCTAAGTCGCGAGCAAAAGTCATAACCTTATTCATCACGTCGGAAGAAACGATTTCTGTAGTTGTTCCTCCGTCAGTGATTGTCGGCGTTTGAACCATATATTGAGAATCCAGACCGCTCGCTCCGGAAAGACTGCTAGTAATATTCATAAAAGCAATACCCATATCGGCGCCGGCTGTCAAAAGAGGATTAATGGTATATTTAACCAAAACCCCCAAACCGGAAGTAATTAAGATATATGCGACCATAACCTTAAATAAAAAGGTTATTAACGTATTCATCATGGCGCCCGGCTCAATATTTGAAAGAGAGGAAACATTTTTCATGACAAAAAAAGCCATCCAGATTAATGCGCCGAAAACCAATAGTTTAGTGCCGGCTTCTGATGTAATGTCATAAGCTTTACTGCAGGCGTTTAAGAAAGTTTCCATTAAGGTTTTAACAATAACACAAGAATAACACTTACTCTGATAGCTCTGTCTCATAGCCTCAATATCGCAAGTTTCATTTAATTTTTTTTGGGTTGCGTCCTGCTTGTTATGGATGGCTTCACGAGCTTGCTCTTTTGTTAATCCGTAAGTATTTTGCGCCGCAATAATACCCTCCACAGCAACGGCATCACTCTTATATTTTTCGATTTGTTCTTTTGAGGCGCCGCTTTTTTCCATTTCGCTAACAACATCGGCATAAGCTTTGTCGCGAACATTTTTTGCGGCATAACTAAAAGCATCGGCACCGAAAGATGAAACAGGGTTAGAATGTTTGGCGAGTTCAACAATAGCCGGATTAGCGCTGTCTCGCAAAGCATCTGTACTGACTTCCGCAGCTTTTTTATACAAGGCAGGATCCTCGCTTTTATATTTTGCCACGCTGTTTAAGTCACTCATAAGTTTTTTGTATTCGTCAGGATAATTTTTTTGCAAATACTTTAAGGCTTTAACCGATTCCGGATCCGTGATACTGGAATAATCCGTAAGTTTTTCATCTAATCGACTACTGTCTTGCAACAAGTTTGCCGCTTGCAAAGCAGCTTCTTTGTTTTCATCTAGTCCTCCGAAAAAGTTAGAAATATTACTAAAAGCTCCAAGATCATAATCTTTACCGATCTTTTTAGCAATTTCTTCCTGAGTTTGACATAATTTATATTGAGCGGCATAAATCTCATTGATTTTAGCTTTTTCTTCTTCCGTAAGCTTTCTTGCATCAACATTAATACGGTTAGGGGAGCCGCAACTGCTGGCGTTCTTGTACGCATAAACATCATTTGCCATAAAAAGGGCTAGGCCAAACACAACAAATGTGAGGACATTTATCAGCTTATTTAATTTTATTTTCAATAGCTTGCTCATCTTGTTGTCCCCTTATTTTACCTTTAAGGTATTCCAAACGGCGCGAATCTTTTTAGCTCCGCCGAAAGTAATAATACCTAAAGCGCCCCACAAAATTTCGGCAGCAAGTTTTCCAACACGTTTTTGGAAAGCAGAGTCAGAATCGCCGCCAACCAGACTATCCGTAACTTGTTGCGCAATATTAACACTTGAGACAATTAAAAATGCTACCAACATAATGCACATAAATGGAATACTAAATTCAGTAAAGGACAACTCACTGACGTCTCCGTTAAAAATATCGGCATTATCACTGATAATCTGTTCCATAGCCAACAAAGCCATAGACATCATTACGGCCATGAACATCATCAATGCGGCAGAGTTCAGTATGGTTAAGAAGCCGTTTTTAGCCCAGCTGGATGTTTGTTTAAAGGCATAAGACATAACCAAAATAGGCAAAATAACAGCCATCATTGTGAAGCGGAAAATACTATCAACCAAATAGAAAACAAACCCAAGCTTAACAATTGTGAAACAGATTAAGATAAACAACCCGAGTATGATTGGCATAAACCCGCTTCCTGCCATAACCTTAAAAGATAAATAAAAGCCTAATGTCAGACGCTCATTAACGGCGCAAATCATACAATCCATCATTGTGCGAGGACCGTCAGGGAAAGAAAGAGTTTCAAGAGAGGCCTTGCCAATTCCGGAAGCAGAACACATAACCGGTTGACTTACGGGGATCATCTCTTGGAAGAATGAAATAACTGCGGAATTTTGAACTTTAAATGCTCCGCCTTCACTTGCCGCATTCAATATTTCTGCGCCCAACTCCAAAAAGGCATAGTAAATAGGGAAAACAATCGTATTTAAAAGCCACAACAGCTGAGTTGTTGAAGATGCAATCAGCCCGCAAATCAAGCAGACAAACATCTTTCGTACAATTTCATTCCAAATTTCGGCAGGAGAATCTTCGGTAAAAGACCCGACAAATTTCAAAAGGCGGAAAATTGTCCAAATAGCAAAAGCCAACATCATCAAAGGAAGAGCGCCGTCGGTAATTTTTGCATACATACCTAAAGCCACTTTACCCATATTTTCATAAAGTTGATCAACAATACCAGTCTGCCAACATTCTCTGTGTTGGGTAGCTAGCTGGCGTTGTCCCTCTTCGTCATTAACGTTTAATGCTGATTGCTTTGTATGCGTATTAACAGACTGTTCCGGTGTTGAAGATTCCTGACTGCAAGACGTAAGGGCAAATGTTGCAAATAAAACAATGAGCAACATTTTAGATATTTTTTTTATGTCAATGCCCTTAAACATGGTCTCGAGCCTCATATCTTAAAAGTTCCATCCGTTACGATTAGCTGTTTGGTCTGCACGATAATTTTCTCCGTAGGCCTGCTTCATAACGTTGTCTACATCTTCCTTCGACATTGTTTTTTCCCTATCGCTTTGCATCTCTTTCATCTTCTGCAAAGTTTCGCGAACAATATCGTCGTTTTCTTTTTCTTTATTTCGTTCTTCAGATGCCTGAACACTGAAATCAGTTGCGTTTTTCTCAGACGTGTTAGCCTGCTGCAATAAAGCATCTTTTTCAGCGCCGTCAGCTAATTTTTGAGCCTTTTCGCGCAAAGAAGTAGCTTTATCCATTTCTTCCTTAGCCTGAGCCTCAAAACTTCGAGCCCTTTGTACCGCGGCATCTCGATTCGAAGTCGCTTGAGTACATTGATCGGATATTTGTCTGTACAACTCAGAGTTCCTCTCGAGATCCAGAGAAGCCGCGTGGCTTTGGTTAAACTGATCAATCCGCTGCTCTCTCTGTTGCTCGGGTGTCATGCTATCCATGTTGGCATCACTCGGAGAGGCTTGATTGTTAGGCGTATTATTCGTTTGCGTCGAGGCAGCACGCCCTGAAGCTCCCCTTGTGGTTTGAGCTGTTGATGTCGGACGTGGTGCTGCATTAGACAAATTATCAGCCTGCCGAATTTGATCCGGCGTAACCGAAGAGCTTCCCGAAGATCCTGTGCTTGAAGTCGGAGCAGACTGAGGTTTCGGAGCCTGAGAAGGCGATGCCGTCTTAGAAGATGCTCCGCCGCCGGACCGACCAAAACTAAAGACTTTAGCCAAAGGCGAAACAACAAGCTTATTAACGGCACTATCTCTTGTCTTACGCAGCTTTTCATTAACGCCGGTAGCTTCGCCGACAAATTTTGCTCCGCCCAAAATCTTTTGGCCTGTACCAAGAGCGGCAGATTTTGCAACGTTGTATCCCATACCGCCGATTTCCGGAGCGATAGAAGAACCGCCGCCGCCACCAGCCATGCTTCCGGCCAATTCGGCTGCTTGTCCGCAAAGTTTGAAACCGAAGATACTGCTGGCAATCAGGATTAAGAAGCCGGCAAATCCAATATCAAGGAGGTCCTTTAATACTTGAACTTTATTTCCGTTCAAAGCTGCAATAATCGCGTCTTTTCCGCCCTGAACTCCGGTCATCGAAACACTTATTAACTGAATATTGATACTGACAACCAATCCCATAAATACATATGTAAAGAAGGTGTTCATAAACATCGTGAAACCTTGAGAGGTATACTTCGATGTTATTTTGAACGGCCAGCAAGCTATCAAGAATGGCATCAAAGCTCCGACAATTCCCAAACGAACCGTCGCGTCAACAAGGTAGAAAGCAAAAGCCAAAGACAACAGCCATGCAAAGACCCAGATAATTAACCCTTCAAAGAGCATAGAAAAATCAGGAATTTTATAATCTGTAACATACTTTAATGCTCCCGGATCAATACCGGCAGAATGCATGGAAACACACATCAAAGACGAACCGATGGCTTGCGGAACGGCAAGCTCAGCTTGAACAGCTTTAATAAAGCACTCTAACTGTGTATAAAGATATGATGGCAACAAACCATTTGTGGGCATATTTTCAACACCTAATGATGTGCAGGCGTTAAGATAGTTGTTGTTGCTGAAAAGTAAGGTCATGCCAAATTCCATTCCGCCCTTCAATAAAGGACCTAATGCATAGGTATAAATTGCGGTTCCGTCTTTTAATAATAAATAAGCTACCAATACTTTAAATATTTGCGTTAAGAGTTCCGTGATATATTTCGGAGCATCCATTTTTGTAAAAGAAGAAACCTTACCTAATAATGAAAAGGCAATCCAAATAGCAAACCCAATAAGCATGACATAGCCCAAGGAGGCGGCTAATACACCATAGGACTGCGAAGCCATAACATTTGCGGCGCTGAAAATCTTATAAAAGAGAGGACAGAAGATGCATGTTCGTCCCTCATTAAGCTTCACGGCTAACGGTACACAGCCGCGCATATTACCGTAAACGGTTTCATATGTTCCGTCGGTTGTTTTTATATAATAGGATTCGGAACATTTTTCGGGTTCTTTTGTATAGTCCACCCCATTTGGACAGAATACATATTTATATAAATTCTCTGAGTTAATACCCTTTATAACATCAGAATCAAAAGTATCCAAAATTTCACATTGAGAACGAACTTCCTCCGTTACATCCATAAGTTCGTTATATTTAGCCATTATCTCTTCATATTTTTGCTTTACATTATCAACAGCTTCTTGTGTCTTGGCATTTTTTAGAGCATCTTCGTAATAATAATTTATTTGTCTTTCAATATCTTGCAATGTGTTAACAAAGCCGGAAAACCGACCTTCGCCGTTTTCCCATGTCGCATCCAAAACATTTCCGATAGTAGAGAGATAATTACGCCAATCTTTAAAACTCTCAGAATCATTAAACTCGGCAGTAGCAGCATACCATGAAACATCAAATTGTTGAAAAGCTTGAACTTTAGCCCAAAAGCCAAAATTTTGTAAAGAAAGCCCACATTTTTCTTTTGCAGTATTGTATTGATCTCTGAGTTTGGCTTTTTCGGCATCTGTGGCAATGGTTCCAACCTCAAAGTTCTTCACCTCACTGTCAACGGCAGAATTAGATGATGCCGATGCAACAACAGGCAGAAATGTAAACAGTCCCGCCAGAAAAATTGATTTTAATTTCCAACTACATTTTATCATCGTCATCTTCCTTATGCCAAGGATTCCCTAGTACTTTAAAAGCAGCCAACAAAACTGCAATGACTAAAACAAAAGCGCCCCAAAAAGCATATTTAGTTGTAAACCAGCCGAAAAAATCTACATAATAAGCAACAGCAATGGCTAAGATTATTCCTAAATTAATCAATACAGCTTTCATGCGGCCCTCGTTTAAAGCTTTTCCATGCTATTTTGATTGTAGCATATAAAAGTAAAATTTTTTGTTACAGTTTTTTGATTTTTTTGCATCAATCAAAACTTTCCTTTAGTCAAGAATCGAACGCAAGCTTGAACGACCTTGGCATTGTTAAATACATTGTAGTTAACATTACGTATATAAATCATATCGGCAGCGCCTTCCAAATCGGCCTCTCTAGGAGTCGGTAAAGATTTTTGAAAAGATTCAGATACATATTTTGCAAAATTTTTTCCCGGAAAATCGGTTGATATAATTCCAAAGTCCGTTCCTTTGGGAAAGTTTGGAATAAAAACCATGTTGTTGGGAGAAATTTCACTTAGCATCGGTCCGAGCAGCCATCTGAAAAATTTAAATTTGTTCAGCCAAGAAAACATCTTGCAGCCCTGGTTCGGCGGACAAACCTGCACAATACGCCGCAATTTTAGTTTTTTCTGCCAAGGAGATTCTATGGACATCAATTTTCTCAATACGATTCCCCCGGCTCCCTTGGTTACAAAAGAAACTTCCTGCACATCTTCCAGATTATTTAACAAAAATTCAATCTGTCGCACATGAGAATCGATTCTTTTTCTGGTAGACGGATAGTTAATCGCAGCCGCCATCATACCTTCCTTCAACACAGCGCGCCACAAAGGCTTAAAAATATTCTTACTGTCTCCCAATCCGTGAAGCATTATAACCATATGCCCGCGTTGCCGAGATAGCTCGTACACTTCGATGTATTCCAAAAAGGCTTTTCTGCAGCTTTCAAATCCTCCCGAATGCCGTTGAATATCCCAAGGATCCAAAAGACGATATCCTTTTGTCCGATAATTTCGTTGGATTCGCCATTTTTGATAAAAGAAGACATCTTCCCAAAGTTGGCTTCCTCCTAACGTAAAAAATTCAAAACGCATTTTACGCTCCTTACTCTTTATTTAAGGCTAATACCCAGACGCATTCGGATTCGGTATGGCTGTAATCGTAACTCTTGCTTTATTAGAACCGTCAGATAAGATTAAAATTTGTACGGCTCTTCTTTCGCGAACATATGTCATGTGGCTGATCTCAGCCCTAACTGTCGCAATCTCTTTCCACTTAAGCTTTGGCATCTCAGACATATAAAAGTCAAAAACGCTGCTTGCATTATATGGAGTCGTAAAGGCAAGGCTTCCAATCCAATTATCGCCGGTGCCCAAAGCCTTTGTCTCTTCCAAATCTATATATGACTGATCAGGAAAAGGGACATCCGGAAAATGAGCAAAAGCAGGAGGAATGGCAGAACCGTCAACGCCGGTTAAAACAGGCTTCTCAGATGCACAAGCCGAAAGAATTAAAACCATAACTATAGCTAATATATTGTTTTTTAACATAATCACTACCTTGTAACAAATTCAGAGTCCACGTATTGTGCACATTGTATCTCAGATAAGGTTAAAAAAAAGGAAACAACCTACATATTTCCATTTCAAAAATATTGAAATTTTTTTCACATATATTCAGTGCGTTAGAAAAAATGTGAAAAAAAATCAAATTTTTTTCATTTTTTGTGTTGACATCTAAGATGGTATGTCATATAAACCACATCGCTGACGGGGTGAGGCGAGTTGATAAAACGAGCTGAGCTGGTTAGCGGAACTTCCGGAAGGAAGTTGTTATAGAAAAGAGTATATAAGTAAAAAGAGGATACGCAGACGGCGGGTATTTATGGAAAATAAATACGATAAAGTCTAGTGTATCT
>CALXVR010000005.1 GCA_944392155.1 uncultured Alphaproteobacteria bacterium | reverse complement strand
GAATGCGGTCAGGCTTGCCGAAAATGCAGCGAAGATTGCCCTTCCGGTATGAGCACGACTCATCCGGGAGGTTGTCCTTCTTCACAAAAAAATGAATGCGGTACTAAAACTTGCTATGGCGGATATGAAAGCTGCCGTTGTATGGATATTCTTGAAGGAGGCTCTTGTTCTTCCCTTGCAGAGTGTTGTGAAACATACTGTACTGGAGTTGATTGCACCTACTGTAGCTGCTCTTGTGATTTTGGCTCTTCTACAAGTGGCTGCCCAGGAGTATGTACTTATAGCCTTTGGCATGATTGTTAAACAAAAAGCCCCTCCAAAGTTTGGAGGGGTTTTTATTGATTTTGTATCTGATTATTTTTTCAGAACTACAACACCGGGGAGCTCTTTGCCTTCCATCCATTCCAAGAAAGCACCGCCCGCGGTCGAGATGTAGCTGAACTTGTCTGCAACACCTGCGTTGTCCAAAGCAGAAACCGTATCACCACCACCGGCAACAGTCATCAGTTTTCCGGCTTTGGTTAAATCTGCGGCATGCTGAGCAACTTTGTTGGTGGCGTTGTCAAAGGGCTTTAATTCAAATACGCCCAAAGGTCCGTTCCAAACCAAAGTTTTGCATTCATCCAACTTCTGGTTGATTGCGGCAATGGTCTTTTCGCCAACATCCATCAAAATCCAACCTTCAGCCGGAATGCTATCCAACTCTACGGTCTTGTGCTCGGCTTCAGCCTTAAATTCCTTAGATACGACAACATCTTTCGGCAAAATGATTTCGCAATTGTTTTCTTTAGCTACTTTCATAATCTCTTTTGCCGTGTCAATCATATCCATCTGAACCAAAGAGTTGGCCTCGTTAACGGTATCAATGCCGCTGGCTTTCATAAAGGTATGAGCCATACCACCGGAGATGACCAATTTGTCAACTTTCTTAACCAAGTTGTTCAACAAGTCAAGCTTCGTGGAAACCTTAGAACCACCGACAACAGCCATCAAAGGACGGGTCGGGTTGTTCAAGCCGTTGGACAAAGCCTTAACTTCTTCTTCCATCAAACGACCCATAGCTGCCGGACGCAATTTGGCTGCCGGAACCATTGAGGCATGGGCACGGTGAGCTGTTGAAAAAGCATCGGATACATAAACATCAGCCGGCTTTACCAATTCTTCGGCAAATTTTTCATCGCCTTTTTTCTCTTCATTATAAAAACGAAGGTTCTCAAGGAGCAAAACTTCATCAGCCTTCATATTCTTAATAGCTGCTTCAACTTTTTCGCCAATGCAGTCATCAACAAATACAACTTTGTGACCCAAAGCTTTTTCCATATCTTTTACAATGTGGCTTAGAGAGTTTTTCATATCGCCTTTGCCTTCCGGACGACCGAAGTGGCTGATAACAACAACTTTTGCGCCTTTGCTCATCAGTTCCTTAACGGTCGGAACAGTGCGGTCAATGCGCGCGGTGTTGGTTACATGAAAGTTTTCATCCATAGGCACGTTCAAGTCTGCGCGGAGCATAACAACCTTGCCGCTCAAATTGCCTAAATCATCTATTGTTTTGTATTCCATTTGTTTTTCCTTTACAAAAAACAAAACCCCCTTGGTCCACCAAGAGGGTTTGTTTTATTTTTGATTATCCGTTTACTTTTGCCATGTGGGCTACGAGGTCAAGAACCTTGTTAGAATAACCCCACTCATTGTCATACCAGCTGACAACTTTTACAAAAGTCGGAGTCAACTGAATACCGGCTTTAGCATCAAAGATAGATGTACGAGCATCGCCCAAGAAGTCAGAAGAAACAACTTGATCTTCGGTGTAACCCAAAATGCCTTTGAGTTCGCCTTCAGAAGCTTCTTTCATGGCTTTGCAGATTTCTTCATAAGTTGTCGGCTTTGCAAGATTTGCTGTCAAGTCAACAACAGAAACATCCAATGTCGGTACGCGGAAAGACATACCTGTCAACTTGCCGTTCAAGCTCGGGATAACTTTACCAACAGCCTTAGCAGCACCTGTTGAAGACGGGATGATGTTGCCGGAAGCAGCACGACCGCCTCTCCAGTCCTTCATGGACGGGCCGTCAACAGTCTTTTGTGTAGCTGTAGTAGAGTGAACAGTGGTCATCAAACCATCTACAATACCGAACTTGTCGTTCAAAACTTTAGCAATCGGAGCCAAGCAGTTTGTGGTGCAAGAAGCATTGGATACAAACTGTGTGCCTTTAACATAAGAATCGGTGTTTACACCGCAAACAAACATCGGTGTGTCGTCCTTAGACGGAGCAGACATAACAACATATTTTGCACCGGCATCAATGTGGCCCTGAGCTTTTTCTTTGGTCAAGAACAAGCCTGTAGATTCAACAACATATTCTGCGCCGACTTCGTTCCACTTCAAATCAGCAGGGTTCTTTTCTGCCGTAACGCGGATGGCTTTGCCGTTTACAACCAGCTTGCCGTCTTTGATTTCAATAGAGCCTTTGAACTGACCATGCATTGTGTCATAGCGCAGCATATAAGCCATATATTCAACATCAATCAAGTCATTGATGCCGACGATTTCAATGTCATTTCTTTCCTGAGCGGCACGGAAAACCAAGCGACCGATACGGCCAAATCCGTTAATACCGACGCGAATTGTCATATTATTTTTCCTTCCTTAGTTAGAATGTAGGCGCAAGAGAACCTTGCTCCCACTTGTTTGTTTAATTCGGTGCTAATGTAGCACTTAATTGATTTTTTTCAAGCAATTTTTAAATTATCAAACAATAATACAAAAGCCGCGGCAGAATCCCGCGGCTCTTAAACTCTTAGTATTTTCCCCAATGGATTTTTTCTTCCTTAAAACGACCTTCCGGCTGTTTAGGTGTTTCTGCCGGATAGCCCATGGTCACGATGGCAAAGGGGCGGATATTGTCCGGCAAATGCAAATATTCCTTCAAGTCATCTACAACTTTTTGCATCGGGGCGGCACCGCAATAACATGTGCCTATGCCTTTAGCCCAAGCTGCCAACATAAGGTTTTCCGTGGCTATAGCGCAATCCACATCCACAAAGCTCCATTTCTCATTGTCTTTGTTGCGATTGAAAGATTGTTCGACATCGCCCAAAACAAAAACAACGCAAGCCGCATCTTTGGCAAAAGATGTCCAACGTTGGATGTGGCGCAGATTGGCTAAAATTTCTTTATCATCAACAACCAAGAACTCCCAAGGTTGGCGGTTGTGCGCGGTCGGCGCATATTGCGCGGCTTTGATGATTTCGGTTAATGTGGCTTTATCTATCTTTTGGTCCGTGTATTTGCGTACCGAGCGACGGGTCAAAAGACCTTCCATCATTTCCATAACACAATTCCTTTTGCTGTTAATTCATTACTCTCTGCAAGCTTTCTATCCTCGGTAAGACCGAGTTTTCAATAATAAAACTTATAGCTTTTTCCACCATTTTGTCGGTGTAGCGGAAAGTGTTTAAAATCTCGTCCAGATTTTCCGCCTTGTCAAGTTTTTTCGCCAAGGTATTGTAAACACCTGATAATTCGGTTAAAGAGTCTATCATCTCCGCAACGAAGGCAGGCAACTTGAAGTCATCCTTACCGCCCCAAAAGCCCTCAACATAACCGCATTCAACCTCTTCAAAACGCTCGGCGCAAGCTTTGAGGATATCTTCTTTGCCGGACAGCTTGGTATGCGGCAACTTTATCTTGTTGGATTTGACTTGTTCAAAAATTTCATCCCACAAGCCCATAAAAAATTTGAAAAACAACTCGGCTTCATTCTTGGTTTCCAAGCGAGGTGCTTTCCCTTGCTCCCAAAAAGAAGATATGACATCGGTCGGGCGCAGATCCATATTCGGACTGCAAATAGCTCCCGCAAATTTCATCTTCACCACTGCTAAAGAGCTCGGACAAGCATAATGCTCTAAAAACTTTTTAAAACTTTCATCACCAATGTATTTGTTTTGACTTTCCATTTTATTCTTCTTCGTATATATGTTGTTTAGATGTGTTTAATGTAATGGAGTTTTTTAAATTGTCTAGGGTTAAATTCGGATTTGCTTTGGCTTCTTGGCTTTTGCTTAGTGCTTGTAGTATTTTGCCGCCCTTTGTCGACAGGCAGCGTAATGCGGGGGTGCGAGATATGAGCAAACTCTATGTCGGAGAATCAACACCTGAAGAGCCGGCCGTCTGCTATAATGGCTGGACAACAACTTATGATGAGGTCAAAAAGCTTGCCGATGAGGAGTGCCTTAAGCACAAAACCGGCTCACACGCCGTACCGACGAAAATGACTTCTTTTACTTGCAGACTGCTTATTCCGAACCATGTATATTTTAAATGTGTTCACTAAAAGCGCTATGTTTTCTCTTGTAAAACATAGATTTTTTATATAAAGTGTCGCTCAAAATGACTATTTTTCAGGATGAAATGTTATGGCTCAATCGTTAGAAAAAATTCTTAACAAAAAACTCTGTGCTATTTTTGATAAAAACGGTTTGGATACAAAATTTGCCGTTGTTAAAATCTCCGATCGTCCGGATTTAAGCGACTTTCAGTGCAACGGCGCTTTGGCTTTGGCAAAACCTTTGCACAAAAATCCGCGTGAGATTGCAACTCTTATTGCCTCCGAACTGGAAAAAGACACGGATATTGCAAAAATCTCCGTTGATGGTCCGGGATTTATTAATATCTCTCTTAAAAATGAATTTGTCGCAGAAGAACTTAATGCCATGGCCGGAGATGAACGTTTCGGCTGTGAGAAAACAACCGAGCCCAAGAAAATCGTAATGGACTTCGGTGGTCCGAATGTTGCCAAGGCGCTCCATGTCGGGCATTTACGCTCGGCCGTTATCGGCGAATCTATCAGACGTATTGAAAAGTTTTACGGAAACGAGGTTATCTCGGATGTGCATTTCGGCGACTGGGGAACCCCTATGGGTATGATTTTGGCCGAAATCATTAATCAAGACGGAAATCTGGATAAGGTTCAGACCTATGATATCGAAGCCATAAGCGCTTTTTATAAGAAAGCCAATATCCGCTGCAAAGAAAATGATGATGCCAAGGAAACGGCGCGTCAGATTACGGCTGCTTTGCAAGACGGCAACCCGGAGTACCGCAAAGCATGGAAGCATCTGCGCGAGGTTTCTGTGAATGCCGTTAAGAAAAACTATGATGCCCTTGAGGCTCATTTTGATCTTTGGCTCGGCGAGAGCGATGCGCATGAAGCAAGCTCAGAGATTGTGAAACTTGCCAAAGAAAAAGGTCTTGCCGAACTTGATGACGGCGCTTTAATCGTGCGTTTGGAAGAAGGCAACAAGCCCAAACCGCCGGTTATCTTAATTAAAAGCGACGGAGGTTTCGGTTATCAGATTACGGATATTGCCACAATTAAAATGCGTTATGACGACCTCAAGGCTGATGAGATTATTTATGTCGTTGACAAACGTCAATCTCTGCATTTTGAGCAGGTTTTTGAAGTTGCCGAAAAGCTCGGAATTGCTCCGAATGTTAAATTTTTGCATATCGGGTTCGGAACGGTTAACGGCGCAGACGGTAAACCATTCAAGACTCGTGACGGCGGTGTAATGAACTTGGAAGATTTGATTGAGATGTCTAAAGACAAAGTTCGCGAATCGATGCCCAAGCCTGAGGATACTGACGGCTATGATGCGGCTTATATCGAAAATCTGGTTAGCGAAATTGCCATCGGCGCCATCAAATTTCAAGACCTTAAAAACACCATCTCCGCCGGATATGTGTTTGAGCTGGAAGATTTTGCAAAGTTTGAGGGCAAAACCGGTCCGTATATTCAATACGCCATCGCCCGTATCAACTCTATCCTACGCAAAGCCAAAGAAAAAGGCAAAGAGCCGAAAGATATTGTCATTACGAACAACGAAGAAAGAGAATTGGCTCTGAAATTGGCACAGCTTAATAATGTTATTAAGCGTGCGGAAGCAGATAAAGAACCAAGTATTATTTCAGACTATGCATATACTTTGGCTCAGGTGTTTAGCAGTTTTTACAACGCCTCCCCAATTATGAATGAGGAAAATGAAGCCGTGGCTGCCGGACGCCTAAAGTTGGCAAAATTAACTCGAGATATTTTAACCTTATTGCTTTATTTGCTTGGAATTAAAGCGCCCGAGGTTATGCTCAAAGCCTAAGAAACAAAGCCCTCCAAACGGAGGGCTTTGTTTCTAAACATCATCGGGTCTGATATTGACCGCTTTTAGTGTTTCTTTCGGATGATCTCTTGTAAAGGTCATGTAAACGAACTTTGAAAAAGTTGAGGGCTTGGTTACAATAACACGAAAAGCTACTTTACTTCCCGCAATGATGCGCTGAACCGGAGGTTCCTGATAAATCACCTGCAGAGGCTGCGTATTTTTATCCAACAACTCGATACGTAAGTTTGGAATGTTTCGTGTTTCATCGGTTATATTCGTTATGAAACCGCGAATCTCCATTTTATTAACATAATCCTCTTCATATTCATTGCGGGTGATGTTCTGAAATTCCAGCCCCTCACCAACGATGACGCTTTCTATCCCTAAGGCTGCATAAACTTTTTCCATAAACGGAGCCAAACGAACTATATCATAGCGCAAGTAAAAAAGGAGCAACAAAACCAACAGTCCAGATATTCCAGCAAGGAATTGGCGATTACGCCGCCGCTGCAACCCTAAAATTTGTTTAATTTGATGCCAAATTTTAATATGTGTCGGCAGATTTTTTTCATACTCAAAAAGACTCTCCGTCTGATTCTCCAAACGCGCAAAAATCTCCTGCATTTCTTTTTTGCCTGCAGGTAACTCTTCCTTTTCTTCCTCCTGTTGTTCGGGCTTTTCATCCGAATTTTCTTGTATGATTGCTACATCTTCTTGCTTTTCATCTTCAACAGGCGGTTCCGGCTCCTTTACCTGAATCGGCTCTTCTTTCGGAGCTTCAAACAAATCTTGCGGGAGACAAAGCCATGTTTCTCCACACTGAGAGCAGCGCATTTTGCGCCCTTCTTCAGGGATTACGGCGGCTCCTATATCGTAGCTGATATTACATTTTGGACAACGGATTAGCATTTTAGTACCTCTTTGCATAAACTATATGCATAAAAAGCATTTAATCAAAGAAAAAAAATACTTTATTAAATATTATATTGTTTTATCCTAGGGGAAAAGATTTTGAGGGAGTTATAACTTTGGCAAAACCAGACAGCAATAATTTTCCGCCCGTGATTGAAATGCAAAACGTCGGTATTCGGTATGGGCAAGGACCGGAAGTTTTGAGCGACGTTAAACTTTCTCTCAAGAAAGGCTCATTTCATTTTCTGACAGGGAAAAGCGGTGCCGGCAAAACATCTTTGCTCAGCATGATGTATTTAGCTCAGAAACCCAGTCGCGGAATCGTTAATGTTTTTGGTAAAAATGTTAATTTTACCAATCGCGACAGCTTGTCTATGCTTAGACGTAAAATAGGTGTCGTCTTCCAAGATTTCAGACTTCTTGACCATTTATCCGCTTTTGATAATGTGGCTTTGCCTTTGCGTGTTTGCGGGATGGAGGAGAGAGAAGTTCGTAAAAGAGTAAAAGAGCTTTTACAATGGGTGGAGCTCGATCGTCATATTCTTGATACTCCGGCAACTCTTTCCGGAGGAGAAAAGCAACGAATCGCAATTGCTCGCGCCGTTATTAATAGACCGGAGCTTTTGCTGGCTGATGAACCGACCGGAAACGTGGATAACGATATTGCTCCAAAATTAATGAAGTTATTTGTTGAGCTAAACAAACTCGGCACGACTGTCGTTATCGCCACTCACTCTGAAAAACTTATCAACGATTTTAATTATCCGAGGTTACATTTGCAAAACCACAACTTGCATATTTTATACCCCTCTTCGCGTTTAGGAGGGCAAATATGAGTTCTCAGGCAACAATTATTACTCGCAAGCAAGAACTTCCGCTTAAGGAAGATAGTTCTACTTTGTTCTTAAAAGTAATGATTTCTATTGCGGTATTTTTATTTGCCGTTACCTTAGCCGGCGTTATGTCCATTAATTCGATGTTGCAAAACTGGAATCAAAGTATTCTTGGTTCTTTAACCGTTCAGATTATGCCCATAAACAATGTCAATAAAGAAAAAGCCTTAGAAGAGACACTTGATCATCAGGCTCGTGCCGTTAAATTTTTGGAAGGCTTAAATGAGGTTGAAAAAGTTACTCCCTTGGGTGATGCGCAGTTAGAAGAATTAATTAAACCTTGGCTTGGTGATGGTATTAATATTCAGGATTTGCCAATACCGAGATTAATTGATGTCCGGATAAAAAAAGGTGCCGAAATTGATTTTATGTCTTTGTCCGAAAAGTTAGCTGAGGTTTCTCCTCAAGCTTCTTTAGACAATCACAAGCTTTGGCTTAATAAGCTCATTAAGTTTGCAGATGGTCTGAAGATGATGGCTATGAGCGTCCTCTTATTAGTGATTGTTGTGACATCGGGAGCGATTTTTTATTCTACCAAAACAAGCCTTGGACTTCATCGCTATATTATAGAAATCTTGCATTTGATGGGCGCTAAAGATGCTTATGTCGCACAACAATATGCCAGACGGACGGCTCAGCTTGGTTTTGTCGGCGGTATTATCGGTTTAATTTTTGCCATTCCTTCAATCTTTGCCATTGCTCGTTTGGCTGAGCAAATCGAAGGCGGTATTATCAGCGATGCCACGCTTTCCGTAACGGCATGGGGGGCTATTTTATGCTTGCCGATTTTTGCCTCATTAATCGCAATGATTACGGCTTATTGGACTGTTAAAAATACTTTGGAAAAGATGATGTAATGAAGAAGCTTTGTTTTTATGTAATTATCCTTGGCGTTGTTTGTTGGTTTGCCGGTTTTTTGGCATTCAACTACAATATTAATAATTATAAGATAGATAACAAAACAAAGACAGATGCCATTGTTGCCCTAACCGGCGGGAAAAATCGTATTGCCGAAGCTGCGCAGATGATGGACAAGGGACTGGCTAAAAAAATGTTTATTTCAGGAGTACAAAAGGATACATCCCTCAAAGAAATAAGCAGAATTCAGAAAGTCAATATGCCGCCTAAAGGCAAAATCGAGATGGAAGATAAATCAACCAACACCGTAGAAAATGCCATAGAAACAAATGAATGGATTAAAAAGAATAAAGTTCAATCCATTCGGTTGGTTACCTCAAATTATCATATTCCGCGTAGTTTGGAAGAATTCAGAAGTCTTAATCCGACACTAGTTATTATCAGCCATCCGGTATATTCAGAAAATGTGTCCCCAAAGTGGTGGAAAAATAAGGGAAGTTTCTGTCTTTTAGCTTCGGAATATAATAAGTTTTTATATGTTTATGTCAGGAACAAATTAAAAAGGAACTAGCATGATTTATATTCGCTCAACACTGGCTAATATTTTTGTTTATGGTTGTTTACTCTTTGGTTGCATCGTATCTAGCCTTATGGGGTTAATCTCAAGAAAATCCACCATTTACTTTTGGAATTATTTTATGATTCCCGTGACTATGTTCTTTTTAAGAATCTTCGCCGGTCTCAAAATTGAAATCAGAGGCAAAGAGCACTTAAAACAAGAAGGGGTTATTTACGCTTCCAAGCACGAATCTGCTTTAGAGACTTATTGTATGTCTATGTTCATTAAAAAAGCCGTATTTATATTAAAAAAAGAACTGACATATATTCCAATCTTTGGTTGGGCGCAGCATTTTTATGGCATGATTCCGGTTAATCGCGCTGCAGGAGGCTCTGCCATGAAAGGCATGATGAAGGAAGCTAAAGACCGTATGAACAAAGGACGTCCTATCATTATCTTTCCCGAAGGTACGCGTTGCAAACCCGGAACAACAAAAGGTTATAAACCCGGACTTTTGTTTATCGCTGAACAGCTTGATGCTCCCGTGATTCCTGTTGCTCTTAATACCGGTCTTTTTTGGGCTAAAAATTCTTTCTTGCGTTATCCGGGAACTGCCGTGATTGAGTTTATGGAACCGATGAAAGCAGGTAACGATAAAAAAGCCTTTATGGCAGAACTTGAAAGTAAGATTGAAAGTAAGTGTGTTGAACTTAATCAGGAAGCATTGAAAAAATATCCATATACAAAAGTCAACGCAGGTTAGGTCATATGTTTAAAACTAAGATTTTATCTAAATTATATCCGAAGACTCATACTGTTTTTGCCTTCGTTGTTGCTTTTGTGCTTATGCTTTTGTGCATCCTAGCTTTTATGCAGCGTTCTTTTGGCGGAAATCAAATAAATAAAGAGATTTTAAAAATTCAGGAATCCCTTTTGAATGCGGGTTGGGATATGGCTTATGACGAGGCTGAAACATCGTCTTTTCCTCTCTTTGCGCCGGTAAAGTTTTCAAATTTTAGGATTTATGCCTTAGACGGAAGCAAGGAGTGGAAAACTGAAGAGTTGGAAATTGATATGTCTTTGTTCAACCCCGGACATATTGAATTAAAGACTGACAGATTTCAAACTATTACTTTTGGCGGTAAAATTTATCCGGCAGAAATTCCCGTTTTAAATATTAATTTGGATTTTGACCAATCTCTTGGACTTAGAAGTATAAATATTGAAGGAACCGGCTGGAACATACAAGATTTAATTACCGTTGATTCTTTTCGGCTGGCGGCTCAACGTATGGCTCCGCTAAACATCAGTGAATTAACGCCTTTTTTTGAAAATCACGTAGAAATTAAAGGCGCCAAAATTTCAGAATATGTTGATTTTCCGTTACGCAAAAAAATTAATAAAATTTATGCTCATACAAATATCATCGGCAAGATGAATGAAAAGCCGACCTATAACGAAACCATAAAAGCTTGGTTGCGGCTTGGGGGTGTCGTTGATATAAAAAAACTTATCGTTGAATGGGCGCCGTTGACAATGGTGGCTCAGGGTGACCTTTATTTTAACGAAAAGCTCGAGCCGGTTTTGCACCTTAATACTTCATCCAAAGGGCTGGAGGAAACTATGGATATGCTACAAGACAACTTCTTGGAAAGAAAAGGTGTTTTTGTGGCAAAAATTCTTTTGAACAATAAAGCGTTCAAACTTAATCCTGAGGACAAATATTATACGGTTACGACACCGATTAATATTAACTCCAACCAGATTTTGATTGAGAATATTCCACTTAAAACTTTTTAGATTAAAGTTCTATGGAGCGCGCGTAAGAACCGACAATATTGATATTGTTGAAGGCTTTGCGTGCCGGCTTCAGTTTTTCATCATTGGGTTTTAAGAAGCCATCTACTTCAACCAAGTAAGACTTGTTTTCATCATCTACTTTTGCAGATAAGCGTATTTTGGCATGAGAAAGCCCCGAATTTTCTAAGGTTTCGATAATTGTTGAAACACTGACATCGTTGTTAACTTCAATGCCTAACAAGCTGATATCATCGCCGCTTGGGGTTGGATGAACTTGTGCCACAACATAAATATCCTGTTCTTTAATCGGATTTTCTTTTCTTCTCAGGAACGGCAATTTAGCAATAATCTTTAAGCCATCTGCCGTAGAAGAAAAACCGCTCCACCATGGTTTTAAGTTCATTTCGTGGTTATCGCAAGGAATAATGCCAAACTGAGCCTCGTGGTTGGTTACAACATTCATAACCTGACCGAAAGAGCCTCTTGTTACATATTCGGTATAACTGCCTAAGTGTTCTTGCACAATGTTAATCAGTCCCGTACAAGAATCGGTTTCTAAAACGGAGAGTTTGGGTTTTTCTTTCAGGCAAGCGCTCGCGCTTAAAATCTCGCGCCAGATTTTGGCGATCACATAACGCGGAAAATTTCCACGATGGAGTTTCAGCAGATTTTTAATAGCGGCGGCTTCTTTGCCCAAAGAATTTTCTATGGTATTATCTAATTGGCGTTCAACCAACTCGGTTCTATGAATAAGAAGGTTGTAGAGTTTGAGGTCAATATCATCAATTTGTTTTTGCAAGTCTGCTGATTTTTCCTGCGGCATTTGTTTTCTCCTTTTCGGAGAGGGATAATAGCACAACCGAAAAAGATGACAATAATTTTAATGAAATTTATTTTACTTGGAATCGGAAAAAAACTACTCTAGCTAAGCCATAGCGACGTTCGTCGACCTGTTCAAAACAAGGTATGTTCTCTAATGCTTCATCTTTTTCCAGTTCTACCAAGACCCAAGCATTTGGCGCGAGCCAATCTCTTTCCGCCAAAGACTTTAGGGCTGCGGCACTCAGACCTTTGTTATAAGGCGCATCCATAAAAACCAGATTATATGTTTTTTGAGCTGAAGGTAATTTTGCCGCATCAGCCAAAATGAGTTTTATCTTTTCTTTTTCTTTGGAAAACAATTCGACATTACGTTTGGCTGTTTGCAGGTTTATATCCAGCAAAGCTACTGATTTCGCGCCACGAGACAAGGCTTCCAACCCAAGAGCGCCCGTACCGGTAAAGACATCCAAAACATCATATTCTGCCCAATTATTATCAAGCTTGGAATTTAGGATATTAAAAACAGCTTCACGCGCGCGGTCTGCCGTAGGACGGACTCCTTCGTTTTGCGGAGAATATAACTTTTTGCCGCGATATGCGCCGCCGATTATTCTCATAACTTAAACTTGCTCCCTAACTGCTCTTGCAAAACTTTGCCCGGAACTTCTTTAACCTCGCCTTTTTTCAGAGCACCCAGCTGGAACGGACCGTAAGACAAACGAATCAATCGCGCGACATCTAAACCTATAGACTTCATAAGTTTACGAATCTCTCGATTTTTGCCTTCACTCAAAGTTATTATCAACCAAGCATTGGTGCCTTTTTGTGTTTCAATCTCGGCTTTGATAGGACCATAATTTATGCCGTCAACCGTTGCTCTTTTTTCCAAAGAAGCCAGTTTTTTGGTATCAATAAAACCATGGACTTTAACCTTATAGCGACGGCTCCAACCATTTTCCGGCAGCTCCAGCTTGCGAGAGAGTTCGCCATTGTTAGTGAGCAACAACAAACCTTCTGAGTTTAGGTCTAATCTGCCGACTGAAATAACTCTGGGCATAAAAGGAGGCAAACTATCAAAAACCGTGGGGCGGTTTTGATTATCTTTATGCGTGGTTACCAAACCCACCGGTTTATAATAAAGCCAAAGCCTTGTGCTCTCAATAGCAGGAAGTTTTTCGCCATCAAACAAAATCTTCTCACTTCCTTCAACATTAAAAGCCGGAGAATCGATTATTTCACCATTAACGCTCACGCGTTTTTGTTTGATATATTCCTCTGCCTGACGGCGCGAGCATACGCCCGAACGCGCCATAAATTTTGCCAGTCTTTCGCTCATTTTTTATCTTTCCTTATCTGAAACCTTTGTTATTATATAAACGGATTAAATTAAAAATGCAAAGAGGAAATATGACCCCGCAAGAATATATGCAATATTGTCTGACTTTGGCTCAACAGGCTTATGCTGCCGACGAAGTGCCAATCGGGGCGATTGTGGTTAATCCCGAAACAGGCGAAATTATCAGCGAGGCTTATAACTTAAGCGAACATGGCAGCGATGCCACCGCCCATGCCGAGGTTCTGGCTATTCGCCGCGCCTGCGAAAAATTAGGCATTAATCGGCTCAGAGATATGGATTTATATGTTACGCTTGAACCCTGCACTATGTGCGCTGCGGCAATCTCTATGGCACGGATTAAAACACTTTATTTCGGGGCTCATGACACCAAAGGCGGCGCTGTTGCAAACGGCGTGCGTTTTTATGAAGCGGCAACATGCCATCACAAACCTAATGTTATCGGTGGAATTATGGAAGAAGAATGCGGGGAAATCTTAAAAAAATTCTTCCGACAAAAGCGGCTTAAAGCCTAGTGATTGGCATTAATCAAAATGCGTTTCTTGTCTCTGCTCCAATCGCGGTCTTTGATTGTCTCTCTCTTATCATAGTTCTTTTTACCGCGGCCGAGACCGACTTCCAGCTTTGCTCTTCCCTTGTCATTAAAAAACAATTTCATCGCCACAAGGGTTGAACCCTTGCGCGAAAGCTCCGAAATAATTTCGCAAATCTCTTTATGAAGCAACAGCAACTTACGGTCACGTTTTTCGGCGTGGCTTTCATAGCCTTTGTTGGCATATTCGGCAATAAACATATTGGAGATAAAAAGCTCGCCGTTTTTCTCAATACCGTAAGCATCATTAATATTGGCATGACCAAGACGCAAGGACTTGACTTCCGTTCCTGTCAGCTCCAGCCCCGCAATATAAACCTTGTCTATCTGATAATCAAAATTTGCACGGCGGTTTTGCGCAACCAAACCGGTAGAAATAAAATCAGATTTTGATACTTTCTTAGCCATTTTCTTTCCTCATTTTCCTTTTGTTATACATAATTTGAAAATATAATCAAGGAAAATGACAAGCTGTTGCCAGCTTGACCGCGGCACTAGCTGTGGCAGCGACCTTTATTGAACCGCGATGCTTCCAGAGTGCATATCTATCTTTTGTGCCCTGTATCTTTATGGATTCTTCGTTAGATGACGAAGGAACGAAAAAGCCCTCATTTCTGAGGGCTTTTAATTAATTATTTGCGGCTTTTTTAGATGGTTTTTCATGAGCATCCGTTATCATTAAATCCGGCTTTGCTTGCTCTGCCGGAATCGGTGCACCGGCTCTGATACAATGACCATCAATATAAGCACCCGGCTCTATTGCAATCTGGTTATGTGTTGCATCACCCAATAACTTCGCTGTCTTGGCAACAAAGAGCTTGTCTACAACCGCTTTGCCTTGCAACTGACCATATAGATGCAAATTATTAGCATTAACCGAACCGATAACCGTTCCTTTAAGACCTATAACCAATTCCTCACAAGAGATATCCCCTTCGACACGACCGTCTATATGAATAATACCGGTACTGATAATATCTCCTGTTACTTTGGTATTTTCGCTAATGATGCTGGGCACGGGAACAGAAGGCGCATTATTTAATTTGCGAGCAAATTTCAAATAAGCAATTCGTTTTAATTTTTTAAACATTGTTTTCTTCCCTTAAGATATTTTAGCTTTCAAGAACGGCATCGGGTCAACATTCTTTCCCATATACAAAACTTCGTAGTGTAAATGAGGGCCTGTTGATCGGCCGGTGCTGCCAACCTCTCCTAATGTGTCATCATACTCCACATATTGGCCTTTTTTAACATAGATTTTATGCATATGTGCATATTTTGTTTGAAAACCATTACCATGGTCAACCACCACAAGGTTTCCGTAACCGCCGGCGAACTCTGCTCTGGTTACTTTGCCTTTGGCTTTTACTTTGATTTTGTTTCCTGTTCGGCTGGCTAAATCCATTCCTTTATGACGAGCTCTTTTGCCATTAAACGGATCTGAACGAGTGCCATATTGGGATGTTACCCAATAACTCCATACGGGTTTACCCATCGGAATATATTGTACAACTTCTTTATAATACTCTAAGTCATCGTAGTTTTTGAAAATTGCGGAAATTTTATCGTCGATTTTTTTATCTTTTACCAAATTACGGCGATCCGGGATATATGGACCGCCGCTGTTGTTTTTGCGTTTTGAATTGGCTAAGGCATTAAAATACAAACCTTTGCTTTTTAAGGCTTGATTGATGGAATTGATAGCTGATTTTATTTTACTTATCTCCTTGTCTGCAACACCGTCTATGCGCTCAAGGACCTCCATTTCTGCCTTTTTTATATCTTTAATGGTTTCTTCCAGCTCATTAATCTGTTTTTTCAAAGCATCTCGCTCAGAAGCAATAATATCTCTTTGTAAAAGAGCTTCACTTAACGAGGCTCTTTCTGAAATTGTTTCTGAGCTTAACCAATCTTTTTCATCCGTAATTTGTTTAATTTTATCTTCAACCATCTGCGCTTGGCGCTTATATTGATCAAATTTTTTATTATCTTTGCCTTTACCTTCGCCGATAGAGCTTATCATGGCTCCAATATTTTTGTGCAAGGTCACAAAATCAGTCATTAATTCAACATAGGCATCCCTAGTTTCATCTAATTCTCGTTCTTTGTAAGAAATAATGTGACCTGATTTATTGTATAGATAGTAAGAATAAAAGCACCAAGAACTGATTAATAACAAAGCCATAAAAACTATGACTTGAGCTCGGGAAGAAATTTTCCATACCTTAGCACAACCAGATCCTCGGAAGATAATCTCTTTCTCCGAGAATAACGGCTTTTTTTCCGTATATTGCATATGCGGCGGAATGCTATCGTTACCTATATTCATCCAAGTTCCCGCTCGGGCACACCGAGACATTAAATTGTTATCAATCAATTTAGCAACATATTGTATAGCAAATAAAATTTAAAAAATACAGCTTTTTTTATCCAGTTATCCCAAATGCGAGTTTATGCCTTGAAAATACTTGATTTTCCGAGACTAATTATTTTCAAAATCATCTAAAATAACAAACTCATCATCTCCGGCAAAATTTAGAACAACGCGAGCTCTTTCATCCAACATATCCAAATCCAAGCTGGATGATGATAATAAGCGAACTTTGGCTTCCAGTTTTTGTTTTTGCGCGCTGTATTGTGCCGCAATATCTTTGGCATAAGCTATTTCTTTGCTCAAATACATGTACTTAAGCAAACCACGCTCGCCATTGATGGTATAAAAGCTGAAGTAGAAAAACAACAACACACAAAGAATCAGAAATCCAGAGTTTTTAATTTTGTTTGTTAATTCTAAGAATAAGCCCATTGTTTTTCCACACCTTATAAAAATTATGACTCCGACACCTTGTGCAACATGAGAAAATTGCAACATATTTAAGTTAAAAATTGGTTACGGAAAATTCTTTTGAGCTTATCTTTAATTTTTTTATTTTTGGCTCCTTTAATGATATTTTAACAGATAAAAAAACAGCCAAGCACGACTCCTTGGCTGCTTACATTCGGCAAAGCCAAACTAGTTTGACACACAGTTGTTTCCCTTCCACTTCCAACCGCTGACAATACCTTCTTTGATGTAAAATGATGTTTGGCAAACCTCTTCTACTTCATAGCCAAAAGTCTGGTTGTAGGGACCAAAGTCGTAGTCATCCATAAAAGGTGAGTATAAGACGGTTTCACTCGGTTCTGCTCCCGTCGTATTATAGATGTAATATTCTGAGGGGACATACATATCATTAGCCTGAGTATAGGTTATGACTTGCTCGCCATTATTCAAAATTTTTGCAGCACTCGGAGCTCCCCATTCTGCTATCAGCTGAGATTCGGGCTTACCCACCATTGACTGCAATTTTTTATCATATTTAGCCTCCGTTGCACAGGCTTGTAATAACAAAATCGCGCCACAAACAAGAAATACTTTTTTCATATCTTCCTCCTTTTAATCTAGGCTATACAAATAATCATCATCACTGTTTTTTCAATCTTGAATGTTAACGACAAATTTCCAGTTCTTGGCGCAACTTGTTGATTCTGCCCAGCCACTCCCAAGTTGCCTCCAAGTCTTTTGCGGGAATCTTCTCAAGCTCTGAAGCAACTTTTTCTCCGGCTATGGGATATTGCGGGCATAGATTATAGTTTGTTGTTGCGCATGAGCTCAAGCAACTCAGTCCGATTGGCATTAGGACGAGAATAAATATCCGACTTTTGCTTTTCAACATACCTGATGACCTCCTTTTCTTTGACTAATGTTTCAACCTGACATCGCCCCTGCCCTAACTTGTAAAACAAAATACAAACAAGAGCGGCGGCGGATAAAATTAAAATTATCTTTTGCATTGTTGTTCCTAAAAAAAATGGCAAGCCTTACAGCCTGCCAAGTTATACAAAAAAAAACAGCGGAAGAATCCGCCGCTTTTTGGTTACAGTTATGGTTAGTGATATTTTGCTCTTACTACAAAAAACAATCCTTGTCAAGGCTTTTTATCCTAAAATAGGAATTTTATCCTTGACAACTTAAGTTTTATATGCTATCCATAATTCTGTCTTTAATTGTAAAAAAGGACATTCTGAATGTATATTGTATTGGTGACATTTATCTCTTCCTTTCTGTGGAGAGTCCGCGGCGGATTACGTTTCGGCAACAAAAAATTGCCGCTTAACAAAATTTGGTATGCGGTCTTCTTCAGTATTATTATTTGTTTAGCGGAAGGCTTCTCTTTTGATTTGGCCTTAACAACTTTTGTAGCTGCTTATGCAGGTTATCAGCTTTATGGCTGGGGTGTTTATGCCTCACGCATTTATAACGGCAAAGAGGTTGACCCAAATGTTGATAAGGAATGCGAATTGATTGATGATTTGCTCATGCCGCTACGCATTTCCGTCAAAGGGAATGTGGTCTACCTGAGTGAATATCCCAAAATATTTGGTTTTATCGGAACTTGTTTGACAGGTCTTATTCTGACTTTTTTAATGGGGCTAGCCGCGCAATCCGTAAGCTTTATGTTTTGGGGGCTGGGAATGGGACCTTGCTATTGGCTCGGCTCCAAACTGGAAAATTATTATGCTTTAGGCAAAGAGGGGTGGAACTGGGGTGAATATGTCTTTGGTTTTTACCTCGGCCTCGGATTATATATATGTTTCCTATCTTAACGTTTAAACTCCTGGCTCTGAAAGCTTCGGCTTTCAGAGCTTTTTTTCTAAATAAATTAAATTTGACAAAAAGTATTTTATAACATACAAAACAAGTATAAAAAATTCTATTATTAATATTTTAAACTTTACGCTTATGAAAACAATTTATTTTTTTAGCAAAAGCGAAAATGTATATTATTTGCGGTTTTGTGTTGAAAAAATTCATTGCGAATATTGTGGCACCCAAGAATTCCCTTTTTGCTGTGACATCTTAACCTCGGACAACAAGGTTTTTAGATGCGCCGTAAAGATGAATGATTTATCTAATTTTTTATTAGCTAAAAAAGGCGATAAATTGCTTGTAACACTTATCAGCATATATCCGAGATCTCGTGTTTTGGGTGTTGAAAAGTGCCGAAACCTTTCCGTTAAATGGAAAAATGTAAACTTGAGCAAAAATTTGGCCGTATATGATTACGCGGTTGATGAGATCATGCTTATACATATGCCTTTTGAGATTTTGAATAGGCACTATATTCCGCAAGATTTTTATTTTTGCTTGATTAAAGGAACTGGCACAAGTTTTGTTGCCTTTAGGGTTCCCGGAGATTTTGTCAGCAAATTGGCTGCAACACAAAAAGGGGATATTGTAGATCTGCTTGGATCACATTTTTGCGACGATGCAATTTTATCATTGTATGAATACAAAAATAACTCAAGGCAGACAGAAGCTGTTGATAATCTTCTTGAAACTATCCCTTAAAAAGGTTCACTAAGAAACACAAAAAGCGGCTGATTTTCAACCGCTTTTTTCTTATGTCTTACATAGTTTGAGCAGTCTTTATTATCATCACCACTAAAAAAGCCTCCACAGGGGAGGCTTTTTTAGTGGTGCCGGTTAGTAGACTCGAACTACCGACCCACGCATTACGAATGCGTTGCTCTACCAACTGAGCTAAACCGGCAACGCTTACTTTTTTATCACGCTTTTTTTATTTTGCAAGCATTACTTTTCTTCTTTCTTAACTTTTCTTTTGGCATAGAACTGTTCCTCAGGTGCAACCTTCTCGCCTTGGTGAATAACCATCTGCTGGAACGGTATTTCTATTCCCTCTTCTATAAAACGTCTATTAATCTCAGTTCTTAAATCACTCGGGATTATCCAACCATTCCAGATATCATTGGTATAACATCTGACCTCAAAGTCTAAGCTAGACGGACCAAAATCTTTAAACAAGACATAAGGTGCGGGGTTTTTCAAAACATATTTGCATTTTGCCGCACACTCAAGCAAAATCTGCTTTACCTTATCTACATCCGTACCATAGGCAACGCCTACCGTTACAGACTGACGGGACCAATTATTGCCGTGGGTCAAGTTTGTTACGGAATTTGAAATCAGCGTTGCATTCGGTATGATAATACTTGTCTTCTTGAAAGTTTCTATCTCGGTTGAGCGAATGTTTATCTGCTTAATTCGCCCTTCCTCATTGTTTACGATTACCCAATCGCCTACCTTGAACGGACGCTCAAACAAAATGATAATACCTGATACAAAGTTGTTAATTACGTTCTGCAAACCAAAACCGATACCAACGGATAAGGCTGATGCAATCAAGGCCAGATTGGATAAGTTTCCGCCCATTACAGTGATGGCGATAATGGCCGCCAGAATAAAGCCTACAAAGCTAAAACCTGATGACAATGAATGCTTGATACCATCATCAATATCCATCTTTGCGAGAACATTATTGACCAAACGTCCTCTTAATGCTTTTACGGCTGCCAAAGAGATAAAGAATGCCAATATAGCAAAGATTATGGCAATTAAGGATATATTGACACCACCGACCTGAAAGCCAAAAAACAGCTTTTTGATACTACGCAACAATAAATCTGTTGAGACACCCCAGAGCGACAGCAATACAAAAGCCACCAACAAAACCAACATGGGGTCAATTATCAAGCTCATCCAAAAGTCTATCTTGGAAAGCATACGCCGACGCATCTTAAAGGTCTTAACCCAAAAGCGCAACATCAAAACACGATGCATAACCTCTGATAGAGCTTTGCGCAAAACTATAAAAAATCCTATGACGATGGCTGTCAAAATAGATCTGTCTAAGATAAAGGCCGAGAGTTTCGGATATCCGATGACTGAGATTAAGAAGACGCCGGCTGCGAACAATGATACAAAAAACGTAATTTTAAATGCGGGGCTTAATCCCTCGTCTTCTTCCGTTTCTGATGTTTCATCGGCAATATCATCTTGCACCATCTCATCATCCCAGATGACTCTTTTTACAATCAAGATAATGCAGAAGGCCTTCACAGCGCTTGATAATACGGTTATGAAATAGTTTAGCTCCAAACCATAATTGGCTGTTACAGCAACATGCTCCAGAAATGAGGCAATACCGATGGCATAGGCACTGAAATATAAGGCTTTGGTTATGCGTTTGGCTTTGTCATTGCTGATATTTACCAAGCGCCATTTTTCGTTATATGGTGCAAAAGTTACGCGCGAAAATGCAGCAGCCATAATAACAAACAAAGAATAATACAAAAAGCTGGCTAATGTCAGACCAAAAAAACCAATAGTCAAAACCTTGGTACTAATTATCCATACCAGAAAACCTATGATGATTGAGGATGGAATAACGCCATAAGCGATTGCCACAAAAACAGCAGCAAAAACTTTTTTACCGTATCTCGGGTGTTCTTCTTCCTTTTTGTAGCCAAAACGACGCATAATGAACAAGCGCAGCCAAATACCAAACCACAAAGAAAACAGAACCGTGAAACCAACCGGAATGGTGTTTGATTTGACAAATTCGCGTTGCTCCGCATTTAGCTCTCCATACCACAAAACAGGCGAACGTATGATGTCAAAAACAAATTCCATAAACTGCTTGGAAGCCCCTAACAAAACACTCGGATAATAAAGCGGCGTTTGTTTGGTTAGCAAACTACCCAAAAGCTCCTTGTTACGGATGTCTAAAATAAGAGCATTCAACTCATCTATTTTGGTCAGCAAGACATCTGCTTCCGCAAGTTTGCCTTTTTGATAGGCTTCTTCTTTACCAAACTCCTCTCTTTTCTGAGCAATGACTTTTAATTCTTGACTGCCATCCTCCGGCGCCGTTCCCAAAGCCTCTATTCTCTTTTGAACAAAGGTTAGTTCTTGTTCTATGCTTTTGCGGGCGACCATAAGTTTCCCTCTGGTTTCATCCAAAAAGCTGACTTCTTCAGACATCTGCTTAATGGAAACCTGACCGCTTTTAAGCATTTCCTCTATCTGCTGCAGTTTTTTACTTGTTTTGGGATAGTTTATTTCCGGTGTATTGTAGACATCCACCAGTTCGGTTACGGCATCAACCGAAGTTTTGTCCGCCGCAAATGCTCCGGAAACATTAACCAATAGAGCAACAAGTAAAAGACTTAACAGTTTTTTCATCAGAGGTTTCCTTTAATAGGGTTTAGTTCTTTTCAGCCAAGATTTGTTTCATTACCTCAAAAGCATTTTTGGCTATGCCGACGCGCAAGTTATCCGCGACAGACCAAAAGCTGAAACCGTTTTCAACCGAGGCATCCTGACGCAGGCGGCTGACATAAATCTCGTCTTCGCCCTGAACATCAGTCAAGCTGACATAACCGCCTTCTACATTCTTGTCAAAAACAACTATGCCTTTGGCTGACTTCATATCGCTACGAACAGCGTCTACGTCTACATCTTGTTCGCATTCCACATTTACAAACTGTGCCGCGCCGATAAATGCCGGAACAATCGCACAGTTGGCATGGACCTTGATATCTCCGCCCAAAATCTTTTTGGTTTCGGCATTCATTGACCATTCGCATTGTGTCTCTTCGCCGATGAACTCGCCGACTTGCGGAATAACGTTAAAAGCTATTTGTTTATGGAAAACTTGTTGGTCATCAACCAAAGTTTCGTTCATAAAAATTTTGCGGGTTTGGTTGAACAGTTCATCCATTCCGTCCTTGCCATAAACCGAAGCGGAAATATATGCCGAAACGACAATACGCTTTATCTTGTTATTCTTGATAACCTTTTCTATCGGCAAAAGCATTTGAGTTACCATCGCCGAAGGCAAAGACACAATATTGTGCTTGGCGGAAGCTATCTGCTCATCATTCAAACCGGCAATAATCATCGGGACATCTGGCTCGGCAAAAAAAGCATCCGTGCAATCTATGACCTTGGCATGCTGCGCCGCTTTTTTTACAAAGCGTTTGGAGGTCTCCGCATTGCCTGTAAAAATAACGACATCGGTCTTGGAAAAATCAAAATCATCCAAGTTTAAAACATCTAACTCATCATCTTCGCCGTAAGATACCTGATTTCCCAAGGGGCATTTGGGTTCCAGCGCAAAAACATCTTTAGCTTTAATACCATCCGCTTCCAAGAAGCTCAAAATTTCTCTGCCGACACTTTCCATTACGCCGACAACTGCAATTTTTGTCATTTACTTTTCCTCTTTCTTATAAGAATCTGAATTTAATGTGAAAATAGCATAAATTTATTTATAAAATGATAATATTTGAGATTGATATAAGGCAATTTGCCCTTTAATGCAAGAGCTATGCCCCGATTAAAACTCTGGCTGCCGCTCTTGCTTCATCGGTGATTTTTTCTCCGGCAAGCATACGGGCGATTTCCTCATGCCGTTCAATGTCGTTTAACTCACGAACTTTGGTGGTGGTTATGTTCTCGACCGTATTTTTCTCCACCTTAAAATGATGATTGCCGCGTGAGGCGACTTGCGGAGAATGGGTTACAACCAAGACCTGAACATCATGCGCCAAGCGGGCCAACCTTTCGCCCACTGCCTGAGCCGTGGCTCCGCCGACACCGGCATCAACCTCATCAAAAATCATGGTAGAAACAGATGAGCTTTGTGCCAAGTTAACCTTTAAGGCCAACATAAATCTGGCCAGCTCACCGCCTGAGGCTATTTTGTTAATCGGACCTTGCGGCGAGTTCGGGTTGGTGGCAACCGTGAAATAAACATTGTCAAAACCGCTCTCGTTCCAAGCGCTCTCGTCTAATTTTTCAACAATGGTTACAAAGCGAGCTTTTTCCATTTTCAACGGCGGCAACTCAGCCATAACCTGATTGTCCAGCTGCAATGCCGCAGCCTTGCGGCGCGAGCTTAATTCCGTTGCCGACTTGATATAATCTGTCTTAGCTTGTTCTTCGGCGCGACGGAGTTCGTTTATACCCTCCTCGCCTAACTCTATGGTTGCCAATTTCTGCTTAAAATCTGCCAAAACATCCGGCAAGTCATCAATGGTGGTTTGATGTTTGCGCGCCAAACCTCTTAAAGCAAACAAGCGGCTCTCAATATTTTCCAGCTCGTTTTGGTTTAAGCTCACGTTTTGCGAAGCCTCCTCCAACTCATTGACGGCCTCGTTCACATCTATCAAAGCCTGCTCCAGCATATTGACAATGTCGTCATATTTACCTTCTACCAAGCTATTAGCCTTGTCCATGGCTGATTGCGCCTGACGTATGGCTGACTGCACATCCGCGCCTTGGGTCAGAGCTCCGTAAGCATAGCTTAAGCTCTCAATGATTTTTTCGGCGTTCATCATCTCCAGACGCTTTTTGCTCAGGCTTTCCTCTTCGCCTTTTTCGGGGTTTAGTTTTTCCAGCTCATCTACCCAATGGCGCAAGGCATCTTCATCGCTTTTGGCTTTGGCAACGTTATTCTCCGCCTCTAACCTTGCGGCTTTGGCTTTTTTGTAGTTTGCAAATTTTTCCTTTACCTCTGCCAGAAGATTTTTATATCCGGCATAAGCGTCTAAGACATCGCGATGATTGGCGGGATTAAGCAAGCCTTGATTGTCAAACTGCCCGTGAACCTCTACCAGATATTTGCCCAACTCTTTTAAGAGTTTGGCGCTTATGGGTTGGTCGTTGAAAAATATCTTGCCCTTGCCGTCTTTATTCAGGCTTCTCTTGATGGTTATCTCGTCATCCGCCTCAAGCTCATATTCCTCACACAGCGCAAAAAGCGGATTATTCTTATCCTTCACCTCAAAAGTGGCGGTTACGCTCAACTTATCCTCTCCTTGGCGAATGAGCGAAGTTTCCGCCCGATTGCCAAGTACCAAGCCCAGTGAATCCAACAAAATGGATTTTCCGGCGCCGGTTTCACCCGTCAAAACGCTTAAGCCGGATTTGAAGTCCAAATCCAGCTTGTCTATTAAAACCACATTGCGAATTGAAAGAGATTGAAGCATTGTTTACCTTATTTTATTTTCAGCACCTTGCGGGCGGCTTTGGTCCATTTGCTCTTGGGATAGTTATATTCCAAAACCCGATAAGCCTGATTGGCTTCTTTGCTCAAGCCCAAAATCGTATAAATCTCTACCTGACGATATAAAGCTTCCTCAATATGCGAGGTCATCTGATAATCATTGACCACAACCGAAAATCTGTTCAAAGCCGAAAGATAATTACCCTGCTTAAGATAATAACGTCCGACTTCCATCTCTTTACCGGCCAAGTGGTCATAAGTCAGCTCCAATTTAAGCGAAGCATCTTTGGCATATTCGGTATTCGGGAAACGTGTGATAACCTGACGCAAAGCCTGCAGAGCCAGCCGTGTGTTTTCTTGGTCTTTTTCAACACCGGTGATTTGCTCATAGTAGCAAAGGGCTTTCAGATAATAAGCATAGGCGATGTCTTTGTTGCCGGGGTGAAATTTGATGAAACGGTCCAGACTTAAAATAGCGTCATCATATTTTTGATCTTTGTAATAAGCATAAGCCCCCATGATTTTGGCTTTGGTCGCCCATTTGGAATAAGGATATTCCAGCTCAACTTTTTCAAAAGTTTCGGCGGCTTTTTTATAAGAGGTCTTGTCCAGGTCATTATGCGCCTGATTGTACAACTCCTCTGCGGTTTGCGGCTTTTCCACCTCTTTGGTGGAAGAGCAACCAACCGTTAAACCCAAACAAAAAATGCAGACCAAAAAAAGTTTTAACTTTTTCATTCTCTCATCCTTATACCAATTCATAATTAGATTTGTCAGCGAACAAAAGTTTTAAGAGCTCGTTGTTATGAAAATGTCCGGTTTTGGAAGCGGTTAATTCGCCCAAAATGCGATGTCCGGAAGTGAACAAATCGCCAATGGCATCCATAACCTTATGGTTGACACATTCGTTTTTGACACGAAAACCACCGGGGTTTAAAATCTGCTCGCCATCCAAAACCACCGCATTATCTAAGCTGCCACCTTTGGCCAGACCGATGGATTGAAGATAGTCTACCTGATATTTTTCACAAAAAGTGCGGCAAGGCGCGATTTTTTGTTCAAAAACCTCCGGCGTAATCTCGCCCGAAAACTTCTGATGTCCGACAATCTGAGACGGAAATTCTATCTCAAAATTTACGGCAAATTTGTCGGCCGGTTTTAAGCTTGCCGTATTGCCGTTTTTATCCGTAAAAGAAACTTCCTTTTTAACTTTGAGATACATACGCGGGGCGCTCAAATCCTTAAGTTCAACTTCCTTTAAGGCATCAAAAAACATTTTACCGCTACCGTCCATAATCGGGAGCTCCTGATTATTGACTTCTATCAGCGCATTATCTATGCCCTTAACATATAAAGCCGCCATTACATGCTCAATGGTGGAAACCAAATTGCCTTCGGCATCGCCCAAGCAAGTGCAATTCTGAGTATTAACAACATTGCTATACAAGGCCTTAATCTCTGGTTTGTTCGGCAAATCAACACGGCGAAAAACTATTCCCGTATTGGCCGGCGCGGGAAGAATTGACATAGTGACGTTACAGCCGGAATGAAGACCGATGCCGTTTAGTTGAACTGATTTTGATATAGTCGTCTGCATATGCAACTCCTTATGAACAAAAAAACTTTTTAGGCGACCTATAAGCCGGGTTCTGTACGCCTTGCGGCGCGATAGCTATTCATCTTGGCCGAATATTACTATGCGGCTCAACGCGACCTACCTCTGGAGCGGAGTGGAAACCCTCCGTATAACCAAGACATAAAGCCTCAGCCCTCCTAACTTGGTCTTGCTTCAGATAGGGTTTACCTTGCCAAAACCGTTGCCGATTTTGCGGTGAGCTCTTACCTCGCCTTTTCAACCTTACCTTTCAAAAAAAGGCGGTATATTTCTGCGGCACTTTCCCTCGGATTTCTCCGGCCGGACGTTATCCGGTATCTTGTTTCCTTGAAGCCCGGACTTTCCTCTTTGGCGGATTTTCCTTTCCGCAAAGCAGCTATCCGGTCGCCTGTTCTTGGTAGATTAAACGCAGCTCAAAATTATTGCAAGTGCTTTATGAAAAGATTGAGCAATTTTAACAAAAAAAAGAGCTCTCTCCCGAGAGCCCTTCTTTGTGATTCCAACCACTTGCATTATGCAACGCGTGGCGGCTGGAATGTTGTTTGAGCGACCGATTTGGGTTTGCCCATCTGGTCGTCATAAAATTCTGATTTTTCTGCCGAGAAGTAGCCCAGAACTTTATAAGAGGCCAGCTTCCCATCATTTCCCCACCAAACAATATAATTACAACCATAAACGTCGTTTAAGTCTGTAATATTTATCATTGGCGTGGTTAAAAATTCAAGTCCACCCCAGAGCACTCCGAAGGTGTTTACATCGGAGTAGACCCAATATGACGTTACATTTCCTTTCGGAACATATACGTCGTAGTCAAACTCTGAATGGGAGAACTCATATTTTTTTGCCAGCACGTCTTTGGGAATGGCATAATACTCATTCTTTATGACGTTTTGAGCGGCAACCTTGGTTTCATCAAGCTCTATTTCGTGCTCAACATAACCATCAATCACAGTCGTCAGCTTTTCTCCCGGCTTTACATTCCGCCACACGCGGATTTTCTCCGTTTTTACAGCCGCATAGACACCGTGTTTTCGCAGCATCTTTTTGCCGTGCTCTTTGTAGTCCACAAAGAAATACTGCACACCTATCTCATTAAATAATGATTTCGGCATTTCTACTTCTTTTCCGTCCACAACAGCGATGGCTTTTCCGTCAATCGCTGTTATGTAGTTTCCTACAAATGTCTCTGCTTCTTTAGCACTAACTCTAGTAAATACCACGTTGTCCGCAGTGCGGAATACCTTATTAAAATTTTCCATACTAATAATCGGGCGTTTAATTCATCTACACTCAAGAGCCCATCCTCAAGCAAGATACATTTAATATTTTAACAGTTATCAGAATATCATATTTTCCAAGGGGTGTAAATAGACAAAATAAACAGAAATCTAGATTTAAACAAGGGCTAAAAAAATGTTATTTTTTATCCCCAAAAAATTATTTTTTCTTACACCAAGCCCAGAGCCAGATTGGCGAGAATCGCAATAACTTTATTCAGAACAAAACATGAACAGTTAACAAAATACTAAATTTTCCCATTGAAACCCATAAAAACCCATGATATACCATAAGGTATAGGGTTAATGCGTTTGAAGGATTCTAAAATTGAGAAAAACTTTTCTCTTTATGGATACGATTTTTAACAAGGTGGACGCCAAGGGGCGCGTTTCCTTGCCTTCAGACTATCGCGCAATCGTTAAAGAATTATCAACCGAGATTGTTTGCTACCGCAGTCTTACCGCTCCCTGCATTGAGGGCTGCACCGAAGAACTTTTGGACAAGCTTGCCACAGAGATTGAAAACGCT
Source organism: uncultured Alphaproteobacteria bacterium (assembly GCA_944392155.1). GTDB lineage: Bacteria > Pseudomonadota > Alphaproteobacteria > RF32 > CAG-239 > Scatacola_A. The sequence goes on along the minus strand of CALXVR010000005.1, from coordinate 47,933 downwards.
ACGGACTTTTTCTCCGAAACCCAAGATAACCTTACAAACCTTATTTTCGGTGATGCCAAAAGATTTACCTTCGATTCAACCGGACGCATTATGCTCACCGAAAAGCTTCTTAAACACGCCAACATCACCGATACAGCCGTTTTTGTCGGCAAAGGACGCAAATTCCAGATTTGGAACCCTGAAAACTGGGAAAAAGAAGAAGCACGCATTCGGGCTGAGGTCTTGAAAAACAGACCGACCCTCACTCGCAAGACGGAGGGCGAATAATGAACAGTCAGCCCAAACATATTCCGGTTATGCTGAAAGAAGTTTTGGAATATCTGTCTCCCAAAGACGGTGAGGTTTATGTTGACGCAACTTTTGGCAACGGCGGTTATACCGAGGCTATTTTGAACTCCGCCGATTGCAAAGTTATCGCTATTGACCGCGACCCGACGGTTTTGCCCAGAGTTGAAGAGCTCAAACAAAAATTCGGCTCTCGCTTTGAGTTTAGGCAAGGAACTTTCGGCAATATCAAAGACCTTATTGCTCAGCCGATTAACGGTGCGGTTTTTGATATCGGCGTATCATCCATGCAGTTGGATGAGGCACAAAGAGGCTTCTCTTTTGCCAAAGATGCGCCGCTTGATATGCGGATGTCCTGCTCCGGTCGTACTGCCGCAGATATTGTCAACGAAACAGATGAAAAAGAATTGGCAGATTTGATTTATAAATACGGCGAAGAGCGCAAATCTCGTCAGATTGCGGCAAAAATCGCGGAATACCGCCGTCTTAAACCGATTGAAACCACTAAAGAATTGGCCGAAATTATCTACAAAGTTATTCATAAAACCCCAAACAACAGTATTGATCCGGCAACCAGAACTTTTCAGGCTCTGCGGATTGTGGTCAATAATGAGCTGGAGGAGCTCGAAAACGGTTTGAAAGGCGCCGTTGACCTTCTTTCCTCTCGCGGCCGCTTGGTCGTGGTTACATTCCACTCATTGGAAGACAGGATTGTCAAATGCTTTTTCAAAGAACAAAGCGGCAAAAATGCCGGTGTATCACGCTATATGCCGGAGGTTTTGCCCAAAGATGACAGCGCATGCCTCGCTGAATGCTCTAAAGCGATTGCTCCAAGTCCAGAAGAGACGGAAAGCAATAAAAGAGCTCGTTCGGCAAAATTGCGCTGCGCCGTCAAAAAGTAATTTTAACCCGCTTACCTAGGAAAGGAATGCGATAATGAATAGTACAAAAACAGCAACGTTAGGACTTTGGGTTGCCCTTACATGCTTGGTCGGGTTCGGAATGTTCGTGATGAAGAATCAGGTACAGAATCTGGAAAAAGAACTTGCCAGCATTAATCACAACATCCAAGAGGACGTTAAAACTATTCATATTCTTAAAGCAGAATGGAGCCATTTGAATAATCCGGCAAGACTTCGTTCTTTGGCAACCAAACATATTGCGCTAAATCAGCTCAAGGCTGAACAAATTATTAACTATTCTGCGTTACCATTTAATTATGAATCGGGCGAATCAGGTAGAAAGCTGTTGGCTCGTCAAAATATCAGTAATCAGGCTGAGAAAAACAGACAACTTAAACGTCTGGTCAAGGCTCAACGATAATTAAATTATAGTAAGGCAGAAGCGAGAATATGTGGGGAAAGTATTTTTCCGGCCGCGAGGAGAAGAATTTTTATCTTCCAGGTCAGGAAATTAAGATTGATAAGAGTTTTTCTTTTAATAATTATACTTGTGAGAAAGACCCTCTTTCCACCTGCAAGAATCGCGTCGCTTTTGCAACCCTGATGTTTTTGTTGGTGTATGCGGTTATCGGCGTTAGATTATTCAATGTATGCATTACACCCAACAACACAGAAACCCAAACTGCCGAGGAAGCCGATACTATTCGCGCCTATGCCGCAAACCCCATTAAACGCGCTGATATTCTTGACCGCAACGGCACAATCATTGCAACCTCTCTCCCTACTGTTAACCTTTATGCCAATCCTAAAAAAATTCTGAACGCAAAAAAAGCCGCCGCTGAATTGAGCCGGATTTTTCCTGATATGCGCTATGAGGATATTTTATCAAAGCTCCAACGCAGAGGCAGTTTTGTTTATATCAAACGCAACCTTTCCCCTTCGCAACAATATCAAATCAATTATTTGGGTATTCCGGGGTTGGATTTTGAAGACGGCGAAAAACGTATTTACCCGCACAAAAACCTCTTTGCTCATATCTTGGGCAACACAAACATTGACAACAAGGGAATATCCGGTCTTGAAAAGAAACTTGACGAACGCCTAACAGAATCTGATATTCCGTTGCAGCTGACCATTGATGCCGGTATTCAGGACACTATTCGCAACGAACTTGCCGTCGCCGTTGAAAAATTCAGCGCAGACGGTGCCGCCGCCATCCTGATGGATGTTAAGAATGGTGAAATTATCTCTATGATTTCCCTGCCGGACTATGACCCGAACCTTAATAATTATAAAACACCGCGCGCACAATTTAATTTTGCGACAAAAGGCGTTTATGAACCGGGGTCGGTTTTGAAGATTTTTAATGCCGCCCTTGGTCTGGAAAGCGGAAAAGTTAAAATGGCTGACAGTTTTGACGCAACCAAGCCCTTAAAACTCCGCTACAACACCATCAAGGATTATCGCGGCGAAAATCGGTGGCTGACTTTGCAAGAAGTCTTGATTTACTCCTCTAATATCGGCTCGGCGCAAATTGCCTTGAAAGTCGGCAAAAAAGAGCAACAAAACTTTCTAAAAAATCTTGGTTTCTTTGAACCAATCAAAAGCATTGAAGTGGCGGAAAAAGGCTATCCTTTGGTGCCCAAACGCTGGGGCGAAGAAACAACTGCGACCATCGGGTACGGCTACGGTATCTCAATTACGCCGTTGCACTTAGTCAGCGCTTTTGCCGGTGTTATCAACGGCGGAATTTATCATGAACCGACACTTATAAAGGACAATAAGAATACAGCCAGCCATCGTGTCGTTTCCTTCAACACATCTAAAGAAATGCGCCAATTGCTTCGCGGCGTTGTTGTGGAAGGTTCCGGCAAACGCGCCAATGTTTTGGGCTATGAGGTCGCAGGCAAGACCGGAACAGCCAACAAGCTGGTAGACGGCAAATATATCAACAAAAAAGTTATGACCTCTTTCTTGGCTACTTTTCCGGCCTCAAACCCGCAATATGCCTTATTCCTGATGATGGACGAACCTAAAGCAACCAAAGATACTTGGGGCTTTGTTACTTCCGGTTGGAACACGGTTCCGACTGCCGGAAAGATTATTTCAACCATCGCACCTCAACTGAATATTAAGGCGAATTATGACCTTGATGAACAAAGACGGAATCGAATTATTGAGGCTTCTTACGGAAGGTAAGGATATTTTAGGAATATAATCCTTGACAATTTGAAAAATTTTTGATATTGTTCTTTTGTCACTTGCTCTTAGTGTATTTAAAAACCGCCTTTATCAGGCGGTTTTTTTAACCAAATATTATCTTGATTTGGCTAAAATACAGCTATCTTTGAGATGACGGAGTATCTTCTATGAAAAAGTTTTTCAAATATTTCGGACTTATTCTGGGCGGCTGTTTTATTGTTTGGCTTTTGGCTAATCTTGTTTTTAACATTTCTTATTGGTCTTGGTGGAAATTTAATCAAGCCGCAGATAACGGCGACATTCAAACAATGTCTGATATGCTAGAAAATGGTTATAATCCAATGAATATTACTAAAAGTGATTTTTATTATAAAACTAACCATTTTGAAGCAGCTTTAATTAATGCGCCAAACCCGATTGAAGTCATAGATTTTTTCTTAAAAAACAATATTGATATTGATAGTCCGCTCCATGGCGGAAATACGCCGCTCCAGTTGGCCATATTCATTAAAAAACCTGAAATTGCCAAATTTTTGATAGGAAAAGGAGCTAATCTTGATGTCTTAGCTAAGGGAATGACAATAACAGATCTTGCTATTGCTACTGACCAACCCGAAATTATTATGATGATTCCATCTGATGAAATTTTAATCGGAGAACAAAATAAGTCTAATTATGTTTATTTTGCCCGTGCCATTAAATATGCTGACACAAAAAAAACTGATAATAGAGTTTTAGATGCTCTAATAAATCAAGGATTTTGTTCTGATGGCGATATTAATGAGATACGAAATATACTTAAGAGCAAAAAAAACATTTACGATTTACTATAACCCAAACCCCTCGCGGTTATGCGAGGGGTCTTTGTTATTCTTCCTTATCTGCTTTTTGTTTTTCAAGCTCTTTTTCAAGCTCCTCATAGTCCTCTTCGTCCAGCTCCTCTGCCGGAATGCGGTAACTCTCATTAAACCAATTACCTAAGTCTATGTCTGCACAGCGTTTGGAGCAAAAGGGTTTATATTTTCCCGCAGGAGCGATTTTTTTGCATATGGGGCAGCGATAAGTTTTTATGACTTCGCTCATTTGGCAACCCTCCCTGTGCCCTGACAAGTTTCACATTCGGTGGTCAAGACATCCGAAAGGGTCGGACGACGACGAACGCGCTGAATCTCTACATTGCCGCCACGGCTCAAGCCCAAAACCCTTGCGCGATGCGGGTCTTCCGCCAAAGCATTTTCCAGTTCCTCAATAACCGGCTTCAAAAACTTGTATTCCGAGGAGCCGGCAAAATCTACAATAATCTTGCCCGATAAGTTGCGCAGGCGAATCTGGCGTGCAATTTCTACCGCTGCCTCAGAATTTAATCTTGTGATGGAGCCGTTAGACTTGTCATCGCCGCTGTCTACATCTATGGCAACGCAAGCTCTGGTCTCCTCAATATGAATGCGACCGCCGCTCTTTAAGCGAACCGTCTTTTGCAAGGCCTCAGAAATCGCCTCTTCCAAACCATATTCAGCAAAAGGCTCCGCCATATATTCTACAGCAAATTCGCCTTTAAAAGCTTCTTTCAGCTCGTTTTCAACATTATGATTGTTCACTACAACTTTGGTCAAAGCCGGCTGAGAGCGCATAATATATTCCGCCAGAGGATCTGCTTTGGCATATAGTAAAGCCGGAGCCTTGGCGTTGCGGGCTTTGATGCGGACATTTTCATAAATCTCACGCAGGCTTTTCATCTCCTCGGCTAAAATCTCGAACGGAACTTCTACCGAAGAAGTGCGCAGAATCCAACCTTCCTGTCCGGTTGTGTTCTCAATAACTTTTTCCTTATATTCCGCCAGCTTTTCCTTATCTTCAATGCGCGGTGAGGCATCTACATGCAAACGATAGGGACAATAGACCAAATGCGGACCGACAATCTGAATGGAACGAACAACCTTTGCTCCCTTCTCGGCGCGTTGTTCTTGCGCGACCTGAACAACCAGACTTTGGCCTTCCGTCATATTGGCTTCATTCAGTCCTGCTTCCTCAGCATTCAGAAAGGCATCTTTACCATCGGCAATATCTACAAAAAAGCCGACCTTATCATGCGCCAAATCCAGCTTATGAGTTATCTTACCCAGATAGATGTTGCCTTCTGCGGCCTGATTTTCTTTGACAAACTCAATCTCTTGCAACTCGCCTGCACCAAGCATGGCAATACGGGTCAGATTATTCTTTTTTTCATAAACGATTACATCTGTATTCATTTTATACCAATCCCATTCAACAAGTTTCTGGTTTCATATAACGGCAAACCGATAACACCGGAATAAGAACCGATTATCTTTTTGACATAGCAGTCCATATCTTCAATTTTATAACCGCAAGCTCCTTCCCAATTGTGGCTTTCGACATAAGCCTTAATCTCTGTTTGGGTGAGCTTTTTCATCAAAATCCGCGTTGAAACGGTGCGCTGAGCAACTCTTCCATCCTTGGCTATGACGCAAACGGAGCTGATGACCCGATGCGCCTTGCCCGAGAGTTTTTCCATAACCTTGGTTTGTTCTTCTTCGCTATGAGCCTTGTGCAAAATGGCAGTACCGACAACAACAACCGTGTCGCAAGCCAAGATATTTTCTTGCGGAAAAAGCCCGGCAATACGGCGGGCTTTTTCTAAGGCCATCCGCTTTACATAAGCTGTGGCCGTCTCATATTTTTTTTCGCTCTCATCAATGTCTGCCGGACGAATTTGCTTGGGCAGAAAGCCCATTTGTGCCAAAAGTTCGCGGCGTTGCGGAGAGCCCGAAGCCAGAATGAAGTCTTTTTCTTGCGGCTGTATCATTGCTTAGGCTTCGTCGTCGTAAGTTTTTTCCATTCTTTCGTGGCGTTCCTGAGCCTCAATTGAAAGTGTGGCTACCGGACGAGCTTCCAAACGTTCAATACCAATCGGCTCACCGGTTTCTTCACAATAACCATAGACACCGTCTTCAATGCGCTTTAAGGCATCATTGATTTTGGAAATCAACTTACGAGCGCGGTCTTTGGTGCGCAAGTCCAGAGCTTTGTCCGTTTCCAGAGATGCTCTGTCCAGCTGATCCGGTTGGTTTAAGCCTCCTTGACGCAAGTCTTCCAATGTGTCTTTGGATTGTTCCAAAAGAGATTTTTTCCAGCTCAAAAGTTTCTGACGAAAATACTCTATCTGATATTCGTTCATATACTCTTCATCGGCTGAAGGTTTATAGTCGGGAGGAAGAATGATTTCGCTATCCATTTTCAGTCTCCTTGGATTATTTGTGTTTATTAGCGAGGTTCTTTATATAGCAAGCAAAATACAGACTTCAATTATTAACTGCAAGCAAAAAAACGAATAAGCCACAGTTATTTCATCAGTTTTGCGAGCTCAACCTCCACCCGCAGCTCGATTTCGCCGATTAATTCCGCTAATCTTTCATCTGCGGTGTTGATTTTTGTTTCTTTTACGTAGCGGGATATTTCTATCAATTTATCCTTAGAAATATACCCCACAAGCAAACCATCCCTTATTTCTTCAAGCTTTTCAAGCAACGTGTTGCCCCTTTTGAGCATTTGTTTACGCTTTGCTTTTTCTTCTTCACCGTCAACCATTTGCGCGGCAAAAATAGCATCGGCAACGGCTATTCCCGTTGTGCCGCCCACAGGATTGGATGCCGGCTTCATCGTCTCTTTCAGGTATAAGGAAAAGCTTTCTCCGCCGCTGGCTTTTTTAGTTTTAGCGGCATTATTTAAATCCCCTGTTTTATTAACATCATTAATTTTTATCACTTTTGCTCTCCGCTACTGAAAGGTCCATTTTATTATGTTGGCGCTGCCGCTTTTGCACGCAACGGAAACATCTGCCATTTGTGCCGGTAATTTATAGCTTCCGGTCACCCAAGGCCATTCAAAATCTTTGCCGTTTATATCTAAGCTAACTAAGTCTGATGTATTATCAACAGTCCAATTCATTATACCTAATTCCACGCAAATTCTTTGAGGTAAGTCAGAAAAAGTTATCTCATAGCTGTCCGCGCTTCCTTTTAATGTCACCTCGCCTTTATATGCGTGGGATAATTTTTTGTTATTTACCATATCTTTGGGAGCTATTTCTTCATCTATAAGCGTTGCTATGGATATATCGGTATATTGACCATCTGCGACATAACGATTATTGATTGTCTTTTTGAGCTCTTCTATCTGCGCTCCTATACGGCTAACACGATATCTATCATACATAGAAGTTACAAGCGTAGCTATACCAACACCTAACGCGCCTATAACGCCAAGCGTCATGATTACCTCGACCATCGTCGCTCCTTTTTCGTTTCCGCCAAACTTCATCCGCGCCTCCTTATATCTTTTTAGTTATAGCACCAATCTCTCTTATGCTCAACATTTTTATCATAAACAACTGTTTTAAATTACTTTATTTTTCTTAAATCTTCGTTATATTAGATGTAGTTTAGAAACTATGTTAGGAATTTTTGTCATGAAGAAGTTTTTTTCTGTTGCCCTTGCCGCATCTCTTTTGGCTACCTCTTCCGCATATGCCGCCAGAGATGGAGAATATTTGCCCTATGTCGGCTTAGATTATTCTTACGCGGATGCCAACGCCAAGTTTGTTCGGCCTCATTATAATTCAGCTTCCGTTAATGTCGGTACCATGTATAACCGACTTTTCGGAACCGAAATGTTTTATCAAATCTCTGACAGCCATAAAACACGGTCCGGACTGGAGAAAAGCAAGTCTTCTTTTCAGGCTTATGGTTTAGACTTATATGGGTATTTGCCTTTGGGATGCGGAGAAACATTCAGCCTGCTTGGGACTGCCGGTGTCGGTGAATATACTTTTGTTAAAGATGCTTCTTTTGCAAAAAAACAACGCGACCACGGTATCGGATGGAGAGCCGGTGTCGGTGCTTTGGTTAATGTTGACCAAAATTGGAGCCTACGTATGATTGCCAGATATGTTAATCTTAACCAAATTGAGGATTTTGACCATATGATGGAATATTCCGCAGGTGTTCGTTATACATTCTAAATCGGGGATAGAGATATGAAAAAATTATGGATGATGCTTTTATTGGTTGCTTTTGTTTCCGGATGTTCAGACAAAAAAGAGGAACAATCTCAAAACACCGAAAATGTTCCCTTGGAAGCTGCCTTGGAAGAAGGTGAGCAAATTGTTGTTCAACCGAATTTTGACATAGAATTTGAGGAAACAACTTATAGATATAAGCTCGGCGAGACTCAAAAAGGTTGCAATAAAGGAAGCGAGGTTGCATGCGCTATTGACCTTTACATGAAATGCACTCTTAATTTTAAAGACAGCGAATGCGCTAAAGATAAATTGCCGAAGTTTGTTTTTATGGATGACGAAAGCTTGCAGCGTCCGACCGAGATGAGCTTTAAAATTACAAAAATAAAACCAATTGATACCCATATGATTGAAGTTTATACGGAAAGTACCTGCAATGGTATGTGGTTCGGGTTATGTGAAGGAAATATTATTTACGTTTTAAGCAACAAAAGCGGCGGCTGGGTTGTTAAGGACGTTTACGCAATGGAAAACTTCTAGTAAAAAGCCCCATTTTCATGGGGCTTTTTTTTGTGTTTAATCAGCCATTTCATCAACTTCATATGACACGCTGTTTGGTGTGACACTTTCAGACACACTTTCCGTCACCATTGATGGGGCATCTTCTGATGTTGTATTAGCAGCGTTATTGGAAGCGGCATTATTATTCTGAGACGCTGCCGGCTGTGTGTTGGTCGGCGCTGCTACTACCGCTTCATAAGCTTCTTCAACAACAACCATATCCGCTGAGTTGCCATTTGACGCAGCTCCGGACATTTGTGATTGTGCATTTGCATGATGACTGTTGCAAGCCGTCAGAGCAAAAATTGAAACACTTAAAACAGCTAATAGTTTTTTCATTGTTTTCCCCTTTGTCTTAGTTTTAATTTTCAGTTTTACAGAATTTGATATATGACATAAACATCCTTATTCAAGGGAAAGGACAAACTTTCTTATACTTAAATTTGCTGTTGACGATTACCTCTTATGTGTTACTATTGTTAGGTTTGATAAAGAATTTTATGGAGATAGTAAAAGTGACACTTGCAGGTAAAGTTATCATTTGGGATTTAGATAATACATTATATCGAATTACACCAGAATTTGCTGATATGCTTGATGAAGCAACTGCCATTGCTGCCGTTAAAGATTTGGGAATTCCGCTTGATTTGGCTGAAGCTAAAGCCAAGGTAAAAGAGTCCTATATGACTTATCGTGACGGCGGAGAAATCTTTGTAAAACAATATGGCATTGATCCTGAAGCCATGTTTCAGGCATACCATAAGCGTAAGCCTATTTCACCCATTGTCCCTTATGAAAATCTGCTTGAAAAACTTCAGGCTCTTCCGAACCAGCAATATATTTTTTCAACAAGCACCAGAGATGTTTGTGAAAAAATCTTAAAACATATTGGCTTGTATGACTTCTTTGAAGGACGTTTTTACTCTGTTGAAGATTTCGGAACCGTTAAGAAAAATGAAAGCTCCGATGTCTACGCTAAACTTTGCAAAAAAATCAACGTTGATCCGAAAAACTGTGTTTTTGTTGATGACAGTTATTCAAACCTTGAATTTGCCAAAGAATTAGGAATGACAACCGTCAGAATTTATTATAATGCAAATTCGGCAAAGGATAAAACTTATATCGACGAAGCATATAAAGGGATTAACAGTTTTTTGGAAGAATATTTACCTAAAGCCTCTGCGCAATAGTTTATTGCCGGTGTGCGGCATTAAAACGGCGGCAAAGATTGCTTTCCATATCGTAATTCATCTGATTGTCCAGCTTGCTTTGTTCCTGCATAAGCTCGTTTTTGAAATGGTTAATCAGAGGTTCTATATTGGCAATATATGTTTCGGTTAGCTCATTCGTGGCTTCATCTATCTTTGAAGGCGAATCAATTTTATATGGTTTTATATCTTTAGCCATTTTTTCAACCGAACGTCTTAATGACGGAATAAAATATTCTAACGCCGCCGCGTTTATCTGATGATGTGTTTGCTCGTGTCTGACAACCACATTGTACTCACAACTTCCCGGCTGAAGCTGATTAGAAATATATATTGTCGGATCCTGATAGCCAATAAATACATTTAAGCTGACCGGAACAACACATATATTTGTATCATTCACAATTCGACTAACGGTATTTAATGAAACTTCCCAATTAACGCTGACTGTTGCCAAACCAGAAGCAAAAAGCCCCTGCTCCACAATATTATACTTCCTTCCTAAATTTGTTAGTTCTTGCAGATTATAGCCATAGTCATATTTCAATTTTCCGTACGATGTCGTAAATTCTATTTCAGGCTCGGATATTATAGATGAACAGACATCTTCTTCCGCAAACCCATTGTTTGGGAAAAAGCAGAATAAAAAGATAAAAAAAGTTAATATAAAAAAAAGTTTTTTCATATAAGATACTCTATATGAGATTTCTTAACATAGAGTTGAGATTATGCAAAAACTAGTTCTTTTTTCTGTTTTAAGTATACTTTTTGTTTTCGGCATTAATACCGATGCTGCTCAAGCGGAGCGTTATGTCCGCAAACAGCTAAAGCCGAATTTTTTTATCCCGGAACAGGATTTGAATTATACAGAAAAACTTCCCGAGTTTAACTACTATCCAACCATCTACCGTAAAAAGCAAAAAAAGACCGAAGAGACTTCGTCTCAGGTTATAAAAACTATTAAATCTCCGGAACAAATCTCGACTGAGATTCCTCAGAACTCTGTTCAACAGACCGTATCTCAAAGTCCTTATTTGGAATATGATAAAGATGAGTTAGCACAAATTCCTGAATATAAACAAAAATATGATGATTATATTGCGGACTTAAAAGAAATTGCCAAGACGGGAAAAATCCCTGAGAATCCCAGAGTCTCTTTTGACCTAATGAAAATGAGCACAAATGAGAGACTTGTGGTTACAGAGAGATTTGGACTTCATCCCGTTGATGAAAAATAAGAAAAGAGCCCGTTATCGGGCTCTTTTCTTTATGCTTTCTTTTCTTTCTTTGTTGAGACTTTTTTCTCTTTTTTTACCTTTGTCTCTTTGCTCTTTTTCTCTTTGGCCGGCTTTTCTTTTTTCATTGCGCGAGCCTTAGATATGCTGATTGCAGCATCGAGGTCTTTTTCTGAACAAAGTCCTATTGCAACAGGGTTCTTTGCTCTGATATTGGCCATATCTTTATGAGCTCCGGTACGAATAGACTCAATTGTCGGCTTGGTTGTACCAATCAATTTACATATCTGCGAATCGATAATTTCCGGACAATTCTTAAAAATCCACAAAACGGCGCAGGGTTTATCGCTTCGTTGTGACGGAGACAGCATCTTTTTAGCTTTTGCGTTTTTGGCTTTGACGTTGCGTTCCAACTCGTTTGCTTGCAACGATGTTTTACGATCAGCCTCACAGCGCCTAATTTCTTCAATTGTCAGCTGTCCTGTTTCTATTGGGCTAACACCCAAAATATTGAAGGCAACATCACCATCCGCAATAGCCTGAATTTCAAGTTCATGAAGTTCACAAAATTCAGCAATCTGGCGAAATGTTAATGTTGTATTTTCAACCAACCATACTGCCGTTGCTTTCGGCATCAAAGGCGCAGTCATATTAATTATCCTTTCTTACTTTATTTCTTACATAAAAAAACATTCTCTATGTCTGAGAATAGAGAATGTTTAAGGATTATACAAGATTTTTTTTGCTAAATTAAATTATTTCTTGCTTAAAATGTTCGCCATATTCAAATAACCGACTTGTAACATTTGTGCTGTCGCTTCATATTTGCTGGCTTGTATTTGCAAAGCATTAACACTTGATAAGCTTCCGCTTGCGCTGGTTTGGGTCAGAGGAATCTTGGTTTCTGTTTTATTGGTTGAATCCTCAGACAGGCTTTCTTTTGAGACGTAGTCGTGAACATATTTTTCACCTTGCTGAATTTGCATAACATAGGCTAGTTCATCATTTTTTCCTACCGTATCGTCTCTGGTGATTTTTATATAAAGCATCGTATCTTTTTGAGCTTTATACTCTCCCCGGAACATGGCATCAATATTATCTCTGGTTTCTGTTCCCTTTTCTGCCGAACTGTCTCCGATTAAGACTTCCTGACCATTCTTTTTCAGAGTATATACTTCAACCTTCAAACCGGGAGCAAGTTCTGCCATCCAGTCTTTGTTGGCCTCTGCTTCCAGTTTTTCGGCTTGTTCTTTAGCCCAACCTTCCGGATCCGTTATTTGTTTTAGCTCATCCAGCTTTTGTTCATATTTTGAAAGGTCCAAAACCTTATCTTTATCGGCATTGCCGCCTTTAACAGACAAAGATACAACACCATTTGACTGGAGCTGAATTTTGTACATATCGACGCTATCATAGCTTTCGGATAATTTGCCGACAACGCTTACGCGCGCATAATTCAAACGGGTGTAACCCAAATCACGCGCGTTGGCAAAGGTCTCGTCAATATTATTCATATCGGTAACGGTTTTTTCCCAGTAACCTAAGTTACTGCTGTCTGCCGGTATTGTCGTACTTACGGTTGTCGCCATGGTTTTACTCCTTACTAGCCCATTTTATATATTATCATAAAAAAACAATTATAACAATATTTTAAATGGAACTATTGCTCTGTTATTTTATACAAAGCCTCAGAAGCTCCAGTCTTATTCAAGATTTTTTCTCCCAAAAACTCAAAGCCATATTTTTCACCCTGAAGCTGCTTTTTGACCTCTTCATTAACGATTATTTCGTCATCAAAAGTCTGCTCAAGAACATCTTGCAAGAATAATGCCATTTTTTCTTCTTGTTCGGATGTCAGGGATAATACACAGCATTTATCAGCGACAATTAGATTTGTATTGTTTAATTTTTCCTCATAAAGAGAAACACTCTTAAAAAATTCATTCACAAAATCCATCGCCGAATTAAGTTTTGTAAATTCTATAGAAGTGATATAGTTATCATTTTTTATATCTTCACCGCCAAATTTGTCTGATAAGTCTGCAATAATATTTTCCACCTCTGATTTGACGCGAGCAAAATCTTCTCTATCGCCCGGTTGGTCATTTTCATAAAAGCGTACTCTATTTTCAATACCAACGATACACTTCAGTAAAATATCTGTTTTTTTGGGATTTTGTTTTTCTTTTTTTGTGGCTTTTTCATCACCGACTGCAGCATATTTATTTAGCGCTTCCCATTTTTTAAATGTCTTTTTTAAGACATGAGTATCAAGCGGGCGTTCTGCCAGCAGTTGCGCCATCAAGTATGCTCCGACACCGGTTAAAAATACGGCAACTTTATTATCCTTGTATGTACGTTTAGCCTCATAAAAAGCTTCTACATCTCCTATATTTCCATCCAAGATACTAAAGGCTTCGTGCAGCATGGAATTGGCATGAGTTATGCTTAAGCCGTTGTAACGAGACAACTCTAACACGCCGCCATAAATAATGAGCTTTACCCCCAAACGGTTGAATGCGTCGCTGATGTCTATCTCTCCATCTAAATTTGAGATTATCTGGCTCATATAATCAACAATGCTCCGTTTGAACTCTGCCGGAGCCTCCGGAAATGCCGGCGCTAATGAGGGCTCATAGTTATCATTTAAATTATAAATTTGGATAATGGCATCGGCTTTGTCAAAAAATTTCTTTTCATGAATTATTTTTTTGCGACGAACTTTGCGGGAAGAAAATACATACCAAGGAACTTTTCTTAAAACCAAAGGAACCGCAAATAACAGGAACAAAACAAAAAAGCTTAAAAACATTACTGTTTGTCGGAATTTTTCCGGCACAGCTATTTCTATTACGGGGATTAGCAGCGTTACCAAAATATTGGCTGAAATTAAGCAAAATACAATAATCGCTACCAGCTTAAATATGGCAGTTACGACATTTTGACCATTTATCGGTCCTGCCGGTTCTTGTGTCTCGATATTGTATTCTCCAGACCGAGTTGTCGACAGACCTCCTTTAAGAGAATAATCTGATCCCGTTTTATCTTTTTTTCCGGCTAAACTCACATACTCAATCGTTTCAACATATGAGTTGTCTTGTACGTCAAAATCCTCTTTCAACAACTTAACGGCAACCTTTTCAGATTCTCTTTCTTTGGCTATACGCATAGCTTCGTATCGCTGATCGCTGGAAAACCTGTCTTCAAGCTTCCATCCGTCACCCCTATCCGTATATATTTCGTAATGCGATATTTTAACCATTGTTCTTTCCGTTAAGATATAAAAAAACCTGCATTGATTATACTCAAATGCAGGTTAATAAAGATTAAACCTTTATAAATTATTTTACAGAGGTATCCGGCTTCAAACCAAAAGCAGCAAATTTGCTGTTGAATTTAGAAACCTGACCGCCACTATCTACCATGCGGTGAATACCTGTCCATGCCGGATGAGACTTCGGATCCAATTCCAAAGTCATCTTATCGCCAGCTTTACCCCAAGTAGATCTGGTTTTGAATTCTGAACCATCTGTCATCACATATGTAATCTCGTGATAATCAGGATGAATACCTTTTTTCATCTTATTTTCTCCAAAAACTGAATTTATGACACATAAATTTAGTGCTCTTATACATTAGAGTTACAAATTAGGCAAGCATTAATTTACATATTTTTAAATTTTTTATTTAAGCTCATCTATTTCTACAACATTTCCTTTAGCCGGGTCATCTGTAATATTGATAACCTTAATGCTGAAATTCTTATATCCCTTGCCTAAAAGATATGAACGAATTTCTATGGCACGATTTAAGCTTTGTCTTTTCTTACGAAAAACATCTTCACCGTTGTCGTAGTTATAAGCCATTATTGCTATTTTATTGGCTTTTGCATTGTCAAAAGATGAAATTATTGCATCAATCTTCTCTTTAGCGACTTCATCTAACTCTGATGAACCTTCAGCAAAAATAATTTCTCTCTTTATTTGTTCTATATTCTCGGCAGCCTTAGGCATAGCCACGTCCGAAACCGGAACTAACGGCTCAACAACCGCTTTCTTTTCCGCAGGCTGAGTTTGTTCCGAGGCTGTCTGCTCATCTTTTTCAACTGCTTTGTTAGAAAAATCTGGCTTTTCCTCTGACTTAACGATAACTTCCTTAATCGGAGCCGGTGTTACTGCTTCAGACGGAGTCGTCTTTTCAACCTTAAACGGCATATCTTTTTGCGTTGTTGTTTGAGGTTGAACTTCCGCCTGAGTTTTTGCCTTCTCTTCAGGTTGTTTTACTTCAGCCTTGCTTTCGACTGAGGCTTGCGGTTGTTTTACCAAAGCCTCCTCCGCCGTTTTGTCCGTTAACGGAGCATTTTTCTGCTCAGTCGCGACTTCCGGCTTAGCTGTTTTTTGTATTATCTTTTTCGGCTTTTCGGGAACGACTACCTTTTCAGCCTTTTTCTTTTCTATCTTCTTTTGAGGTTTAGCTTTTTTGACAGTTTTCTTTTTTTCTGCTTTTTTGCTGACTTTTGTCGGTTTGGGCTCAGCTTTTTTTACTATCGGAAACTGCGGCGTATTTTTGATTACGGGGAAAAGCGGATCCGGTTTTCCGTAGGCTGAAGATGAATTATTACCACCGATTTCATCCAAAACCGAAAGGTCAACATAAACATCATCTGCGGCAAGTCCTTGTCCTGCCATTGTGCTACAAAACAGAACACTTGCTGCCAAAACCAAAATTTTACGCATTGCTCTTCCCCATAATAAAAATTAAATCAGTGCACCAAATCATATACCTTTTTGGAAAGTTCGGCGTTGGTTGCTATCAGGTTACCGCTCTCTAAAACAAGATTCAACTGTTCTGTGCGGTTATCCTTCTGATTTATGTCCAAAATATATCCGCCTGCTTCTTTGACCAAAAGCAGACCGGCGGCTATTTCTGAGAATTTGTTACTCAGGCTTA
Organism: uncultured Alphaproteobacteria bacterium; assembly: GCA_944392155.1. Classification (GTDB taxonomy): domain Bacteria; phylum Pseudomonadota; class Alphaproteobacteria; order RF32; family CAG-239; genus Scatacola_A. The sequence goes on along the minus strand of CALXVR010000005.1, from coordinate 31,555 downwards.
CCGTACCGTCCAACTTACCGGCGGCAACATAGGCCAGATCCAAGGATACTGCACCCAAGACACGAACATTGTCTGCAGCCTTGACAATTTTCTCATGCAACTTCAGATATTCCGAGGCTGTCTTTTTATAATTTACCAAGGTGGAAATGAGGGCATCAGCCACATCCTTGCGCGCAGAAACGCGAAGTCTTTCATGATTGCGGAAGCCTTCTTTATATGCACCCTTGCCTTTCTCGGCAAAATACATTTCATCTGATGCCGGATTGTAAACCACTGCCGCCGTGATGGTATCGTTTTCAAAAACGGCTACTGAAACGGCAAAATGCGCAACACCATGGGCAAAATTGCTTAAACCATCAATCGGGGAAACAATAAAATACGGCCCTTTGGGTTTGGGCAAGCCGTCTATCGCTATCGGATAATCCGGTCTGATTTTTGCCAATTCGGTTCGAAGCGCACGTTCAACCTTACCATAGGACATAACGACAAATTCTTTATACCCTTTGACCGAGGATTGCAGTTGTTCTATCTCGCTGAAGTCGCGGTTCAAAGAACCTGATGCTTTCTTCACGGCGGAGATTAACTGCGTCATAAAAGGTGAAAGATATGACATGTTATTTTGCTCTCTCTACATAGTTAGCTTCAGCGGTGCCGACAACAATTTTGTCACCGGTGTTGATGAACGGAGGAACCATACAACGAACACCATTATCCAAAATAGCCGGCTTATAAGAAGAGGCTGCTGTTTGACCTTTAACAACAGGCTCTGTTTCAACAACTTCGCATGTTACTTGCAACGGAAGTTCAACAGAAATAGGACGACCTTCAATGAAGTCTACATGGACGGCCATACCTTCTGTCATAAACGGGCGAGAATCGCCTAAGATGTCAGCAGGCATTGTGAATTGATCAAAAGTATCACTTTCCATAAAGGTTAAGCCGTTGCTGTCTTCAAACAAGAATTGGCAATCTCTTTCTTCGACCATCAATTTTTCTACGTTATCTTCAGTTCTGAAACGTTCGTTGGTTTTAGTACCTTCTTCAACGGACTTCAGTTCAACTTGCATAAACGCACCGCCTTTACCCGGTTTAATATGCATAGCTTTAACCACTGTCCAGGGTTTGCCTTTGTATTCAATTACCCAACCAATTCTGATTGATCCTGCTAACTGTTTCATATTTATTCTCCATATTTACAATTTTTGAAATGAAATGATTAAGGGCAAATTAATCTAATCTTTGCTTTTTAGCAACAAAAATCTTATATGACTTGTCATTTAATATCACAATATCGGCATTTATTTTTTCAAAATCCACATCTTCTTCGCAGAGAATCGCCGACTGAATTAAAAATAATTCCGAGTACCATGACACAAGTTCTTGAGTATGCTCCAGTCCTTCCTTCCAAGCCTGAAAGATTATAAAATCGGGCTCACATTCGCTCGCTATCATTGCCTCGTGGCGACGGTTGCGCACGATTAAACCCGAAACCTTATCACTCCCGGCCGCTTTTTTGGCTTTTTCAAATTCTGCCTTTATCTTCTCTGAATGAGACACATCCAAAACAAAACCATCCAGCCCTAATTCTTTGCTTAAAGCCGGTGCATTTTCACCTTGCACCAAAACTAATTTTTGAGCCTGAGCCGCCTTTTTAGCAAAGTCTGACATAAACTTCTTGCTCAAACTTGATGTTAAAAGATAACATTCTATGGCAGAATCTTGAATCAGCTCATCATTTTCTTCGGTGATTGTGATAATAAACTTTTGCATAATTTCGTTTGCCGCTTGTAATTGATTTTTTATGTTATAATATGCTCTTCAATATACTTAAAGAATCTTGTAAAAGAAAGAGAATTTTGATTATGGACGTAAAAAATTCCGATTTACCGATGACTTCCGACGCAATTGCCGCACTCAGCGAAGCCTTAGACCGCCTCAGCTCCGTACTTTCAGCCAAGAAAGAAGAGCTGGCGTTGCAGAAGAAAAATTGCGAAGGCAAACTCAAAGAAAGCGAAGATAAAATAGCCTTTTTGAAAGAAAACTCCGCCAACATCATCGGACAGATGGACGAGATTATTTTGAAACTAGACAACGTATTGGAAAACAATGGCTCAAGTAACAATAACAATTAATTCACGCGAATATGCCGTCGCTTGCGAGGACGGACAAGAGGTTCGCATTTTGCAATTGGCTCGTATGCTTGATGAAAAAGCAAAGCTTTTAACACAAGCGAGCGGACAAGTTAATGAAAATATGTTGCTCGCAATGGTCGGGTTGCTGTTGGCTGACGAATTGTCCGAATTACGCAAAGGGAATCCGGCTCCGGTAATTGCTCAAACCGCCGCACCCGCAGCTTTTGATAAGCAGCGACTCCTTGAAACGGATAAGCTTACGGCAGAGGCTCTGGATAAGATTGCAAAGCAAATAAATTTTGTTGCAAATCAAATAGAATCATTGTAAGCTATGGGCATAGGAGGCGAGCTGTCCGGTGCGTTGTTTCCGCAGATCTTCCGAGCCAACATTTTTATTTAGGGAGCTGTCACTGTTTAGACCCTGGTTTAATTATATGGCACCCACTTTGTGAGAAGCGGTTCGATAAGAATGTCATTATACGGCTGAGACGGCCCCTCCATTTTTTATAAATCCCGTTGCGGGATTTTTGCGTTTTAAAATATTTTGAAAGTTTGTTTAAGTGAAAATCATTTATTGTGGCGATGTGGTCGGACGAGCCGGTCGGGAAGCTGTCCTTAATAACCTGCCTAAACTTCGTGAAATTTATAAGCCGGACGTGATTGTGGTTAATGTGGAAAATGCCGCACATGGTTTTGGTGTCAGTCCAGGAATTTGCCGAGACTTTTTAGAAAAAGGCGTTGATGCTTTGGTTACGGGAAACCATGTTTGGCAGCAACGAGATATTATTCCCTTTCTTAATGACTGTAAAAAGATTGTGCGCCCGCTAAACTATCCTGAGGGTTTGCCCGGACGCGGCGCTATTGAAATTGAGCTTGCGAATGGCAAAAAAATCTTGGTTGCCCAAGTGCTGGGACGCTTGTTTATGGAAGCCGTAGATTGTCCGGCACAAGCGATTGAGAAACTTTTGAAGAACTATACGCTCGGCAAAAACATCTCAGCCATTTTGGTTGATATTCATGCTGAAGCAACTTCCGAAAAACTGGCTATGGGTTATTTTCTGGACGGACGCGTCTCCGTTGTGGCCGGAACTCATACACATGTGCCTACGGCTGATGCCAGAGTTTTGCCCAAAGGAACCGCTTATATTACGGATGTCGGAATGTGCGGCGATTATGAGTCTGTGCTGGGATTTGAAGTTGAAGAACCCATCAATCGCTTAAATCGTCGTTATACGGGCGGACGCCTTGTTCCGGCCAAAGGAAAGGGAACTTTGTTTGGGATTTTTGTTGAAACCGATGATGCTACGGGCTTGGCAAAATCCGTTACTCAGATTAAACTTTAGCTTCTTTATCTTTATAAAAACAAAAAAGCTTTTCAAAGGTGTGCAACCAATGAAAAGCTTTTTGTTTAAGTTAATCTTACTTCTATTCCCATTCGTCGGGTGTAACCTCACGAAGGGCGCGAAATTTGATTTTTTCCAGTCTCCGGCAAGCTACAAACATTACTTTTATCAGCAAAAATTCGTAGTATTTGCCATTCTCCAACTTCAAATCTCCTTGGCAGACGATTTTGATTTTGGCTTTTTCTTCCGCGTTGAATATTGGAAATTGTACTTTATCATTTTCAACTTTGGCAACATATGAACGTCCGACTTCGTAACGTCCGTATACCTCAGAAGAACCACGACGAACCGCAGCATGAACAACTCTCGGTACTCTGTCTGTTGAAACAATCAGACCGCCGTTTACGGAAAATTTTTTTGCTTCCATACAGATTTTATTTAAAAGTTCAACAATCTTTTTTCGCTATTTTTAGGTTTTTGAAATAAGATTTTAGTCTAAAATTCATCCCTAATAATAGCTTTTGTATTGCTGAATATAGTACGGTGATATTTTCTGTCAAGCCAAAATAGACAAAACATCTTTTTTTATACACAAGATTATCAGAGTTCAGGTCCGGTATAAACTTTGCTACCATCAGGAATTTTGGCTCCGATACCTTTTTTTAAAAACTCTGCTCGAACAAAACCCATTTCACCGTTGTCAATTTGTACTCTGTACCAGATGTTATCAGGAGAATATCCTGTCATGCGCACTGTTTGCCGAGGTTTCAGAGTTGTCATAACATCAAAATTGTCAGAAGGACCGTACATGGCTTTGACTTCCGTTGTTGTATGATATAAAAGCCTTGTATCTTCCGGATCCGGAGGTAAATCTATAATTCTTCCCACCACCATATCATCCACCGTCTCTCCGCCGGTACGGAACTGGACTTGCTGAAAATAGGTTATTTCATTCTTCTTAGCAAAATATTTTGCCAGCTCAGAATCTGTTACGACCTTACTGCTTAATGAAAATAAAACAGCGAGAACCAGCGAAAAAGGAATTATCAGCTGAATAGCCTTTAAACGTCCCCATTTCCATAATGGAATTTTAGCTGATGTTCTGATATTCAGCATTGCTATAAATTTATTTAACAATGATCTTTGATAAGCGTTGGCATAGGCTCCGGCCTGCAAAGCGGATAACAACGCCGGCTCTTTTTTGCCATCTTCCCAATAAGCCACCGCATTATGTGCAAGCAGAGTAAAGTTGTCCTGACGATTGGCATTAATCCCTTTAATATTTTCAATTAAGGCCAGCACGTTTCTTCCAAAAGCTTTGGGGTGCCACCAACCCAAAACCCAATTGGAAACAGATGCTAACAAGACGGCAGTTTGCGCCTCTTTAAAATTGCAAATTTCATAATTTTCGACATCTGAAAATTTGATTATTTTTCCAGTTACTTGTCGCAAAACCAAAGCTCGGACACTTATATCTTCCTCTCCGCTGCGATTTTTATACGCCTTTAGGGCATTGATATCCGGGAAGCTCTCTTTCGGGTGAGCCTGCGCCATCAAATCATATATCAGACGTGAAGTTTCATCTTTTAACACATCGTAAGCTACGGATAATTTTTGAAACTTCTCCAAAGCATTTTCATCAGGATTGCGATCCGGGTGCAAAACTTTGGCTTGCTCACGATAATTTTGCTTTATCTCTTCCTCTCCGGCATTATATGCCACGCCCAAAATGGCATAATAACCTAAGGGATCAAAAGAAAATGTTTTGTTTTCTATCTTGCTCATATGAAAATTCCGTCTGCTAAAATTTCATTCTCGGCGTTATCTTCGCATACTTTAATAAACTTTTCTTTAACATTAATTTTAACGTTACCGGAATATCCTTCCTCATATAACGTATTCTTAAACAAACGCATAATGTTGGCGCAGAAATCAGAATCTATTTCACGCTCGGTTCTAATCACCAAGTCAAACCTTTTATCTTTAGCCAAGGCAAAACCATCAAACTGGAAAGAGCCTAAACGGCTGAAGTTGGTATCCACCACAAAACGCGTGCCATATAATCTGTTTTCTTTGCGTTTTTTCTTTTCTTCCTCATCCAGAATTTTTTTGACGGCTATTCTGATTTTATTAATTGCCTGCCCATTAAGTACGGGGACTTCCATAATCCGCCAATTTATACCATCCTGATTGGAAGAGACAAACATTGTTCCCAATTTGGCGACAACCTCTCTGCCCTCTTTGGTGGCGCTTAGTTTATCAACAATCTCCGAACCTAACCATTTGCTTAAATTATGTTCACTTCCGGCTTTGATATATGACACCATATTGGCCAACATCTTCGGAGATGACGGCTCAGGAATTTTATTTAATACAGCCGCTGCTAATTCCTGCTGTCCGGCGTTAATCAGAGGCTTTAGAATCTTCATAATATTATCCGGCACGGCATTTTTGGTAACATTATGCGTAACCGAAGTTTGTTCCGTTAAAGCCTCGGTTAATTTGGGCAATACTTCCTCAAAACCCTCTATTTCCAACAGCAAAGGCAGACCATTGCCCAGCTTGGGCGGATTATTCAGCGGAAGCTCTGCCAAAGGTGTTTTGAGCAAGACCATACCATTATCCGGTCTAACTTCACTCGGCACAACAAAGGTCTGACCTCTTAAACCGCTTAATTCTGTCTTAATCTGCCCTACGGCTTCTTGCAGATTAATTTTTCCCTCACCGAATGCTTTTAATATGTTTTGAATATTTATAACTTGCGGCTTAAGATTTGGCTGTGGCATTTCGGATGCTTGTTGGGGTTGCAAGCTGACAGAGACACGCGAGGACAGATTGGCAAATTCTTGTAACAAGGGCTGAACTTTGGCTTGTGGAATTTTTAACTCCGTTGCCATTTTTTCAAGTACATTTTCCGCTCTTAAAGGTGTGGTTTCCATCGGCGGAAGTTTGGCGTTTGTATCCTTAATAACGGCTTGAGCCATTTCGCCTTTAGGCAAATTTTCGGTTTGTGGTACAATAAATTTTGTCGGGTTTTCGTTGTTTACCGACACAAGCTTGACCGCAATAGTCCCGTCTTTTTGCGGCTGCAGTTTTAATTCCAGATTATCCGTCGGCATGGCTGAAGGAAGTTTGATGGGGATATCTAACTTCAGTTCGACGGGAATTTTTACAAGTTGGTTGTTGATGGTTAGGCTGATTGTGCCCGAAAAGTTTTTTAAGGCATTTTGCTTGGCTGAAGATAGAACCTCCAACATCGCGCTTTGTCCTACGGTAATACTTTCTCCGCCTAACTGTCCGCCCAAATTTTCTATGCTGCCGGTGATGGGTTTGTCTGTTGTCGGCGTGCTTATTTGCGGCGTGTTCAGTGGCGGAATAACATTACTCATCTATCAATTTCCTTGCTATCTCTATAACATCTTCTGCCGCTTCCGAGGTTGGATAACGGTTTATCAGCGGGGTTTGATTGCGGATAGAATCGCGCACTCTTGTATCATGTCTGATGATGCCTAAAAGCTCCGGCGATATTTTCAAAAAGTTACGGCAAGCCTTAAGCAAAGTATCATAAGTGCGTTGTCCCTCTCTTACAGAATTTGCCTGATTTATCACAACATTTAAATTACATTTCGGATATTGCATTGCCATTATTTTAATAAAAGCATAGGCATCGGTTAAAGATGTCGGCTCTCCGGTGCAAAGTACAATAATTTTCTCTGCCATGCCGGATAAAATACGCACAGGCTTTTCTACTCCGGCGCCCATATCCAGAATAACCTTATTATAATTTGATGCCAAAAGCGACAAATCTTCACCTAAAATCTGTAACCTTCCTATCGGCATGGAAGCTAAGCCCGCTGAACCGGAACGACCGGCGATAATGTCAAAATGCGTTTTGTCGCAATGGTGCACAACCTGATTGAGCGTTTTGGCTCCACTGATAACGCTGCCTAAATCATCCTTAACCATCAGGCCCAATTGTATGTCTATATTCGCCAAGCCTAAATCACCGTCAAACAAAAGTGTTTTTTGTCTTAAGCCGCTTAACGCATGCGCCAGAGTAATGGAAAACCATGTTTTTCCGACACCGCCTTTGCCTGAAGCGACAGCTATCATATTACGGCCTTTGCGCGCAGCTCTCGGCATTCCGCCTCGCGGCATTATTCGTAATTCTTCCTGCACTTTTTCTTCCATCTTTTTTCTCCTATCGTTCAGGACAAAACCAATTTGGCCAGAGAGGTGTTATCTACTTTAGATAAACCTTTGGCTATGCTTGAGCTAACACTTGCTCCGCAAAACCCAAAATCGCAACATGCGGCAACAGATAATAACGCACCAATTCGGCGCGTTAAATCCAGCCTTGTCGGCAATAAGTATTTCGCGCCAATCTCGGCAAAGACATCGGCAATTTCTACTGCTTCCATTGTATTTTTACCGGCATCCATCGTTAAAATCATGTCAGCACGCACAGCTTCAGACATCAGGCTTACTTTTTCAACTTCTTCAGTCAGAAACGGATTAATTCCGGGGGTATCTATCAAAACCAAAGCATATTTTTGCTTGGCTTCTTCGACCATGTCATATAATCCCCGCGGGGTTTTTACAAAACGAAAATTTGTTCCTAAAATATTTGCAAAGGCTTCCAACTGATTATTGGCTCCGGCCCTGACATTGTCCGTTGAGATAATGCAGGCGCTTAACTTTTGCAGCTTGGCCTGAGTGGCTACCTTAGCTATGGCCGTAGATTTTCCGGAGCCGGGAACGCCCATAAACATTTTGACCGGTTGTTTGCAATCCAAGACATCATGAAACTTAAACATTTTTGCAAAACACTGTGCCAATAACTCTTTATCGCCACGGATATTTTCTTCTGCGGCTATTTTGCGGCAACGAGCTAAAATCCGTTCCTTAACCACATCCAGCAAACAATGATAATCTAAGCTTTCGCGCAGTGCGTCGTCATCATATTTCCATTTGGCTTGTCTGACTTCTGTCTTTTCTTCCTTATCAAAAGAAATTTCTTCCGCTTCTTCCAACGCAACGGTTAACTCCAGCTCGCCTTGAGCGTTATGTTCTTCAGAAATAATGACAGCATCTGCTCCCAAAGTCTCTCTAATAACAGACAAGGCCGTCGGCATATCGGGGGCTGTGATCTTCTTAATACGCACAACCTATCTCCCTAAATTTGTCCAACTGTTTTAATCTTAGCTTTGGGGTGAATCTCGTTTTGAGACATAACGACCGTTAAAGGTCTAAAACGTTCAATAATAGAACGTACAAAAGGTCGAATCGCCGGGCTGGTAAGCAATACGGCAGTTTCGCCTTTAATGGCCAAATCTTCCAAGACATTGCGCACTTTGGTAATAAAACTCTGCAATGCGGTCGGGGCCATCGCAAGTTGTCTTTCATCGCCCTCGCCTATAATCGACTCGGCAAAGGCTCTTTCCCATTCCGGCGATAAAGTTACCAACGGAATAACACCAAACTCATTGGTATTGGCATTTGATAATTGTCTTGCCAAACGGGTTCTTACGTGTTCGGTTATCATCATCAGAGAGCGGGTTGTTGAAACAGCTTCGGATATTCCTTCCAAAATAGTCGGCAAATCTCTGATAGAAACTCTTTCTTGCAACAGATTTTGCAAAATGCGTTGAACCGCGCCAAGGCTGACTTTGCTTGGGATAAGCTCTTTAACCAACTTCTGTTGGTCTTTATCCATCTCATCCAGAAGTTTTTGGGTTTCGGCATAAGAGAGAAGCTCCGGCATATTATCTTTAACCAGCTCAGTAATGTGCGTGGTAACAACCGTTGCCGGATCAACAACTGTATAACCTCTAAACATCGCTTCTTCACGATATGACTGGTCTACCCACATGGCTTTTAGACCAAAGGTCGGCTCAGTCGTTGCTTCTCCGGGAAGAGTTATCGGCTCACCTCTCGGGTCCATAACCAAAAGCTGTGTCGGGCGCAGTTCGCCTTTACCGGCCTTAACTTCCTTGATGTAAATATTATATTCATTCGCCTCTAGTTGCATATTATCCTGAATGCGAATAGAGGGCATAACAAAGCCTAACTCTGATGCCAAAGCACGGCGCAAGGCCTTAATCTGGTCCGTTAATTTACGGTTAGTTTCTTCATTTATTAAAGGTAACAAACCATAACCTATTTCGAGGCGGATTGAGTCTATTCTTAAAGCTGTGGCAATCGGCTCGTCTGCGGCCTTTGCTGCTGCTCCTTGTTTTTTCTCCTGCTCCATAACAGCTTGTGCTTGCGCGGCAGCCTCTTGCTGTTGTTTGTTTAGGTAGTAGGCCGTGCCTCCGGTCAGGGCGGCTAACAGAACAAACGGGAAAGCAGGTGTTCCGGGCAACATTCCTAAAGCCAAAGCCAAGAATGATGACATTCCCAGAGCTTTCGGATAGTTTGCTAATTGGTCAAACAAAACTTTATCGGTGGCATCAGTCATACCCGCTTTAGAAACCAAGATACCGGCAGCAACAGAAATAATCAGTGCGGGAACTTGGGCAACCAATCCATCACCAACCGTCAAACGCGTATAAGTTTCGGCAGCTTCTGAAAAACTTAAATCATTTTGAACCATACCGATAATGATACCGGCAACAATATTAATCAACGTAATGATTAAACCGGCTATCGCATCTCCGCGTACAAACTTTGAAGCACCATCCATAGCTCCGTAGAAAGAGCTTTCTTTGGCTAAATCTTCTCGTCTGGCTCGAGCTTCCTCTTCCGTAATCAAGCCTGAAGACAGGTCTGCGTCTATGGCCATTTGTTTACCGGGCATTGCGTCCAAAGCAAAACGTGCGGCAACTTCCGCAATACGTCCCGAACCTTTGGTGATGACGACGAAGTTAACGATAACCAAAATTGCAAAAACAATTACACCGATAACAAAGCTGTTACCCATGATAAAGCCACCGAAAGCCTCAATAACTTCACCGGCAGCGCTGGGACCTAAGTGGCCTCGAGACAGAATCAAACGTGTTGACGCTAAGTTCAGCGCCAAACGATACATCGTCGTAATCAGCAAGACTAATGGGAAAGCACTAAACTCGGTCGGCTTTTCAATAAAAATGGCTGTCATCAAAACCATACAAGCCATCGTGATGGATAATGCCAAGGCAATATCCAACAGCCAAGCAGGCATCGGCAAAATCAAGATGACCAACATCAAGACAATACCGAACGCAAATAAAATATCTCCTCTCTTTGTAGAAGATATCAGCAAATCTTTGAAAGATTTGCCGCCGAACATTGCTGCATTATTTTGCGGTTTCTTTGCCATACCTGTTTTAATTACCTATTCTAATTTTCCGGAATACTGAAGCCTTCGCTCTCGTACTGTTTTAATTTGTTTCTTAACGTGCGAATCGATATACCCAGAATATTTGCGGCAACAGTTCGATTGCCCATTGTATGTTTCAGAGTATCAATTATTAAATTGCGCTCCATATTTGCTACCGTATTGCCTACAAATTCTGCTCCGGTCATAACTTCGTCTTCTTTCTTGTTTATAACCGAATCCGGAGAATCCAAGATAATTGCATTATCGTCTATCTCTTCTCCCGTGCTAAGCAAAACAGCTCGGTGCATCGTGTTTTCTAATTCTCTGACATTGCCCGGCCATAAATAATTGAGCAATTTTTCCTCGGCTGATTTGGCTATCGGCTTTATCTCAATATCATTGAGCTCAGAATATTTTTTTACAAAGTGCTTAGCTAAGACAATAATGTCGTCCACACGGTCTCTTAACGGCGGAATATTAATATTAACCACATTCAGACGATAATATAAGTCTTGTCTGAAAGAACCATTTTTAACGGCTTCATCCAAATTGCGGTTTGAGGTGGCAATAATTCTCGTATCAACTTTTATGGGTGCCTTACCACCGATACGATCTATTTCTTTTTCCTGAATAGCCCTTAACAGTTTTGCCTGAATTCTAATATCCATCTCTGATATTTCATCCAACAGCAAGGTTCCGCCGGAGGCTTCCTCAAACTTGCCTATACGACGCGCAACAGCTCCCGTAAAAGCACCTTTTTCATAACCGAAAAGTTCTGATTCCAACAGGGTTTCCGGTATGGCAGCACAGTTTACCGCCACAAATTTTTTATTTGCTCTTTTGGAATTGTCATGCACGAAACGAGAGAAAATTTCTTTACCGGTGCCGGACTCTCCCGTTAGCAAAACATTGGCCTCGGACGGAGCAATCTGCTTTGCCAGTTTTAAAACTTGTTCCGTTTTTTTGTCGCCATATATCAGGGCGTGATTTTCTCTTGTTGCCGCAGCCAAAACCGCTCCGATAAGCTCGGGATCAGGAGGTAAAGGGATATACTCCTTCGCACCGGCCTTAATCGCATTAACCGCTAAAGCAGGATCATTGGAGACACCTGCGGCTACGACCAAAACATTTATGCGCTCATTTTCTAAACTTGAAATAAATTTATGTACATCAAGTTTAACATCAATCATAACCAATTCTATATTTTTGCCAGAACGCAGAATATCCAAAGCTGTTTCAATCTTGTCCGCTAAAGATACATGACCGCCTTGTGCTATGGCAATTTTGCTTGCCGCACCAATTTGTCCGTCCAATGTTCCGACAATTAACAATTCCATTGTATTTTACCTTATTTGGTTACCGATTTGACGATTTCGGTCATTGTTATTCCCAGTTTATCATCAACGACCACAACTTCACCCCGAGCAACTAAATTATTATTAACATAAATATCTATTGCTTCTCCGACTTTGCGGTCAAGTTCTATAATCGCTCCTTTATTTAGTTTTAATAGCTGACTGACCTTCATTTTAGTCTTACCTAAAATTGCCGAAACTTTTACGGGGATGTCATATACCGCTTCCAAATCGCTCGCTGAACTCGGAATATCAAAATTATCATCTAAATTTTCTTTTTTGAGTATCGGCTCATCGTCCATTCCGGCGCTTTCGCTCAACTCATCCAACTCCAAATTTTCACTCATTGTTTTGGTTCCCTTCAGGTTCTTCCGCTAATAAATCTTTTATTTTTTCACCCAGCTTTTCCGAATTTCGTTCGACACCGCCATTTTCCCACTCGACCCGACAATCAGCTTTATCTAAACTTGCATCTTTATGCAATGCAATTTTCCCTTCAAAATCGTGGCTGTTTGCGAGCTTTGCTATTGTTTCCTGCGCATATGATATAATATCAGGATGAATATAGAAAGATAATTTTGCTTCCTTTTTAAAACTGTTGAAATTATCTGCAATAAATTTGCTTACAATTTCTGCCGCATATTTATCGTTTAGCCCCGGAACCAGCTTATCAATGACGGCTCGAGCTAAGGCAAAGACCTCTTTTTCGGCGGTTTCTTCGGCTTTAACCGTGTTGGCTATTAAGGTTATTAGCTTAGTATTGATACTTTCCAGTAAAGCTTTGGTTTCTTGTTCAATGCTATCTTGCGCCGCCTTGATGCCATTTTCATATCCCTGTTGTTGCGCTTCCTTAACTTTTTCTGCAACTTCTTCTTCACTGAAAGTGACAACTTCCGGCTCAGGTTCTTTATCTTTGATAACGGGCTCTGGTTCCGGTTCTATTTTTACCTGTTCCGGCTCTTCTTCCAGAATAGGCTCTTCAACCGGTTCTGGCTCTATCAAATCCGGCTTATTTTTTTTCTTGTCCTCTATGACAAAATTATCAAATAAAAATTTTCTGAGCTCAGCCATCGCCGCTTATCCGTTAGTAAATCAACTCGTCGTTTTCTTTGCCTTCACTGATAACTATCTCACCAGCATTGGACAGCTCTTTAGTGGTCGTAACGATATATTGTTGAGCTTCTTCAACATCACGCAAACGAACAGGTCCCATCGCCTCCATATCTTCCTTAATAATTTTTCCGGCACGAGAAGACATGTTGTTGAAGAACAAATCTTTGATAGTTTCCGAAGCGCCTTTCAGAGCGATGGCCAGCTTATCTTTGTCAATATTACGCAACAATACCTGAATACCTTGAGAATCGACGCGAACCAAATCTTCAAACGTAAACATAAGAGATTTGACGCGTTCGGCACTCTCTCTGTTTCTTTCTTCCAAGGCCTCCATAAACCGACCTTCCGTATTGCGGTCCAAAGAGTTGAAAATATCAGCAATAAGCTCATGAGAATCGCGTCTTGTAGATTTAGACAAGTTAGACATGAATTCTTTGCGCAAGGTTTTCTCCAATCCATCCAAAACCTCTTTTTGAACAGAATCCATGCGCAACATTCTCATTACGATTTCCATGGCGAAATTTTCGGGCAACAAGGCAATAACTTTTGCGGCATGTTCTGCTTTAATCTTTGACAAGATTACCGCAATTGTTTGCGGATATTCGTTTTTCAAATAGTTTGCCAAAACATGCTCATTAACATTACCCAGCTTATCCCACATCGTGCGACCCGCCGGTCCGCTAATTTCTTCCATAATAGCGGCAACGCGATCTTTATCCAAAGTTTTGGACAGCAAGCGTTCCGTACTTTCAAATGTTCCTATTAATGCCCCCGTATTGGTTGACTTCTCAGTAAATTCCTGAAAAAGTTGCTCAACGACATTAGAATTTACCTTACCCAAGCTTGCCATGATGACAGAAAGCTCTTTTATCTCTTCATCATCCATTAATGAAAATATTTGGGCCGACTTATCTTCATCTAAGGACATCATTAATATTGCCGCTTTTTGCTGGCCTGAAAGTAAATTATAATCATCTATTACATTTTGCTTCATACTTATATCCCAATCTTAATTGCCATCATTGGAGTAAAGCCAACCGCGAATAATGTTGACTGCAGCATCCGGATTTTTCTCTACAATGTCATTAATTCTCTTGAGTGATGAAACTTTAATTCGACCATCAATCTTGTTCATATTAATCAGTTCATCAATCTCACTGTCTTCCTCGTTCAAGAAGTTAGACAAGAGCAAATTATCCTCTTCAGCATTGTCTCCCAGCAAACGACCTTCTCCATTGGCTGTGTTGGTTTCAAAGGCGTTATTAATCAGCGGACGGATAACTAACAAGATAACCAAGATAGCAACTATGGCAACACCTATACCCTCCGCAATGCGAATCAACTCGTCCTTGGTAAAGCCCATAATCAAGGTTTCTTCAACAACATCCAGTTCCGGCTGGTTAGATGCAAATTGCATATTTGCAACCTCCACCATATCTCCGCGCTCGGCATCAAAGCCAACCGCAGATTTTACCAATGAGCGAATTTGATCCATCTCTTCCGCCGTACGCTCTCTGTAAACAAGCTTACCTTCACTGTTGCGTTCATAAATTCCGTCCACAATAACGGCTACGCCCAACCTTTTTATGGTTCCGCTATTTTTGACTTTATTGCGAACTATCTTTGAAATTTCGTAATTAATAGTTTCTTCCGTACGAGACTTACGACTTATTGTCCCGTTATCCTCAACAACGACATCGCCGTTGGGAATATTTTGAGCCACACTTACCGGTTGCTCAATTTCATTACTGGTTGAATTATCCGTAATGGTGGCCTGAGAACGAACAACCTGAGAATCAGGATCATAAATCTCTTCGTTGGTTACGACCTGGTCAAAATCCATTTCCAGATTAACTTGAGCACGTACTTTTCCTTCACCGATGCTCTTTTCCAATAAGTTTTGAACTTGTTGAGACATTTTACGTTCTTGGTCCAAGCGCATCGCTTCGTTATTGGCGACCTGAACAGCCTCTTCATCTTCAAAATTATTGGTTAAGAGATTTCCGTTGCTATCAACAATCGAAACATTTTTCACATCAAGCTTTGGAACGGCCGCGGCCACCAACTGCTGAATTGAGCGAATATTTTCCAAGCTCAACTGACCACCGTCGGTTTTTATCACAACTGATGCCGTCGGCATTTGCTCCTCTCGAGAAAACATTTCTCTCTTAGGCAAAACAAGATGTACTCGCGCAGATTTTATATGATTTACGGAACGAATCGTACGAGCCAATTCGCCTTCAAGTGCTCTTATCAGATTAACATTTTGAACAAAATTGGTAGAACCGAGTGCATCTGTATGATCAAAAATTTCATACCCGACGTTGGAACCTTTGGAGGCAAGAGCCAAATCCGCGGTATCTATACGCATTTTATTGACAGCTTCTTGAGGGACTAATATTTCCGTGCCGTTTTTAGTCAATCGATATTTTATATTGGCCGTTTCCAGATGCTGAACAATTTGTTTAGCATCTTCCATTTCCAAATCCGTATATAAAATAGCATAATCACCGGTATTAAGCTTTGTCGCCAGATAAACAAAAAAACTTATCAAAAATATTGCAACCGCCGCTATTGAAGCCAGACGTCCGGGCGACAAATTTTTGATATTCTGTATAAAATTATTCACCAGATTCCCCAATCCATAAATAAATAACTACATTTCCCCATTTGTTTTATGTATTAGCTTAATTTTTTTCAGATTAAAACGATTAATTAACATATATTCACAAGGCTTTGTTTTTAAATGCAGAAAAAGGCCGCCTTCTGGCGGCCTTTCTTTAGGGGAGAAATTTTATAAGAATTATTCTTAATTCTATGTCATACGGGTGAGTTCATCCAGCATTTCATCAGCTGTCGTAATAATCTTGGTTGCTGCCGAATATGCTCTCTGCGTTACAATCATATTAGAGAACTCTGCTGCCAAGTCTACGTTTGAAGACTCTAAGGAGTAAGCCGTAATCTCACCTGCGCCGTTGGTTCCGGCTTGTCTTAACATAGCTTGACCTGAAGCATCCGTTTCAATCCAGGTGTTACCGGTTAAGGCATCCATACCTTCCGCATTGGCAAAGGTGGCCAAAGGAAGAATGGCAATCGGACGAGTTTCACCGTTATCAAACAATGCGGTTACAACACCATCTTCACTGATGCTTACACCGGTATAGCTACCGAACTTTGCACCGTCTTGATTAATGTAGTTGGTCAAGAAATCTCCTGACAAGTTAGTCAAACCATCGTTGGTTCCAACATTACCCATATTGAGTGTGATGCGTGTTCCGTTATCCGGATCTCCGTCCATATTCTGTGCACCATTAGACCACTCAATAGCCATTTCATCTACATAAAAGTATTTCGGTGTACCATCGGCATTAAAACGAACTGCCGGAACGACGGCGCCTTGCTCAACCTCTGTACCATTTACGATAAATTCGCTGCCCAATGTTGCCGTTGTATTTTGAATCGACTTCCATGTGTTGGTGTCTTTATCTCTGACGATACCATTAATGGCGGCACCCAAATCCGTGGTATCAATTTCAATATCGCCACCGGTTGAGGTCGGCAAAATTTCCAAAGATGAACCGCTGACAACAAAACGAGAAGGTTCAGTTGCCGTGGTGTTGAGCTTACCGCCAAAAATATTCATCATTTTGGCGACATCAACTTTTCCACCGCTGATGGCATCGGAAATATTTACATAGTAGTTTCCGTCATCCGGCGTATCCGGTGTATCTGTGTTTACAAAATGATAGGTTTTTCCATCAAGCGTAATAGTTTTGTTCAGATAATCAGCCGCTGTGGTTGACGTGAAGTCAATGCGTGCCGTGTTTTTGATGTCATTATCAATAGCCTGAATGGTAAATACACCTGTCGGAATACCCGTGTCTTGTGCCGGATTGGTCGCACTTTGTACACAAGCCAAGGTTTTGCTTGCATCGATAGTCAGCGCTGAGCCGGCTACGGATTGAACGATTTGAATCGTGCTACCTTCTGCCGTGAAACGATTTGCGGACGGCATATTTTCTCTCAGGGCTGTTTCAAATGCCTCAGCAAAGTCGCTGGTTGTTATAATTCCGGTTGCGATGTCTACGGCAATATACTTATTATTACCGGCATCTGGCGGAATTGTTGCCGTACCGTTAGTGAAAATGAAGTTATAAGTTACGCCTGTTCCCGCATCCGTAATGGCAATGCTTGAGCCATTTTCCGGAATTTTTGTAAATTCAAGCTGACCGGCGGCATAGTAAACATCTTGGTTAACATCCGCACCAGTTTCTCTTCCGCCGTACAGAGTTACACTGGCGGCTCCGCTCGGAACGGAAGCTCCCATAGACCAACCGTTAGAACTTGTCTTGGTATATTCCAAGCTCATGTTGCTGGCATTGCCCAAGCTATCATAAATCAAAGCCGAAACTTTGCGTTTTCCACCTGCTGCCGCATTGGTCGGGTCATAAATAGGATCTGATGACGGCAAGTTTGCACCTAAACTGATTTGATGTGTCGGAGTTGCCGTACCACCGATGTTTGATAAGTTAACAGGGCGCAAGTTTGTACCATCAATAATGTTATCATTGATATAAACAGTATTGCCGGCAGAATCATAATAAGCTTTCATATATTTGATGCCGTTTACATCTACGACCGTGGCGTTCGGATTGCCGTCCCACGGCAACAAAGACCAAGCTTGCGCATAGTAACCGCCAGTATTTTTTAAGAAACCGTTTTGGTCTACGGAAAAGCTACCGGCTCTGGTGTAAGCCCACAAGTCACCTTCGCCAGGGTTGGCCGCTTGGTTCACTACAAAGAAACCTGAACCACTGATGGCCACATCGGTAGAATTTGATGTTGCCGAAAGCAAACCTTGTGCACTAATGCTTTGTTTCGGACCAGATTGCACACCACCCGGTGAATACAGGCTTGATGATGTTTGTTTGGTAACCAGGGTTGAAAAAGCAACTGAGTTGTTTTTGTAACCCACGGTGTTTACGTTAGCGATATTGTCGGAAATGGCGCCCATTGAACTGGACTGGGATGCCAAAGCCGAAATACCGGACTGCATTGCACCAAAAATACTCATTTTCTCTCTCCTAAAGTTCTATTAAATTAAACCGAAAGCTGCTGCTTTAACTGCTTCGCCTGCGGCCCGACCAAAGACAGCGGCTGCCGTTTCCAGAGCGCCATCCTCGTCTCCCCCTTCTTCCGGTGGGGTTGTATTCTCGTCGCCACCGTCGGTTCCTTCTCCGTCGGTTGCTCCGTCATCCTTATTAAAATAGTCATCATTGCGAACGGTCAAAATATCACCTAAAGCTGCCGTTACCGCGTCACCCAAGCCGACATATACGCCGCTGGAATCGCTTGCGACACCAGTTACACGACCAAATACTGTTGTCACAACATTTGCCGCTGTTTCTCCGCTTGCAACCTTGGTAGAAACTTCAATTTTATAAGCTCCGTCCTCCAACTGATTGCCGTTTGCATCCTTTCCGTCCCATGTGAACTCATGAGTACCGGATGTTACTTTGCCTTGCTCTGAATAAACTATGTTGCCGTTCATGTCTTTAACTACGATTGTCGCACTAACAACATTTTTATCTAATGTATAGGTTGCTTTGGCTTTGCCGCCTTCCAAAGGCATTACGTTACCCATAACCTGAGCTACTTTGCCGATATAGGAAACAGCTTGAGCGCCAAGGTTAGCAATATTCATGCTCAACAAGTTATCCAATTTTTCATTGGTCTGGATGGCTTGTTCAACGCTTGAATACTGAACCAATTGGTTGGTGAACTCAGCCGTATCCATCGGATCCAACGGATCTTGATATTTTAACTGTGTGGTTAACAAAGTCAGAAAGGTGTTCATGTCCGCCGACAGATTCTGAGAGGCGGTGTTGGTTGTCGTCCCTGTCTGAGTGTAACCGTTTAATGCGTTTACGTCTGTCATTGTTCTTCCCCCTTAAACTCTGATGTTTAGACCGGTTGTTCCGTTCCAAGACTGATTCTGGAAAGCATCCCCGGCCAAGAGGTCATTACTTGCCTCTTTTTCAAAGATATCGCCGATGAAGTTACGCAAGCCATTATCACGTTCTTGATTTTGGTTTGCCTGATTGCCTCCTCTGAAGCTGAAGCTCAGAGAACCCTCATCGGTTTGGAAACCGGCATCATTAAATGCCTTTTCCAAAGTTTGCATTTCCTTTTGGAGAACTTCCATGGTTTCGGGGCGGCTGGAGATAATATGCGCCTGCAATTTTCCGTCTTTGCCGATTTGCATTTTTACCTCAATATGCCCTAAATCAACAGGCTTCAAAGAGATATCAATCTTATCAATCCCCTTAACGGCAGACTTGGTAATATTTACTTTAACCTGATCTATAATCTCTCTGCTCATACCTTTATAAATATCGCGGAATGAAGTTTGATTGCTTTCAGCTGAAGCATCTGCTTTTGCAGCTTTAACAAATTCGCTTCCGGCAACAACTGCCGTGTTCAGATTGTTTGAACCAGCCTCCACGCCGGCAACTCTAGATACATTGTTAACTCCGGCCTCAGCCACATTGGAAGAAGCCATATTAACTGCCGGCATTACATTCAAATCTTTAACTGCAGAAGCGTCATCAGCCAGCGTTGCCGTCTGAGCTTGCAGAGCCACAGAATCGGAAGAGCTGTTCGTTCCCGCCAACAAATCATTACTGCTCAACTGGGAAATTTTTTCCTCTTTGACGGAAACTTTAATTTCAGCCTTGCTTACCTCTTTACCTATAACTTCCGATAGTTTAGCTGCCTGTTCACTGACTTTTTGTCCCTCAACTTCTTCCAAAACAGCCTCTTGTACGGCCATGTCTTTTCTTAAGTTCTTATCCTGGAGTTGAGTTTTAATCTCTTCCATATTCAACTTTGCAACATCATCGTCTGTCGTTGCAACAAAATCACTAACATCCAAAACTCCGGCTGCTTCGGAAGATGTCGGCAGTTGCATCTCGCCTTCCGTGTTTGCCGGAACTATTGTAAACACGGGCTCTCCGCCTTCTTGCGGCATTGTCATAACGGCTTGCAGAGAATCATCTCCAGCGAGCTGAGCAGCCAATTCGGCACCGGTCATCTGAACCAGTTCACCGTTTTCAGGATTAACGACATTGATTATCCCCATCAAAGACAAGTCAAACAAAGGAACAACAACAGAATTTGCAGCCTTTTCCGCATCCTCTCCGGGTTGATTTTCCGATCCTGCCTCCTGCGGCTTTGCCTCCAATGAACCCTTATCCTCAGCTTTTCCCTGCGAAGCTACTTCTTCTTTAGCTACATTTTTATCTTTTTCCCGAGACGGAGCCTCAGATTGCTCTTTTGATGAAACTTCCTGTTTTTGCTCGGAATTATTATCATTAGCTTCAGGACGTTTTTTATCTTCGGTCGCAGAAGATTTATTCTCAGATTTATCCGAGACATCAGCGCGCTTATCATTTTCCTTGGTTTCCACGCGATTTGTATCACGCATAGGAGTCTTTTCAGCCTCGGTATTTTTTCCCAGCAACTGAGCGAAAGCGTCACTCTCGACACCGGATGACACATTTATTTTATTAAAACTCATCAAGCTTGCCAGCTGGTTTTTAATCTCATTTAATTCCATGACCGAAATCCTCATATAAAAAACATCTTGCGTTTTTTTATGCAAATACCGTGCCAAAAAAAATAAGATATAAAAAAAAGGAGCTCGGCTCCTTTTTTAGATTATTTTCTTACATATCCAAATTACATATCGGAAGAAAGCTCATTTTCATCAGCCTGCTTACCCGCCAAACCTCTGGCGATATTCATATTAATATTAATCAGAGCGTTCAAAGCATCCGGCGACGGCTCGGCCAAGACTTTCACTGTTCTTTGAAAGACAAACATTGCCAAATTAATTATATTTTGCCTAATCTCCGGCGGCTGAGGGCAATCCTGCTCCTGCATGGCACTGGCGATAATTGTCCATAGGCGACGATTTTTATCAAGAGCCTCCGGCAATTCTGATTTTTTTTCTTCCCAATGTTCCTTGATTATGTTCAGAGCAGATGCCGTTCTTATAAAAGCTCTGCTTTCCAGCTCATTTTGTTGCATGGACGATACTTCAGCTGCGGAATATTTCTGCGATTCATTCATTTTTTGCACTCTTGATATTGTTTTAGTTAAAGTCTTTTTAATCAAATTTGGTTAATATTGAGTTATATTTTAGAATAGATTTTAAGATAATACAATTTTTTTCGGTATCTATAATGGCAAAACTTACTAAAATAATACTTTTTTCTCTTTTCATCGGGGTTTTTCTTATTGAAGCAGTTTCTGCGCAGATGGTTGAGTTAAAGAAAGAAAAAAACAGAGTCAAGCAGGAATTAAAGATTGCTGCGTTCTTAGACTACCCTCCCTTTGGGCATTATGCCGATCCTCCGTACAAAGACAGTTTCACCAGCATTTTTCAACCTGTTATCGCGCAATATGCCGAAAAGCAAAATTTTGAAGTAAACTACGTCATCACAAAAAACTATGCAACATTAGTAAGAGATGTCAGACGCGGCGAGATAGACATGCTGCTCGGCATGTATCACGAAACAGATATGTATATGGGGTTGGAATATATTTTCCCTGCCGCCGTCAACAATCCGATTGTCGCTATAATGCTCCCTAACAGAATCAATGAGGTAAAATCTCGAAGCGCTTTAAAAAAGCTGCAAGGCGCCATGAGCACACATGAACATATAAGCGATTATGTTGCCCAAGAGCTCAAACAATACAACATTAAAAGATTCGATAAAACACTTGATATGTATGAGCTTTTATTTGCAGGAAAAGTTGATTACATTATCGGAAGCCGATATTATAATATGATTGAAGCCATGCGTTTGGGCGTCTATAATAAAGTCAGTTTCTCCAAACAATCCATCTGGGATATGCCTTTATTTATAGGAATATCTAAAACATCTCCGCACAAAAAGTTTCTTATCAAGACCTTTGAGGCCATGATGCAAAATCCGGAAACCGTAAAGAAGATTGAACAAACCCTCATTGACACAATCAATCAAATACAGCAAGAAACAAAAGGTGTTGTTCCGCCTTCTTTCAGCAGCGATAAAAAACTGCCAGACATTAACGAAACCGCGGTTATTGAACAACCAAACACCATGATTATGGTTACGCCTCCGGGGAAAAGACAGTAATGCCAATAAAAAAATATTATCGCCATCTTGACCTTTGAATACTTATTGTTTAAATTACTTTCAGCATAAACCTTAACAGAAGGCGGCAAACTTATGGTACTCCTGATACATCATCCTGCATCTGCGGCATCTCGTAAAATTCGGATTATTATGGCCGAAAAAAGAATGTTGTTTGTTTTAAAGGAAGAGGAGCCCTGGAAACCTTCTCAAGACTTGTATAAATTAAATCCCTCCGGTGAACTTCCCGTTTTTGTTTTTGACGGAAACGTCATTGCCGGAAACTATGCCATTACCGAGTTTTTGGAAGAGGTTAATCGCGAAATTAAGCTTATGCCTTCCGATCCCAAGCAAAAAGCCGAAGTTCGTCGCTTGATTGATTGGTTTGATGCAAAGTTTTCAAGAGAAGTTGATCGTAATATTGTACAAGAAAAAATTCATAAGCGTTTTGGCTTTGGGAATCCGCCGGACTCAAAAGTATTGAAAATCGGCATGAATAATCTTAATTTTCATATGGAGTATCTTGATTGGTTAGCCGAAAGACGAAACTATCTTGCCGGTGATGACTTCTCCGTTGCCGATATTGCGGCTGCCGCACATCTTTCCGTTCTGGATTATTTGGGAGATATTCCGTGGGAAGGCTACAAGAATGCAAAACTTTGGTATTCAAAAATCAAGTCTCGTCCCAGCTTTAAAGAGATATTGAAAGATAATATCAAAGGTATTTTACCTGCAAAACATTATGCGAATTTGGACTTTTAATATGAATAAATTTATTGTTCTCGGGGCTATGTTTTTTATTTCTTCATGCACGCTGTTCCAAGACGGCGACGGGCAGGTTATTTATCATTGGGAAAGAGAAAACACCGGTGTGCAAAAATTCGCCAGAGATCACTCCGAATGCATGAGACAAGCCGAGGATTTTAAGCTTTTGCCTGATGTTCGTTCTTGGTTCTTCTCTGAAGAAGTCAAAATGAACATTCGTGCGGATTGGCATGCCGAAAAAGGTATTTGGGCCAGCTATGTCCCCTATCCCGGAGCGATGCCGGTCATGGTTAACAGCTTACGCAACGACTCTGATTCCAGCCCCAAAAAGTATAGACTATGCATGGAAGACAGAGGCTATTGGCATAGGACTTATAATCTCCCCAGCGTCACAAACATTTATGTTTATCGTCCGCAAGGCGTCCTTCAAGATGACCCAATCAACAAAGGCATTTACTAATCATTGCCTTATGTGATTTTTCTATGTGATAATTTTGAAAATTTTGCTTTGCGTAAATCAAAAATCATTGTAGAGTCAGACAAACATAAGAAAAACGGCTACAGTCGTTGTTTTTAGAGGAATTTTTGCATCATGATTAAAGAGAATGAACAAAAACCTGTTGTCTTGCAGGTTTTGCCTGAGCTTGAAATGGGCGGTGTGGAAATCGGCACGGTTGAAATTGCAAGCGGCTTACAAAAAAAAGGCATTACAAACTATGTGGCCTCTCAAGGCGGCAGATTGGTTTATGATTTGGAAAGAATGAAGGTTGAGCATTTGACGCTGCCTCTTAAGACCAAAAATATCTTCAAAATGCGTAAAAACTCTAAGGAACTGGCAAAGTTTATTAAAGAAAAAGGGATTAACATTGTTCACGCTCGTTCTCGGGCTCCCGCTTGGAGCGCTTACTGGGCTGCAAAAAAAGCCGGCGCTCACTATATGACAACATTTCACGGCACTTACGGACTTGGTCCTTGGGGTATCAAAAAGCTTTATAACCGCATCATGACTTATGGCGAAAAAGTCATCGCCATTTCTGAGCATATTAAGCGGCATATTTTAGCTAATTATAAGATTTCAGAGGAAAATATTAGATTAGTTCACCGCTGTGTTAACACCGAAAAGTTTTCGCCTGAGGCGGTTACATCCGAAAGAATGATTAAAACCGTTCAAGATTACAATATTCCGGATGATAAAAAAGTTTTGCTTTTAGGCGGACGCATAACCAGATGGAAAGGTCAACATCTGTTGATTGAAGCCCTCTCTCAAGTAAAAAATCAAAATTATTATTGCATTATTGCAGGTGATGAGCAGGGACGTGAAGAGTATGTCAACGAACTTAAAAAACTCATAAAAAAATACGAGTTAGAGAATCGGGTCGCCATATTCGGCAAAGTTTTGGATATGCCCGCATTGATGATGGTTTCTAATGTTATTTTATCTACGGCTATTGAGCCTGAAGCCTTTGGACGAATAGCGATTGAAGGACAAGCCATGGGTAAAATCGTTGTGGCGTCAAATCATGGCGGCTCACTTGATAGTATAGTTGACGGAAAAACAGGCAAGCTCTTTTATAATAACAATGCAGCTTCTTTGGCTGAGGCTATTGATTGGGCTCTGTCTCTTTCCCCGGCTGAAGAAGAAAAAATTTCGAAAGCTGCAATAAAAAACGTAAAAGACAACTTCACAAAAGAAATTATGTGTGATAAAACTATCAAGGTTTATGAGGAGCTTATAGCTTCTGATAAAAAAAATGATTAATTTAAGTAAAAGGAAAATTTTAAAATGGTTGCGATAAAATTACCTGATGGTAGTATTTTAGAGATGGAAAGCGGTGTCAACGGTTTTGACATTGCAAACAAGATTAGTCCCAATTTGGCCAAGGCGGCTTTAGCTATCACCGTGAACGGCACAACACAAGATTTAAGCACTCCCATCACTACCGACGCAACCGTGACTATTATCACCGGCAAGGATAAGGAAGGCTTACACATCTTGCGCCACTCTTGCTCGCATGTTATGGCTCAAGCCGTTAAGGAGCTTTGGCCCGATGTTCAGGTTACAATCGGCCCTGCTATTGAAAACGGTTTTTATTATGACTTTGCTCGCAAAGAACCCTTTACGACCGAAGATTTTGAAAAAATTGAAGCAAAAATGCATGAGATTGTTAAGCGCGATGAAAAGTTAGAGCGCATTGTCATGCCGCGCAATGAAGCAATCAAATTCTTCAAAAATAACGGTGAATTTTATAAGGCTGAAATTATTGAAGACCTGCCGGAAGATGAAACAATTTCTTTATACCGCCAAGGCTCATTTACCGATCTCTGCCGCGGTCCGCATGTCCCGTCTACGGGTAAAATCGGTGATGCTTTCAAATTGATGAAAGTTGCCGGCGCTTATTGGCGCGGAGATTCCTCCAAAGAAATGTTGCAACGTATTTATGCAACCGCTTGGGCCGACAAAAAAGACCTTAAAGCTTATTTGGAAATGTTGGAAGAAGCCGAAAAACGCGACCACCGCAAGCTCGGCAAAGAGATGGATTTGTTCCACTTTGAACCGGAATATGCTCCGGGTGCCGTTTTCTGGCATGATAAAGGTTATAAAATCTATCGCAAGTTGATTGAATATATGCGTAACCGCCAAGAGCACAACGGTTATATTGAGATTGCAACCCCACGCATTATGGACCGCGTTTTATGGGAAATCTCCGGTCACTGGGATAAATATGGCGCGCATAACTATTCCGGTAAGACCGAAGATGAAAAACAATTTTGCGTTAAGCCGATGAACTGCCCCGGCGGATTATTGGTTTATAAACAAGGCATAAAATCTTACCGTGATTTGCCGTTACGCGTGGCTGAGTTTGGTATGGTTAACCGTTACGAAGCATCCGGTTCATTGATGGGCTTGATGCGCGTACGTGAATTTACACAAGATGATGCGCATATTTTCTGCACACCCGAGCAAATGGAAGAAGAATGCGTTAAGACCATTAAGCTGATTTTGGACATCTATAAAGACTTTGGCTTTGAAGATGTTAAAATTTATCTCTCAACTCGTCCGGACAGCATTTATCGTATCGGCTCCGACGAGATTTGGGATATCTCCGAAAAAGCTTTGGCTAACGCTCTCGAACATAATGGCTATAAATACGAAATTAATGAAGGCGAAGGTGCTTTCTATGGTCCTAAGCTGGAATTTATTTTGCGTGACGCCATCGGTCGTGAGTGGCAATGCGGTACGGTACAGATGGATATGAACTTACCGCAACGCTTTGACATCTCCTACATTGGCGAAGATGGCGAAAAACACCAGCCGGTTATGTTGCACCGTGCGCTGTTTGGTTCTATTGAACGTTTCTTGGGTATCTTGATTGAGAACCATGCCGGTAAGTTGCCTTTGTGGTTGTCTCCGGAACAAGTTGTGGTTTGTCCGATTGTCAGCGAAATTGATGATTATGCTGAAGAAGTTGCGAAGAAACTTCAAAATGCCGGTTTATATGCTAAAACGGATTTGCGCAACGAAAAGATTAACTACAAAATTCGTGAGCATTCCGTTGCCAAGATTCCGGTTATTGCCGTTGTCGGTGCTAAGGAAAAAGAAAACGGCACAGTTACGGTTCGTCGCCTTGGCTCAGAGAAGCAAGAAACAGTCAAACTTGATGACTTTATTGCTGCTTTGGTTAAAGAAGCCGAGATGCCGCACAAGCACGAATAAGCTGATTATTCTTTTAATAAAAACCCCGCAAATTTGCGGGGTTTTTTGTTCGTGTATTTTAAGATTTTTTTCTTTGCATATATCTTGAAGCTCCATGAGGTTTCTTTATCAGCGGGCTGCGTTCAATGACCAAAGAATCCTCTTCAATATCTCCTGAGACAACACTTCCGGCGGCAACCATAGCGCCCTCACCTACATTGGCGGGAGAAATTAGTGTGGTGTTCGCGCCGACAAAACTGTTTTTGGCTATCTTGGTTTTATGCTTATTGAAACCATCATAATTGCTGATGACCAAGCCGCCACCGATTTCAACATTTTCCTCTATCTCGGCATCTGCAATATAATTTAAGTGCCATGCCGCCGTTTTGCTGCCGATAGTTGAGCGAACGACCTCAACAAAATTGCCTACGCCGGCATTGCTTGCAATATGAGAACCGCCTCTTATTCGCGCAAAAGGACCGATGATACAATTATCTTCTATTACAACATCTTCCAAGTGAGAAAAAGCTTTTATCGTACAGCCCTTACCGATTTTTACCTTTGGGCCGAAGACCACAAATGGCTCCACAAAAGTTCCGGCTTCTATCTCTGTGTCTTCCCTAAAGTAGACGGTTTCAATGTCTACAAACTCAATTCCTGAATTAGAAAACTTTTCTCTGAGTTCTTTTTGGGACATGATATATTCCTAGTTATTTACGAATTTGTGTACCTAATTTTTTTATATTTTCATCAATATATTTTCGAATATCGCTACCGAATGTTTGTTTTACATATGATGTCAGAGCCGATGGTTTCTCAACAAATTTTTCAGCTGATGTTTGAGCTTGCAGCAGCTCTTCAATTTTCATAACCTTTTCGATGGCATCTCGTTTTTCGGCGGCTTTCGGTGCGCCTCTGACTGCTGCAATATTAAACAGCATATGAGCCGTATAAATATCTTTCGGATAAGCATTTCCCAGTGCTAAAATATCACCAAGTTCCGTCATTGCGTCTACATTACCTTGGTCGGCGGCCAGACGGAAAAACTTGACTGCATTACCATAGTTTTTAGTTATTCCTTGACCATTCATGTACAAGACCGCCATCATATATTGTGCTTCGGCATATTCAGCGTTTGCAGCCTCGCGAATAAGTTTAACGGCTTTACCATAGTCTTGAGGATAAACAAAACCTTTATAATAGGCATAGCCCAGCATAAACTTAGCCGTAGGATTACCCTTCTCCGCCGCCTTTTTAAACAACTCCATGGCTGCCTGGCTATTCTTCCCGACATTGGAACCGCTTAAATAAATAAAAGCAAGATTAACGGCGGCCTCGACATTACCTAATTTTGCAGCTTCATCAAACAAAGTTGCCGCCTTCAGAAAATCTTTTTCTGTTCCTATACCGCTATAGTATAAGCTTCCTAAATTATTGACCGCGACATTGTCTTTCTGCGCTGCCGCCATTGAATAATAACGAAAGGCTTTTTCATAATCAATATCGACGCCTTCTTCTCCATACAAATACATATAGCCTAATGTCAGCTGGGCGTTAACATCTCCTTCTTCGGCTTGTCTGGTTATTCTTTGCACAAAATTTTCTTTTTTTTCATCCGGACGAGCATAGACCTTTTTGTTTTCTTTCTTTTTAGAAAAAGAAAAATTCATAAAAGAAAAAATTCCTTTATCTTCCTCTTCCAGGGTTTCGGCTGGGGATGAGTCCTCTTCCTGCTTTTCAGCATCACCTCTGTCTATGTTTTTAACAGTATCAGTTAAACTCAGCTGAGGTTTTTCTTTTTTTACCGGTGCTGAGGGGATTTGGGCCAAAGCATATTCAGCCCCCAAGAGCATTGACACCACAAAAAAAGCAAGTTTAAGCATTTTTCCCCCTTATCTTTCGGACGAACGACCAGATAGCGGAATCTCTCCTTTTATCCGCTTTTGATTGACTGTTTTATGATACATTCTTATTTGGCGGCGCGTCAATTTTTTTTCTTGTTTTGCCACCTCATTTTCTGCAGCGGCATAATCCTGCCAATATTTATCATCATAACTTCCACGATAAATATTTTGGTTCATATCCACCCTAAACTTGCGCGCTTTGCCATAATCATCCCAATCGCTTTTATCATAGCGGGGATTGTATTTTTTGCCCGAAATATAGTTCGGATAAGTTTCATCTTGCCCCGTAATATCCACCTTATCATGCAATGGCGAATATTTAAGCGAGATGGATTTGCGGTAGCGTTTGGATATGGCAAAAATGCTGTTTAAGTCATAATTTCCGCGAGCGGCAATGCTTATGTTTTCCTTATCTTTAACATCAAACTCTTTATCAACATCAAAAATCTTGTGCGGACGAACCATATAACAACTTTTTATTAAGTCGTGGCAGGCTTTGTACGTGCCGTCTTTATAATCCGGCGGTATACGCAATGCTCTATATCCGTCTTCCAGCCAGCGGACTTTTTCTAAAACCATCATATTATATTCGTGATTGGCTTGCTTATTAATCTTCTGGATACTTTTTTTCAGCAGATTAATTTTATATTCATTGCGCTGAACTTCCTGAGCAGACATTTTCTCTTTTTCTGCGCGCAATTTTTCTTCTAATACTCGTTGTTCTTCATACAACAAATGCGTTTGCAAATCTGCACGATAAAAAATATCTATTTTGAGCTGCACCTCAGCCCTTAACTCACCGCCGTTTTCTAAAAGCAAGTGCATAAAAAGCTTGTCGTCATAATAGTTTTTACCGTTCTTTTTGAGTTGGGCGCAATTTCTCATATCATTGTCATAAAACAAGCTACGCGTTTCTGCCGGATTTATGCCCAAGTTCGGAGCATTGGTCAGAGTGTTTCTGGTACGACTCACACCGGTATAATATTTGCGTGTGATGGTTAAACGCAAAATGTCGTTTACTCGGTTTAGGTGGCCTCGCACCGATGAAAGTTCTTTTTGTAAGCGCTCTATATCTCCGTGTTGCTTATAATCTTCATTAATTTTTCTGATTTCTTCCATTTCCTCATTGCGGTAATCTTGAATTTTCTCAATAGCTCTTTTAGCTTTTTTCATTACCGGCAAAATAACATAGACAGGATTATTTTCCGTATCTCTGTATTCCAAGCGCATACAGGTAAAAGGGGTAACCTCTTTCAGGCTGTAATTGGTTACAACATTTTCTCTTATGGTGATGATTTTGTTGTTTTTGGCATCAACATGCGGAATCTTTTGGACATGCATTTCCAGCTCACCATTCAGCGGATTCATACAAGCTATTTTCTCCGGAATGCCATAAATTTCATACAAAGCACGATATACTTCGCGATAGGCTTTCATTCCCTCACGATAATAGTTGAGCAGAAAACGAGCTTCTTCCTGATTAATTTTATGTTCAAGGAACGCCTGAAAAATCTCACGACAATTTTCTTTGTCATATTCTTTTTGAATGGCATCAATCTCTTCTGAGCTTAACTTAACAATATCTTTTGCCGTAATATTTTGAGCAAAAACAGAAGCCCCCGTGGAAAACAAAAAATTGCTTCCAAACTCTTCACAAAGTTCTTGGTATATTTTTTTGCCAAATTCTACATCCGATAACATCATTCTGTCTTTCTTCATGCTTTCTTACTCGTTTAGTATAAAGAGAATCGCATTTAAACACAACAAAAAAAGGCGGAGAAAACTCCGCCTTTTCTGTCGTTTTTTGTTCTGATTAGAACAAGCTCAATACGGACTGTGCAGCCTGTGATGCCAAACTCAAGGAGTTAATAGCCAACTGCTGTCTGGTTTGCAGAGCCAACATATTTGCTGACTCTTCGTTCATATCAGCCAAGGTCAATTTATCTGCACCTTCTTCAAGAACGTTAATCAAGTTCTCGGTGAACTCTTCACGACCTTCTACGATTGAGTAGTTGTTACCAAATACTGATGCCATATTACGAAGCTTGGATACTGCTGCCTCTACTTGTGTAATTGAGTTGTTGATGGCTTCTTTGTTGATGGTAATCTTAACAGCTTGGCTTTTGTCATCATTCAACACGAAATCCGTTTCTTCCAAAGTTCCGGCTTTAACCAGCGCTTCAATGCTATCTTCATTTGTATTCTGAATTCCCGTTGCCCCTACTACTTTGTATACTTTACCGGAACCGTCATAAACGAATGAATTCTGAGCAAATTGAGTTTTTTTTGCAAATGCGGCGACAGCGCCGGTCTGTCCCTCGTCTTTCGCCCATTCGGAACCGGTTGTAGACGCAGATTTCAGACCAAGTCCTTCAGAGGACGCATCGTCACTTTTAACCGTCAGCGAAGAAGAACGGTCTTCGTTAAAGACAACTTTCAATTCCTGACCATCTTCCAAAAGGTTGACGCCTTTATATCCGGAGTCTTTCGCGATACCGTCAATCTGCTCCAAGATTTCATCAAACTGAGACATATAGTTCTTAATCGATACACCGTCCGACGTATCGTTGGCCGAGGTGGCAATAGCCTTTGCCTGATTGGCAAATTCGGTAATAGCCTCAATACCTTCGTTGGCCGCCTGAATGGTTTGTACGGCCTGACCCATGCTGTCTAACAATGAGCTCAAGTCACTCGCACGGTTGGTCAAGGACTGTGCCGTATAATATGATGACGGGTTATCTATCGCTGAGTTTACTTTCTTACCTGT